>NZ_JBHZBH010000039.1:0-80807 GCF_042754765.1 Nonomuraea sp. NPDC059194 | reverse complement strand
CCGCTCAGCCTTGGACTGCTCGGCCCTGGACTGCTCGGCCCTGGACTGCTCGGCCTTGGCCGGCTTGGCCTTCGGCGGGCTGACCCTGGGTGGGCTGACCTTGGGCGGTGCGACCGTCGGCGTCTCGATCGTCACCGGTTCGACCAGGGGCGTCTCGGACTGCGGCGTGATCGCCGTACGCTCCCCGAGCCTGAACCGGTAGTCCTCGACCTCACCGCTGTCGGCCCAGCCCGCCGCCTCCTTCACCCCGGAGGACGAGGCGGCGGCACGCAGCCGCAGCCACGTGTCTCCCCCCTTGGTCGTGCCGGGAACGATCCACATCAGAGTCCCGCGCTCGGCGCCGGGCTCGATCTCCGTGGACGCCCGCTCGTCCGTGCCGAACCTGCCGTCGCGGTCGAAGTCGATCCATCCCGCCAGCTCGGCCTCCGAGCCCGCCACAACGGGCACGTCGAGCGAGTACGTGGAGGCGTCGTCCTCGAGCTGGAGCTCCTCGATCTCCTCCTTCGGGAACGCGTCGTCGGCATCCGCCCGCACCCTGCGCGGGTCGAAGCTCAGCGTGTCGACGTGGTCGGGCGTCGCGTCCTCGCCGATGAAGACGTCGGTGATGGCGTGGGAGGCGGCGCCGTACGAGGTGGGCGCGTCGGAGTCGTCCTCGTACAGCGACACCTTGAAGGCGCCCCACAGGTGCTGCCTGCCCGCGTAGCCCAGCGTGCGCAGGTTGCGGGCGCGGAGCTTGATCGTGAAGGAGGTGACGGTGCCGTTCACCTGTACGGTGCCACAGGTGTAGACGACGCCACAGGTGGTGGCGTCGGACCGGTAGATCCGCTCGGGCGTGATCGAGGTGTCGGTGACCTCGTAGCCGGGGAATCCCGCCACCCTGGAGAAGGTGGGCATGGTGGGCGTCCCTCTGACCAGCTCCACTCCGGCCCAGTAGTCGTCGCGCCTGCCGAAGGCGCCGTCGTCCATGCCGCCGGTGCCGAACACGTGCAGGCGGGGGTCGCGCACCGGCCTGGAGAAGGTGAACGTCAGCTCGGCGACGTCACTCCAGCCGTTGACGTTGACCCGGAATTCCTCGTAGCGGTCGACGATGCCCGCGTCGGCCTTGGCGTTGACGGGGCTGAGGTACTCGTCGGGCGGAGCCCCCGGATCGGAGGGCGACACCTCGGCGGAGCCCACCCGCGCCCCGTTGAGCATCGTCTTGGTGATGGTGACCTTGATGCCGGACGGTGTGTCGCCCGCGGCCTCGATCGCCGAGTTCGTGAACGCCGCCGGCCACGCGCCCGCGTGGGCGAGGGGAACGATTCCCGCCGCCCCGACGAATGCCGCGGTCACACCGGCGAGGACTACACGCACAACCAATTTCGCTCCCCTGTTCTTCTCACCAGGTCATTGGAAAGATCAAGCGGACTTGCGCACCTGGTTCACCAGGCCGCGGGTGACCCGCCGGGCGGCGAAGTCGCAGCCGTGGACGAACCGCATGGCGGGGCCGAAGGTGGCGGCCGCCGCGAGTCCGACCACGTAGAGCCCCGGCATCGGGGTCTCGAACGTCCTCGACAGCCGCGGGGTCGGGCCCGCCGAGCGGATGCCGCGCCGCAGGTTCTGGTCGAGGATGTCGATCTTCCCGACGTCCACCTGGTAGCCGGTCGCGGCGATGACGTGCTCGGTCTCGAGCGTCTGCACGTTGCCTCTGCCGTTCGTCAGATGCAGCCGTACGGCACCGCGGTGGTCGGCCCCCTCCAGTCGCACGCCCAGCGTCACGGGCACGGCGCCGTCGAAGCGCTCCTTGAGCCACCACGAGCCCGCGGGCCCCAGCGTGGTGCGCACGATACGGCGGCGGGCCGCCTTCGGCAGGTACCTGACGGAGCCAGGCAGCTCGGACCACACGTAGGACGGCCACCCCGAGCCGAGGCCCGAGCGGGGCGCCAGCGCGCGGGAGATGACCGAGCGGCGGTCGTTGGGTGTGTCGTTCCAGGCCAGCTCCCTGGTCCTGGCGACGATGCGGGGCTTGGCGCCCGCCTCCACGAGCAATGTCGCGGTCTCGAGCGCCGACTGGCCAGCGCCGACGACGGCCACGTGCTTGCCGGCGAAGGCCGACAGGTCGTGGTGGTCGGAGCTGTGCGAGGACACCTCGGACGGCAGCTCGGCCAGCGCGTCGGGCCGGTGCGCGAAGGGCAGGAAGCCCAGCGCCAGCACGACGGTTCTGGCCAGCACGCAGGCCCCGGACGAGAGCGAGACGGTGAACAGCCCGCCCTCGGTGCCGACACTGGTCACCGTCGACTCGTCGAGCGCGTCCTTGACCGTCTGCGCGCGGAACCACTTGCCGTAGGCGACGAACGTCTCCACGGGGACGGGCTCGCCGTAGGAATAGCGGCGGAAGGCGTCCAGTCCGTAGCGCCGGTCGGGGTCGCCGAGATGCGACGCGTCCGGCTCGGACTTCAGGAGCATTCCGCGCGGCATATGCCATTCCCACGACTGCATGGGCCGCCCGAAAACACGTGCGTCGAGTCCGGCTTCGAGCGCGTGAGCGGCAACCGAAAGCCCGTAGGGACCCGCGCCCACAATTGCCACGTCAATCACCGGCGTCTGCAAAACTTCCCCTCCTGTTCGTAGGCACCCAAAAGCCTATTTCCGACCCCTCGCCAGGCGAGTAAAGCCACGCTTTATCGACTGTCTAGCCATTGTCACGAAGGGCCAGAAATCGTCTCTCGAAAGCCAGGCGAGCTCGTCGGCGTCACGTATGGCGCGCAGCCATCCGGCGCAGGTGCGTTCCCGGCCTGCGCGAAATGCGGGATATATGTCGTAGTTCTCCACCAGGAATGTGCGCCCGTGGACGGAACGGCTCGCGGCCGGCCGTTTTCCCGACAGGTGCAGGTGCATGGCGCGGACGAGATCGAGGCCCCGGATGTCGCCGAACAGCCGGAACTGCGCGCCGAGACGGGGGTTGAAGTCGACCAGGTAGTACACGTCCTCGGCCGCGTCGTGGCGAAAGTCGATGTCCAGGACGCCCCGGTAGCCGAGCGCGGCGGCCATCGTGTTGGCCACGTCCTCGATCGCCGGGTTGGGCAGCGCTCTGCCGTACGTGGTGAGGCCGGCGCCGGGCGGGTAGGCGCGCTCCTTGCGCCCCGTGCCGCTGAACAGGCAGGTGGAGTCCTGGTCGTAGTAGCCGTGGAAGAACCAGTCGGACGCGGCCCCGCCGGGCACGAAGCGCTGCAGCAGCAGGTCACTGTCGCAGTCGTGCCCGAGCAGGTCGAGGGCCTGTCCCGGCTCGTGGATCAGGCTGGTGTTGCGCAGGCCGGCGTGGCGGGGGAGCAGCCACGGCTGGGCCCACTTGGCCACCAGCGGGAGGCCGAGGTCGGCGACGGCGGCCTTGATGTCGTCCCCGCAGGTCACGATGCGCGTCTCGGGGTGCGCGACGCCGAGGGAGGCGCACAGGGCGGCGAGCCTGGCCTTGTCGGCGAGCGTGCGGGGCAGTCCTGGCTGCTGCTCGGGCAGCAGGAAGTGGGGCCGCAGCTCGGCCGCGTGCTCGGCGACCGCGATCGCGCCCGCGTCGTCCATGGCGACGAGTACGGCCCTGCGCCCGATCCGCGCGGCCACCTCGGTCAGGGTCTCGACGACCGCCTTGCCAGGCGACCAGGTGTACATGCGGCTCAGGTACTTCGACCGGGAAACGGGCGCGTGACTTCCCTCGATGAGCCCGTGCACCTCCACGCCTGCCCTGCCGAGGGAACGAATGGCGCCGAGTGTCCCATGATGAAAAATATTGTCGTCCAGCCGCAGTATCAGTGCGGGGACGGTCGAATCGAGCATCTTCTGCGTTCCACTCCAAAAGTCAAATGCCTCATCTCGGGCATTTTCCCGGCAACTCGCCGGGCTTGCATATGAGTTATTTCGTCGACCTGGGTATATAGGTTGGAACCTGAGACGACATATGGGGACGTACGCGATGACCACCAAAAAGGGATACATTCGCTGTCTTTTTGCGATAGCCGCCGGATCGGCGGTCGTGGCGTGGTTCACCACGGGCGCACGGGTCAACGGCGCGTTGCGTGAGGAGACCGAACGCAAGCCCGCCGCGCTCGGCGTCTTCCTCGCCTCCGACAAACGGGGCACCGATCGGTTGCCCCACTTCGAATCGTGGCTGGGCGCCGAGGTGACGGTCGGCCGTACCTACCTGCCGGGGGAAGTCTGGGGTGCGCTGCAAGGGCCCGGATTCATCCTCGAACCGTGGACCAGATGGCGTGCGGCCAAGCCGAACCGGGTCCTGGCGTTGAACGTGCCGATGATCTCCCCGAACGAGGGCGACCTGCCCGACTACGAGGTGTCCGTCCTGCTCCGCGCGGGCGCGAACGGCGCGTTCGACCCGTTCTTCGAGCGGCTGGGGCACAAGCTGGTGGCCGCGGGCGCGGCCGACACCATCATCGTGCTCGGCTGGGAGATGAACGGCAGCACCTACTCCCACCGGTGCAAGCCCGACCCGGACGCGTGGAAGGCCTACTGGCGGCGCATCGTCACGGCGATGCGCGCGACGCCGGGGCAGCGGTTCCGTTTCGACTTCGCGCCCACGCGCGGGCACGACGCCATCGGGTGGACGAGGTGCTACCCGGGCGACGACGTGGTCGACATCATCGGCATGGACAGCTACGACCTCGGCCCGGGCAGGGAGTTCTCCGACTACATCGAGCAGCCGTACGGCCTGCAGGCGCATGCCGACTTCGCCGACGAGCACGACAAGCCGATCTCGTTCCCCGAGTGGGGGCTCTTCCATCACGGCGACCGGCCCGAGTACGTACGGCGGATGCTCGACTGGATCGCCAAGCACGATGTGGTGTATCACTCGATCTCCGACTACTGTCCGCACGGCGTCTGGCAGTGCTCGTCGAACCCGCGCTCGTCGGCGGTGTTCCGCAGGCTGCTGCGACCGACCGCGCCCGCCACACCCACGCCTGCCGAGTCCGCCACGCCCACGCTGGCCGAGTCCGCCACGCCGACGCCTGCTGAGCCCGCCACGCCGATCCCGTCGACGCCCAGCCCCGTGCCATCGGCGTTGACCCCGGTGCCGTCGGAGTCGCTCACGCCGAGCCCGCTCGCGACGGCCGCCGGTACCGCGGCGCCGATCTCGGCCGAGCCGGAGACCCCGAACCCGCTCGCGACGGATCCCGGCAGTGCGGCGCCGCTGTCGGCCGAGCCGAGCCCGCTCACGACGGATCCCGGCAGCGCGGTGCCGTTGTCGGCGGGGCCGAGCCCGCTGGTGGATCCGGGTCCTGCGGCGCCGATCTCGGCCGTGCCGGGGATGCCGCGCCCGCTCGCCCTTCCCCCGGTCACGACGGCTGCGCCGACGCCTGCCGCGTTCACCTCGCCGGAGCAGGACACGCCGGTGCGGTTCACGCCCCCGCCGTCCAGCCCCACGGCTCTGGCACCGGCGCCTGCGCCGCCCGAGCCGTTGCCACTCCCGCTGTTCACACCGACGCCCTTCACGCCGACGCCGATCGCGCCGTTCCTGGAGGCACAGGCCGCCGTCGCGCCCCCCGCGGTGACGCCTGCCAGCGCCGTCCCGAGGCCGGTGCCCGCGCCACCGCCCGTCCCACCGACGGCAGCCACCCCGGAGTCCGAGCCCACCGCACCGACGGCGCTCACCTCGGCGACGGCGGCCACCTCGGCGACGGCGGCCGCCCCGGAGTCCGGGCCCACACCACCGCTGGCGGCCATCCCGCCCGCAGCGGCCACCTCGCCGACGGCGGCCATCCCATGGTGGAGGCCCAAGATGGCGGCCAGCTCGTGGTCGGGGCCCACGCCGCCGATGGCGCTCAACCCGCCGCCGACGACCACCCCGCTGTCAGCGGTCGCCCTGGCGTTCATGCCCACCAGCCGCAACGTGTGCTCGGCCAACTCGCCGAAGGCGACCGCGCTGTCGAACGTCGCTGACCAGGCCGCGGCGGCCCGCCCCTCGGCCGCCGCGAGCGCGGGCTGCGCGAGCCTGCACGACAGCGCGTCGGCCAGCGCCCCGACATCCCCAGCCGGTACGGCGACGCCCGTGTCCTGGCCGACCACCTCGGAAAGCCCGGCCACGTCGTAGACGACCAGCGACCGCCCGGTGGCCATGGCCTCCAGGGCGGTCAACGGCAGCCCCTCCCAACGCGAGGGGAGGACCACCACGTCGGCGGCGACGTACCAGGGGCGGGCGTCGGGCACCGCGCCGGTGAAGTGAACACCGGGGGTGTCCAGCGCGCGCAGCTCGTCCAGCAGGTCGCCGTCGCCCACGATGACGAGCCTGGCCTGAGGGCAGCGCTCCACGACCAGCTCCCAGGCCGACAGCAGCAGGTCCTGTCCCTTCTGCCGGGTGACCCTGCCGACGCACACGGCCAGCGGCGCCGACCAGAGGACACCGTGGTGTTCCCGGGAGGTCGCCCGCTCCTCCTTGCCGGCGGGGCGGAACCGGCGCAGGTCCACGCCGTTGCGCACGACGACCAGGTTCCCGCGCACGCCGTTGCTCCGGGCCAGGTCCGACTCGCCCTCGCCCACGCACACGAGCAGGTCCGCCCAGCGCGCGGCGCGGCGCTCCCACGCCAGCGCCGCCCTGGTGACCAGGCCGCGGGCGGCCAGCCACGACCAGCCGTGCGGCTGGTACAGCGTGGGAATCCGGCCGCGGATCACGGCCCTGCCGACCAGCCCCGCCTTCGCCGAGTGCAGGTGCACCGCGTCCGGCTCGAACGCGGCGAGGTGCCGTCCGAGCCGCCTGATCGCCCCCAGGTCGCGGGGGCCTGGCGACCGCTTCACGGGCCAGTCGAGCCAGAGGACGTCCAGCTCGGCCAGCCGTTCGCGCAGCGGTCCCGCTCCCGGGCACGCGACCGCGACCTGCCAGCCGCGCCGTACCTGATCCGCCACCACGGCGGCCACGTAGGCGCCCACCCCGCCGTCGACGGGCTGCGTCACATGCAGCACCCGCGGCCGCCCAGGGCCATGCAGAACCCCCGGGTGGGCCTTCACGCCTCCGCCCCGCTCATCGCCGGAGTCCTCTCCACTGTGCCCGCCTCCGGCGTCCGCTCCGGCGTGGGCCTGGTCAGCACGTACGGCCCGGCCAGCCAGACGAGCCCGACGAGGAGCACCGCCGCCGCAGCCCCGACACTCACGTTGACCAGCAGCACGGGCGACGACGGCGAGGCCGGCACCGAGGCCCCGGCGAAGCTGGTCAGCCGCACCCTGGTGTCGGTGCTGTGCCGGTTGCCGTACAGGATCAGCGCCGTGGCCGCCTGGTTGGCCTGCTCGGCCGCCTGGCGCGCGGTGGGCGCGAGCGTGGTGAGCCTGATGAGCGGCGCGTCGGGCGAGGCCGACGCGCTCAGCGTCCTGCGCGTCTGCTCGTCGCCGGTGATCAGGCCGGGCTGGACGGCGATCCTGGTGTAAGCCTGGGCGAAGTGCACCGCCTGGGCCATGTCGCCCTCCGACACGACCAGGACGTAGGCGTCGGAGCTGTAGACGGGCTCCTTGGACAGCGAGTAGATGAGCCCCGCCGTCACTCCGAGCAGCAGCGACAGCGGCACCCACCATCGCGCCAGCCACCGATGCGTCCGAGCATGCTTGCGTGTCATCTCTGCTCCTCGTTGGCCTGGGCGCCGAGCAGGCGCCGGTAGAGCGCTTCCAGTTGGTCGACCTGGTGTCGGATGTCGTAGAGCCGGACGGCTCCGGGAGGCGCCAACCTGGCGGGCCGTGCCGTGGCCAGCGCCCTGAGCTCGGCGCCCAGTTCGCCCCGCGTGACGCGGCGCGCTCCCGGCGCGGCGTCGCGGGGCAGGTCGTCGATGGCGGGGCAGCTGTCGTAGAGGACGGGCAGCCCGGCGGCCAGCGCCTCGACGACGGCCAGGCCGAACGTCTCCTCCTGCGAGGGCGCGGCCAGCGCGTCCATCGCCGAGAGCATGCCCCGCATGTCGGCCGACTCCCCGGCGAAGATCACCCGCCGCTCGACGCCGAGCGCGCGGGCCAGGTCCTCGAGCCGCCGCCTGACGGATCCGGTGCCGACGAGCAGCAGGATCGCCTCGTCCAGGCCCTTCATCGCCTCGATGAGCAGGTCGAAGCGTTTGCCCGGTTCGAGGCGGCCGACCCCGCCGACCACGAACGCGTCCATGGGCACGCCGAGCCGGGCGCGGGTCCGCTCCCTCAGCCGCGGGTCGTAGCCGAACGCCGCGCCGTCGATGCCGTTGGCGATGACCACGATCCGCGAGCGCGGGATCCCCCACGCGGCCAGCCGTTCGGCCACGGGGGAGGAGACCGCCACGGTGGCGTGCCCGAGCAGTTCGCTGGCCAGGTAGAGCTGCCTGATCGGCATGGTGATGCGGCGTCCCTCGATCCGCTCGTGCCCGATCGAGTGCTCGGTCGCCACGATCGCGGGGACGTTGGCCAGCCGCGCGGCCAGCCTGCCGTAGACGCAGGCGCGGTAGAGGTGCGCGTGCACCACGTCGTAGCGGCCGGTCCGCATCAGCCTGGCCAGCCGCCCGACCGCGCGCAGGTCGCGGTTGCCGCGCATGTCGAGCCGGTGGACGGGCACGCCCGTCGCCTTGATGGCCTCCGCCACCACGCCGAGCCCGGTCAGCACCGCGACCTCGCACCGCGCGCTCATGTACGGCAGTAGCGCCCGCAACTGCTGCTCGGCGCCACCGGCCGCCAACCCGGTGATGACGTGGAGGACTCTCACAGCCCCCACCGCATCCGGTGCCGCAGCCGCTTGGCGTGCAGGCGCAGCGTGCCGTCGCGTTCGCCGACGTAGGTGCGCGGCAGCGCGTGCGCCCCGCTGAGCTCCGACTTCCAGATGGCGCACGCGTAGCCGTAGCCCGCCTCGCGCACGGCGGCCACCTCGCGGGCGCCGGCGTGGCCGTACGGGTAGCAGAAGCCGGTCACCTCGGCGCCGACGATCTCTTCCAGCGCCGTCCTGCTCGCCGCCAGCTCGCGCCCGAGCTCGTCGTCGGCCAGCGTCGTGAGCGAACGGTGCGAGACCGAGTGCGAGCCGACCTCCATGCCGAGATCGGCCATCCTGCGCACGTCGTCGGCGTCCATGAGCGGCTTGCGGGGGTACCCGGCGGCGGCGTCCCAGGCGTTGCAGCCGCCGAGCTCGCCCGTCACGGGGAAGACGGTGGCGGTGAACTCGTGGTCGAGCAGTACGGGCACGACCTCACTGGCGAAGTCGGCATAGCCGTCGTCGAAGGTGAGCCCGACCAGGCGGCGTGCCGTACCCGACCGGTGGGCGGCCAGCAGGTCGCGCATCGAGACGCCGCGCAGCCCGCAGTCGGCCAGCCAGCGCATCTGGGCGGCGAACCGCTCGGGTGAGACGGTGACGAGCAGCGGGTCGCTGTCGTACTTGGTCACCGAGTGGTACATGAGCACGAGCGGCATGGCGGTCACGAGCGACCTCGCATCCTGGTCATCCTGTTGATCTCCTCTGTTCCCGTGAGTGCTGTCACGGCGAAGAACGCCGCCGCCGTCGCGAGCGCGGCGAGCACGAGGGCGGCCGCCGACGGCAGTCCTTCCAGCAGCGAACGCGTGATCCAGCCGGCCGCGGCGGCGACCACGGCGGCCAGGACCAGGCAGGCGGCGGGCCGGGCGATCTCGCGCACCGGCATGCCGACGGCGGGGCCGCGCAGGCCCGCGAGCAGGATCGCCGCGGTCAGCGTGATGCCCGCCGCGTTGGCCGCGGCGATCCCCACGGCCCCCGAGGACGGCACGGCCAGCGCGATCGTGGCGGCCAGGCCGGCGACCATCGCCATGGCCGGATACCAGCTCGGCCGCGACCCGCAGAAGAAGACCCTGCACGCGACGCTGACGATGGCCTGGCCGAGCAGGCCGAGCGCGTAGACGCGCATGATCTCGGCGGTGGCGGCGGTGTCGGTGTCGGTGAACGCGCCGTACTGCAGCAGCAGCCGCACGATGTCGGGCGCGCACACCACCAGGACGACGGTGGCCGGCAGCACGATCGCGGCGGCGGCCAGCAGGTCGTCGGTCAGCCTGCGCCACGCGGCGACGCTGTCGCCCGCCGTGACGGCGCGCACCAGGTGGGGGAAGCTCACCGTGGCCACGACCAGCGACAGCATCATCGGCACCTGGGCGATCTTCTGCGCGTAGTTGAGGTGCGTGATGGAGCCCTCGGCCAGCGACGAGCCGACGAACCGTTCGACGAACACCTGCCCCTGGCGCTCGAGGGTGAAGGCCGCGACGGGCACGAACGCGCCGAGCGGCAGCAGCATCGTTGCCGTGGGCCTGCGCGGCAGCCCGAGCCTGCGGACGAAGGCTGGCGCCTGGACGAGCACCATGGCAGCCCCGCCGATCGCCACGCCCATCGCGGCGGCGGACACGCCGAGGTCGTGGAAGCACGCGACGCAGGCGACGATGCCCAGGTTGTAGGCCACGGTGACGGTCGCGGGCGGCCCGAACACGTGGTGGGCGCGCAGCGCCGCGCTGGCGTATCCGGCCAGCCCGAACATCAGGATGGTGACCGAGGTGAAGCGCATGCAGCGCACCGCGAGCTCGGCGTCGGCGATGCCCGGAGCCAGGAGGGCGACCAGCCACGGCGCGCCCGCCGCCGTGACCACGCTCAGCACGGCCAGCGCGACGCTCATGTGCGGCAGCGTGGCCGAGACCAGGTGCCCGACGTCGTCGCCCAGCTGGGCCGCCCTGCTGAACAGCGGGACCATCAGGAAGGCCATGGCGCCCTCGATGAGCAGCGGCGCGGCGGTCTCCGGCACCATCCACGCCACGAGGAAGGCGTCGGTGCCCGAGTCCGCGCCGAAGGTCCTGGCCAGCAGCAGGTCGCGGCCGAAGCCGAGCAGGAAGCCGAGCCCGATGAGCACCGCGGTGACGCTGGCGGCCTTCAGCCCGGGGGCGTCCGTCGTTCTCATCGCTTCCACCCGCCGCAGGCCCAGGACAGCGCGACCCCCAGCGTCACGGCCGTGACCAGCGTCGGGGCGCCACCGATGTCGGAGTAGGCGAAGTCGACGATCACCCAGGTCAGCAGTCCGGTGACGACGAGGCCCGCGCGCATGGCCGACCACACCGTGAGGGCGCCGAGCAGGAACGTGAAGGCCGCCAGTCCGAGCACGCCCTGCTCGCTGAGCACGAGCAGGTACATGTTGTGCGGCGACAGCAGCGGCTGGCGGCGGAAGCCGTTGACGGGGTCGTCGGTGTCGCTGCCCGACGACAGCGACGTGGGCGCGTAGCTGTCGCGCAGCGCGGCGAACCGGCGCGGGCCCACGCCGGTCAGCGGGTGGTCCTGCCACATGCCCGCGGCGGTCCGCCACAGGTTGTACCGGTCGCTCACCGACTGGTCGGGCTGGGTGAGCGACGAGGTGATCGAGGTGAGCCGCGGCCCGATTGTGTCGGAGCCGATGCCGAGCCCGCACACCAGCAGGACCGCTCCCGCCGCCGTCACCATGACCACGCGGGCCGCGGCGCGCGTGCCGTACATGACGAGCATGACCAGCGCGGCGCAGGCCATGGCCACCCAGGTGCCGCGGCTCAGCGACAGCGCCAGGGGTACGGCCAGCAGGCCCGCGCCCGCCAGCGCGGCGATCCTCGGCCTGCCGCGCAGCGTCAGCCCCGCGCCGAGCAGGATGATGGCGCCGTAGCTGACCACCGTCGCCATGCCCATGACGTCGAGCGCGCCGAACGTGCCCACGGCCCGCACCCGCTCGCCGCCGTAGGACGCGCCCGTTCCCGTGACCGCCTGGTAGCAGCCGACGGCCCCCTGTACGGCGGCGGCGGCCACCAGCGCGCCGCCCAGCAGCCAGGCGTCGATCCTGTCGCGCAGCGTCACCAGGACGGCCAGCGGGATCAGCACGAAGATCTGGATGTATCGGACGTGGCCCGGGAGGCTGGTCGCCAGGTCGGGAGAGGCCAGCGTCGCGATCGTGGCGGCGGCGACCACGGGCGCGAGCACGATCGCGCGCCCCGGCAGCGGTCTGCGGCTCGCCAGGAGGCAGGCGGCCGCCGCGACGATCAGCACCACCGAGGCCACGTCGGCGACGGTGACGTTGACGGCCGAGACCTGATCGGCCGGGCCCGAGGGGAGGCAGGTCAGCAGGACGGTGAGGGCGGCCAGGAGGCTGGGCCTGCTGATCAGCGTTCGGGGAAGAGTGCGCATTCCTAGCTGCCACCCGGGCGAAGCAGGGACCAGGCGGTCCTGAGCATGATCTTGAAGTCCGCTCTGAGCGACCAGTCGTCGATGTAGTGGTTGTCGAAGTGGGCCCGGTCCTCGATCGAGGTGTCCCCCCGCAGTCCGTGGATCTGGGCCCAGCCGGTGATCCCCACGGGCACCCGGTGGCGCAGGTGGTAGTGCGGCGTGGTGCCGGAGAACTGCTCGACGAAGTAGGGGCGCTCCGGCCTCGGCCCGACGATGCTCATGTCGCCCTTCAGCACGTTCCAGAGCTGGGGCAGTTCGTCGAGCGAGGTCCTGCGCAGCGCCCTGCCCGCCGGGCCGAGCCGATGGTCGTCGGCGATGCTCCAGCGGGTCGCCGACTCGTGGTCGTCCAGGGGCTTGAGCGTGCGCAGCTTGATCAGCTCGATCGGTGCGCCGCCGTAGCCGACCCTGCGCTGCCTGAACAGCACGCCGGGGCCGATCTCCCAGCGCACCAGCAGCGCGCACACGGCCAGGATCGGGGCGCTGACCATCAGGCCGACCACGGCGACCGCGATGTCGAGCGCGCGCTTGAGCGGCCAGGTCAGCCGGGCTTGCGGGTGGGGGCGCATGCGTAGGAGAGCGAAGCTCCTGACGTGCTCGCGCAGCGGGACGAAGTCGACCAGCAGGTCGCCCGGCTCGGGCGCGAGGTAGACCTCGCAGCCCAGCGACCTGGCCGTCCTGGCCGTGGCCTGGTCCTCCCGGCCCGCGATGACCACCGCGCGCGCCTCGTGGCCGCGCAGGATCTCGCGCAGGTCGGCGGGGCTCCCGAGCACCGGAAGCCGTGAGTCGTGTTCGCCCGCCTCGTCGACGAAGCCGACGGGCAGCAGGCCGTACTCGGGGTGGCCGAGCAGGGCGACGGCCAGGCGCTGCCCGTGCCGTCCCGCGCCGACGATCACGGCGTGGGTGGTGGCGCCGCGCCTGCGCGCGCCGCGTACCGCTGCGTTGACCGCGCATCTGCCGCAGAAGGCCAGGAGGGTGAACAGCAGGCAGGTCAGGGCGACGATCGCCAGTGTGGCGCTTCCCCAGAAGGCGGCCAGCGGCGCGACCAGGCCGGAACCGGCCAGCCAGAACCCCCTGTCGAGGCTCGACGGCAGGACCCGCGGCTCGTAGCCGCGGCCCGCCGCGTTCAGCGCCACGACCAGCGCTCCCGCGAGGGCGACTCTCGCGACAGCCTGGCCCGCCATGAGCGAGGTGAACGTCATGCACACCAGGTCCAGGCCGACCAGGCCGAGCGGGTGGACGGCCTGGTGCCACGACCTCTGGTGCCCCGCCCACTCCACGGTATGGCGGTTATCCCTTACCGGTACAACCATCATTTCTCCGGAACAATCCCTTAAGTCGGGCGTGGGGAAAACTGCTGAGATTTGCCCCTGCAATGCGCGAGAAATCCCTTACAAAGACCTTGATGGTAGCCTCCCGGCAATCGCGGATTCCGCTGCCGTGCAGGGCAAACGGCAGATTGGCGGGCAAGATTTCGTTGGCTGTACGTTGGCCGTAGAGATACCGTGTTACGCGTGTTAGGGCGTGGGAACGCCGATCGGGGCCGGTGTGCACCAGCCCCGATCAGGGAATTGTCGATATTCGGCGGTGGTGGCGCGACTTTAAAGGCGAGCCGGTGAATTTCTGCTCGATATCGGACGGTCGCCCGACGGCCTCGACCACCACACACCCATTCCGCCCGTCAGGCCCGGAAGGTGACGCTTGGCGGTGTTCACCAGGCGAGCGGGCAGCGACCCTGTGACGAGCGTGGGCGAGGTGTCGTCCAGCTCGGCGCCCAGCGCGATCAGTTTGCCGGTGACCCCGCCGAACGCCTCGGCGGGCAACTCCACCTCGAAGGCGTGGCGGTTGACCCGCAGGTCGCCGATCGTGAAGGAGGCGACGGCCGAGCGGATGGTGATCCCTCCATCGTCGCCCGCACCTCCGCGTCGAAAGGTTTTCTCCTACCGTCTGACCTGGGCCTCCAGGGCGCGCATCCGGGCCGAGGCCAGCTCCAGCACCATCCGCGTGGCGGGGGACAGGGCGGGGCCGTGCACGATCGCGAACGTGTCGTGCAGCGGCGGGTCCAGCGGCGCCCACCGCAGGTTGCCGGGCAGCCGGTCGGCCAGCCGGTGCAGCACGCCCCGCCAGGTCACCGTCGCCGCCAGGCCGCGCGCCGCGATCTCCAGCGCCATCTCCGGGTCCTCCACCTCCACCCGCGGCCGCAGCACCCGGCCCGCCGCCTGCAGGGTGCTGGTGAGCGTGCGGCGGGTGGCGTCCTCCTCGCGCCAGCTGACGTTCGGCAGCACGAGCGGACGCTCGGCCAGCTGCTCGGGCGTCACGGGACCGGACGGCTCGGTGCTGACGAAGACCAGCTCGTCGCGCAGCACCGGCGTCACCGACAGCCCCTCGTCGGCCACGGGCACCGCCGCGACCGCCGCCTCCAGCCTGCCCCTGCGGACATGGTCGAGCACCTCGGCCGAGTTCTGGCCGATCAGCTCGACGCGCACGCCCGGGTGCCGTTCGAGGACATCGGCCACCAGGTCGGCGCCCAGATAGAAGCGGGCCGTGCCGAACAGGCCCAGGCGCACCGTGCCCGTCAGCATCTCGCGGACCGCGGCCACCGCCCTGCCCGCCTCGTCGACCGCGGCGATGGCGGCCAGCGCGTGCGGGCGCAGCGCGAGCGCGGCCTCGGTGGGCACGACGCCCCTGCCGACCCTGAGGAAGAGGCTCACGTCGAGGTGCTGCTCCAGCAGCCGCACCTGCTCGGAGACGGACGGCTGGGCGTAGCCGAGGGCGGTGGCGGCCGCGGTGAACGAGCCGTGCTCGAACGTGGACAGGAAGCAGCGAAGCTGGTGCAACGTGGTCATATAGGCATTTCCTGTGAAATCTCAAGGAAAGGAAGGCTACCTCGATGGCTCGCCACTGCCTAGGTTGCGCACCATGGGAGTGTTGTGGTGCCTGATCTCCGCCGCGGGGTTCGGCCTGTCGCCGATCTTCGCCAAGGAGGCCTACCAGTCGGGCGTGAGCGTGACGGAGATGCTGACCGGCAGGTTCGTCATCGCCGCCGTCGTGCTGTGGGCCGTGTGCGCGTGGCGCAGGCCCGCCCTCCCGGTGCGGAAGGTGCTGTTCACCGCCGTGGGGCTGGGCGGGGTCGGCTATGCCGTACAGGCTCTGTGTTACTTCGGCGCGGTCGCCAGGATCGACGCCTCGTTGGCCGCGCTGCTCCTCTACACCTTCCCCGCGCTGGTGACCGCGCTGGCCGTCGCGCTGCGCAGGGAGCCGCTCGACCGGCGCAAGCTCGCCGCGCTCGGCTGCTCGGCCGTCGGCCTGGTGCTCCTGCTCGGCCTCGGCGGAGTGTCGGAGGGCGGGAGCGTGGGCGTGCTGCTGGCGCTCGGCGCGGCCGTCGCCTACGCGATCTACCTCACCGTCGCCGACGGCCTGCCCGCCGACCTGGACGTCTACCTGCTGTCGGCCATCGTCTGCACCGCCGCCGCGATCACTCTGGGCTTCGCGGGCGGTTTCCAGCTGCCCGGCACGGCCGAGGGCTGGCTGTGGACCGGCCTGCTCGGCCTCGTCTCGACCGTGCTGGCGATGGCGACCCTGTTCGTGGGCGTGCGGCTGCTCGGCGCGCCGACCGCGGCCATCCTGTCGTGCGCGGAACCGGTGGTCACGCTCGTGTCCACCTCCGTCGTGTACGGCGAGAGCCTCACACCGGGACAGCTCGCGGGCGGCGTCGCCGTCCTGGCCGCGGTGCTGGTGCTGCGGCTAAACCTCGACTTTGTACGGCAACGCCAGCTCGTCGGCGGGAACGCCTCTGATGCCCCAGTTCACAGCGGGCATCTCAATGATCGTTAGCTCCAGGTCGTCGGTCGAGAGGCCGAGCGCGGGAGCCTTGGCGAACACCTCGCGGATCAGCGCCCGCTTGGCCTCGTCGCTGCGCCCGGTGAAGCAGACGATCTCGACGATGAGGTAGGCGTCGCCGCGCTGCGGGCAGATCAGGTCGTCGGCGTCGAGGAGCAGGAAGCGGTGGAACCGCTTGCCCTCCGGCAGCCCCCACGCCTTCGTGACGCACTCGTGCAGCAGGTCAGAGACCTCTCGCTGCCGCCCCGCCCACACATCACGCCTGCCGTACACCTTCACCTGCGCCATGTCGGGCAATATACAGACGTGGTAAGAATCCTCCTCGCCGACGACGAGGCCATGATCAGGGCTGGGGTCGCCGCGATCCTCAGCGTCGACCCGGCCTTCGAGGTCGTCGCGGAGGCGGGAGACGGCAGGCAGGCCGTCGACCTGGCCATCAGCCACCGGCCTGACGTCGCGCTGCTCGACATCCGCATGCCCAGACTCGACGGCCTGGCCGCCGCGGCCGAGATCCGGCGGGTGGCGCCCGGCACGGCGGTCATCATGCTCACGACCTTCGGCGAGGACGACTACATCGCCAAGGCGCTCGACGTCGGTGCCAGCGGCTTCCTGCTGAAGGCGGGCGACCCGCGCGAGCTCATCGCGGGCATCCACGCCGTCGCCGAGGGCGCCGCCTACCTCTCGCCCAAGGTCGCCCACCGGGTCATCGCCCAGGTCAGCGGCGGCAGGATGGGTCGCGGCGCGCACGCCCGCGACCGGATCGAGGCGCTCACCGACCGCGAGAAGGAGGTCCTGGCCCTGCTCGGCCAGGGCCTGTCCAACGCCGAGATCGCCAGGCGGCTGTTCATCGTCGAGGGCACCGTCAAGGCCTACGTCAGCACGATCCTGACCAGGCTGGAGGTCCGCAACAGGGTCCAGGCGGCGATCGTGGCCTACGAAGCGGGCCTTGTCGGCCAGGACCGATAGCCTGGTCCTTGATGTACCGACTCCTGTTCACGCAGGTCTTGCGGCGCTTCGACGCCGAGGCCGTGCACCACGCGACCGTCAGAGCGCTCGCGCTGCTCTCCACGCTGCCGCTGCTCAAGCGGCTGCTCCACCGCCTCCTCGCGCCCAGCGACCCCGCGCTGCGGGTGACGGCCTTCGGGGTTCACTTCCCCGGGCCGCTGGGCCTGGCCGCCGGGTTCGACAAGGACGCGGCGTGCGCCGAGGCGCTGTCGGCGTTCGGGTTCGGCCACGTGGAGGTCGGCACGATCACCGCCCACGCCCAGCCGGGCAACCCGCGGCCTCGCCTGTTCCGCGACCTCCGGCAGCACGCGGTGATCAACAGGATGGGGTTCAACAACGCGGGCGCCCACGCGGCGGCGCGCAGGCTCCGCCGTACCAGAGGTGTGCCGGTCGTGGTCGGGGTCAACATCGGCAAGACCAAGGTCGTGCCCGAGTCCGAGGCGGCGGCCGACTACGTGGCCAGCGCCAAGGAGCTGGCGCCGCTGGCCGACTACCTGGTGGTCAACGTCAGCTCGCCCAACACGCCCGGCCTGCGCAACCTGCAGGCGGTCGAGCTGCTGCGGCCGCTGCTGGCGGAGGTGAAGGCGGTCGCCGACACCACGCCGCGCCGCACGCCGCTGCTGGTCAAGATCGCGCCCGACCTGGCCGACGCCGACGTCGACGCGGTGGCGGAGCTGGCGCTGGAGCTGGGGCTCGACGGGATCATCGCGACCAACACCACCATCCGCCACTCGGGGGAGAGCGGCGGGCTGTCCGGCAGGCCGCTGAAGGAGCGCTCCCTCGAGGTGCTGCGGCGGCTGCGGGCGCGGGTCGGCGACCGGCTCACGCTGGTGTCGGTCGGCGGGGTCGAAGACGTCGACGACGTGTGGGAGCGGCTGCTCGCCGGAGCCACGCTGGTCCAGGGCTACACCGGCATGATCTACGGCGGGCCGCTGTGGGCGTCCCGCATCCACCGCCAGTTGTCGCGCCGCCTGCGCCGCCACGCCACCACGGTCCCCCAGCTGATCGGCCGTACGGCCCGCTGAGCCGTCCCCTCAGAGCGGCACGGTGTCGCTTACGGGGAAGGGGGCGCCGTGGCCCGGCACGATGACGTCGGCCACGGCGAGCACGCGTTCCCTGCTCGCCCTGAGCTGGGCGCGGTCGGGTGAGACCGGGTCGTCGGCGGGGCCGTCCGCGCGCCACCACAGGTCACCGGCCAGCGCCACGACCCCGTCGGGCGTGCCGACGAGCAGGGTGATGTCCTCCCTGCTGTGGCCGGGCGTGAAGATCAACTTCAGGGACGGGGTGAACTCGTAGCCCTCCGCCTCCCTGTCCGTCCAGTCGTGGCCGCGATAGACGGCCTTGTGGTCGTGCACCCGCGCCTGCGGGAACAGTGCGGCGTTGACGATGTTGTCGGGGTGGTGGTGGCTCAGCACCACGTCGGTCACCTCCGACGGCCGCAGACCCAGGTCGGCGAGCGGCTTGGTGATCGCCTCAGGCCCGGAGACCATGCCGGGGTCGAACACGATCACGAACTCGCCGTCCCTGACCAGCGAGACGGTCGCGGCCACCCCCGGCCCACGGGAGGAGGTGTAGCCGACGTTCAGGATGTGGTGGGAGGCGTCGCGGCCTCGGGGAGCGTCACTCATGGCAGGAATCCTGCTGGAGGCGCGGACCGCGGGACAGTGGCCGTTATGCCAAGGATCGAGGGTTTTGTGCCAGGCTGGGGCGGTGACCGGATTCCAGTCGGTGGCCGCCTACGCGCCCCCCGGAGTGACGATGCTCGGCATGGGCGTGGCCGGCGAGGCCTTCGGCGCCCTCGACTTCTCCGTGTGCGCCGACCGGCCCGGCGAGGTGCGCACCGACCTGGGCCTCGGCCTGCGCGTCGAACACGGGCTCGACCGGCTGGCCACCGCCGACCTCGTGCTGGCGCTGCCGTACAGCGGGTTTCGCGACCGGCCCTCTCCCTCGGCGCTGGAGGCCTTCCGCGTCGCGCACGAGCGGGGCGCGACCGTCGCCTCCTACTGCGTGGGCACGTTCCTGCTGGCCGCGACCGGTCTGCTCGACGGCCTTGAAGCCGCCACGCACTGGCGGTTCGCCGACGAGCTGGCCGCGCGCCATCCGGCCGTCCGCGTCCGCCCCGAGGCCCTCTACGTCGACCAGGGAAGCATCCTGACCGGCGCGGGCGCCGCCTCCGGCATCGACCTGTGCCTGCACCTGCTGCGGCGCGAACACGGCGCGGTGGCCGCCAACACGGCCGCCCGCGAGCTGGTCACGCCCCCGCACAGGGACGGCGGCCAGGCGCAGTACTTCGCCGCGCCCGTCCCCGCCGACGGTGACGACGAACGGCTGGCCGAGGTCATCGCCTGGGCCAGGACCCGCCTGTCCAGTCGCCTGTCGGTGGAGGAGATGGCCGCCAGGGCGCTCATGAGCCGCCGCTCCTTCGCCCGCCGGTTCAAGGCCGCGACCGGCGCCAGCCCGCACGCCTGGCTGCTGGCGCAACGACTCAACCTGGCCGAGCAGCTCCTGGAGAGCACCGACCTGCCGATCGAGGCCATCGCCCACCAGGTCGGCTATGCCAGCGCCGCCGTCCTGCGCGAACGCTTCCTGCTGCGCCGCGGCGTGCCGCCCCGCGAGTACCGCCGCGCCTTTAGTACCTCTCGGCGTACCGGGTCGGAGACTCGCCGAACACGTCCTTGAAGTCCCTGACGAAGTGCGCCTGGTCGGCGTACCCGAGCTCGGCCGCGAGGCCTGGCCAGTCGATCGGCACGCCCCGTGCCAGCCGCTCGGTGACCTCGTGCAGCCGGTAGCGGCGGATCACCCACTTCGGCCCGATGCCGACATACTCGGCGAACAACCGCTGCAACTCCCTGACGCTCGTCCCGAGATGGCGCGCCAAGGCGTCGACCCTGGTGAGCTCAGGCCGGGCGACGATCGTCGCCACGATGTCGGCGGCCCGCTCCGCCCTGGCGTCGCGCTCGGGCAGCCGCGATCTCAGGTAGTCCTCGACCGTCTCGACCTCGACCGGGTCGGGCGGCGCGGCGGGGAACACCTGGCTCGCCTCGATCGACCGGTTCGTGATCGTCGAGACGGACCGGCGCAGGAACGGCCGGAACCCTCCGGGACGGAAGGCCACCCCGAACACGCCGCTCGTCCCCGCCAGCACCCTGATCCGGTGCCCGCCCTGGACGCCCTGCACGATCGCGCCGTCGTCGCGGAACGTCAGGTGCACGTTCGGGTACGGCACGACCAGCTGCCGGTACGGCTCGCCGTACTCCCACGAGACCATCCAGTAACGCTCGACGAACGGCGCCAGATCGGGCGAAGGACTCGCCACGGCGTGGCGCTGGAACCTCGCCCACGCACCGGCGAGCTCACGGGCGTCCCTGGGCATGCCGCCGAGCATACGTCGCGTTTGTTCAAGACACTCGCCGGGGCGATGTGCTTGGTTGGACGTCATGCCTGACATCGAGCTGACGGCCCGCGCGGCCGCCCCCCTCCTGGAGATCATCCGCAACGTCAAGCCCAACCAGCTGGACGCCCGCACTCCGTGCGCCGAGTTCGACGTGCGCGCACTGGTCAACCATCTGCTGTTCTGGGGGCCCTCGCTCGAAGGGGCCGGACGCAAGGAGAGCGTGCCGCCGCCCGCCGCCGCCGAGTCGGACATCGACCTCACCGGCGGTGACTGGGCCGCCGATCTCGAGGCGAGCGTCGGGCGCGTCGTGGCCGCCTGGAGCACGCCCGCCGCCTGGGAAGGCGCCACCCACATGGGCGGCCCGATGGAGCTGCCCGCCTCGCTCGTCGGCGGGATGGTCGTGGGGGAGCTGGTCGTCCACGGCTGGGACGTCGCCCAGGCCACCGGCCAGCGCCCGGTGTGGGACGACGGCCTCATGGACTACGTCTACGAGGAGGTCGCCAAGGGCGCCGAGCAGGGCAGGCAGATGGGCGTCTACGGCCCCGAGGTCACCGTCCCCGCCTCCGCGCCGACCCTGGACCGCGTCCTCGGCCTCACAGGACGCGACCCCGCCTGGACCCGCTGACCGGTGATCTCCCCCTTTCGGGGGTGCCGGGGTCGATACTGCTGTCGTAGCTTGTGGCAACCAGCGAGAGGAGTTGCCGCCATGGGCGCGACCAGCAACACCGAGATCTATCTCACGGCACGCGACCTGCTGCTCGGCCTCAGCGGGCGCCATGCCGAGGCGGTCGAGCGGTTCGCCTGGCCGCGCTTCGACGGCCCCTTCAACTGGGCGGTCGACTGGTTCGACGCGATCGCGCGCGGCAACGACCAGACGGCGCTGTGGGTGGTGGAGGAGGACGGCTCCGAGGCCCGCTACTCCTACGACGAGATGGCGCGGCGATCGGACCAGGTCGCTGCCTTTCTCGCGGCGCAGGGCGTCTCCCGTGGCGACCGGGTGATGCTCATGCTCAACAACCAGGTCGAGCTGTGGGAGTCGATGCTGGCGGTGATGAAGCTCGGCGCGGTCATCCTGCCCGCCACCACCGCGCTGGGCCCGGCCGACCTGCCCGACCGCATCGACAGGGGCGGCGCCCGCTACGTGATCGCCAACCCGGTCGACACCGCGAAGTTCGACGGCGTGCCCGGGGCGTACACGAAGATCTGCGTGAGCGACGCCCCGCCTGGCTGGGTCGACTACCGCGAGGCCCACGCCGCCCCTGCGCCCCCTGCCGCCCACCCGGGCACCGCGCCGACGGACCCGCTGCTGCTGTACTTCACCTCGGGCACCACGAGCAGGCCCAAGCTGGTCGAGCACACCCAGGTCTCCTACCCGGTTGGGCACCTGACGACGGCCTACTGGATCGGCCTGCGGCCCGGCGACGTGCACCTCAACATCAGCTCACCCGGGTGGGCCAAGCACGCGTGGAGCTGCTTCTTCGCCCCGTGGATCGCCCAGGCCACGATCTTCGTCTTCAACTACGGCAGGTTCGATCCGGCCGCCCTGCTGGCCCAGGTCCGGCGGGCGGAGGTGACGACGTTCTGCGCGCCGCCCACGGTGTGGCGGATGCTGATAAAAGCCGATTTGTCGGGTGGTCCCGGCAAGCTGCGCGACGTGGTGTCGGCGGGCGAGCCGCTGAACCCCGAGGTGATCGAGCAGGTCCAGCACCACTGGGGGCTGACGCTGCGCGACGGCTTCGGCCAGACCGAGACGACCCTGTCGGTCGGCAACATGCCGGGCATGCCGGTCAAGCCGGGCTCGATGGGCCTGCCCGCGCCCGGCGTGCCGGTGGTCCTGGTCGATCCCGTCACGGGCGAGCCGGCCGAGGAGGGCGAGATCTGCATCGACCTGAGCCACAGGCCGCTCTCGCTCATGACCGGGTACCAGGGCGACGAGCGCCGCCACGCCGAGGCGATGGCCGCCGGCTACTACCACACCGGCGACGTGGCCGCCCGCGACGCCGACGGCTACATCTTCTACGTCGGACGCACCGACGACGTGTTCAAGGCCTCCGACTACAAGATCTCGCCCTTCGAGCTGGAGAGCGTGCTCATCGAGCACCCGGCGGTGGCGGAGGCGGCCGTGGTGCCCTCACCCGACGAACTACGGCTGGCGGTGCCGAAGGCGTACGTCGCACTGGCCGCCGGCTGGGAGCCGGACAGGGAGACGGCGCTGGCGATCCTCCGCCACGCCAGGGACAAGCTCCCGCCGTACCAGCGGGTGCGGAGGCTGGAGTTCTTCGAGCTGCCGAAGACGGTGTCGGGCAAGATCCGCCGGGTGGAGCTGCGCGGCCGCGAGGAGGAGGCCGCCTCGGAGAAGTCGCCGCTGCCCGAATGGCGCGACGACCAGTTCCCCGAACTGCGCACCTGAAAGTCCCGTCAGCGGCGGGTGAGGGCGGCCCACAGGCGGGCCGTACTGCTCCAGCGACCCCAGGCGATCACCAGGGAAAGGGCGAGCATCATGATCGGCAGCGCCAGGCCGCTGCCGACCACGATGAGCTGAGTCAGCGACGCGCCCACCATGAGGCCCGACAACGCCAGCGCCGCGGCCCCGGCCAGCCGTGGAACGAGCAGCCCCACGACGCCCGCGACCTCGAGGAGGCCCACCAGGTAGCGGAACCAGTCGCCGAGGCCGATCGCGGCGAAGGTGCTGACGGACGGCTCCGCGCCGGTGAACTTCCCCATGGCGGCCAGGAGGAACCCGGCCGCCACGACGACCTGAAGAACCCACAGGCCGACGTTGGCGATGCGACGTCCGGTGCTCGGCTCCGCGCGAGTAGAAGCTGTCATGAGCCCGACGCTAGGTTCTCCACCCGGCCCGAGGAATGGAGGTATCACCCGAGCCGGGGTGTAGGTAGCCACACGACACGAGGGGCGCGGCGAGCCCGAGCGACGCTCTACCGGTCTCCTCGCGGGCGTCCACGCCGTCATCCCGGTCTCGGCCCCTGCATGATTCTTTCCCAGGACGGCATGCGGGACTCGGGCGGCGCCCCGGAATCGAACAGGTCGCTCACACGCATCTCCTGGAGGGCGGCCAGGCTGCGCCCGAAGGCGAGATGCCGGGCAAGCGCGTCCTTGAGCGGCCCGGCAACGTAGCGTGATCCTGATCGAAGGACTCGTTGGCATCCCTAGACGAGCAGGCGCAGGACTGCAACGCCGCGTTGGTAGCGCCCTCGGACGGGTGACGGACCGAGCGACAACGCCCCTGGAACGATGGTGCGCGGCACGGTGGGGATCACCAGGGACACCGGCCGTTCGGGGTTCTCCCTCGCAGCGCGGAACGGTCTTAGCGCGGTAGGACCTGCCAGCCGTCGAGGCTGAAGGCCTGGCCGCTGCGGTAAGCGTCGATGCCGGTGCGGATGTAGGTCACGATGTCGTCAGGCAGGTCATCGGCCTCGAACCAGTCGATCTTGTCGCACTTTTCGGGCTCCGCGTTGACGGGTTCGCCGATCCAGCGGCTGGCGGTGAAGAACACTCCGATGCGGGCCTGGCCGTCAGGGTCAGCGTGGTGGCACAGCCCCGCGAAGGTCAGGTCCGCGGGGTCGATGACGATCCCCAGTTCTTCGAGGGCCTCACGAGCGGCGCCCTCGGGCAGGGTCTCGTCGGCGTTCAGGCATCCGCCGGGGACCGACCATGACCCATCAGCGAAGCCGGTGTTGGCGCGGAGCAGCAACAGCACCTTGCCGTGTTGGCGGAGGATCAGGTGCACACCTACATGCGGCCGAAAGATCTCGTCTAGTGCGGCCATGGCCATGCTCCCCCGGGGGTGATGGTGCGCCTGGAGAGCCACGCTATCGCACGCCCGAGGGGTGAGCACCGCTGTGCCGGTTCGGGGGCCTGGCACGGCCCCCGAACCGGTCCGTCAGGTCAGGGTGGGAGCCGATCCCACCTTGACCATTACGCGAACCATGTCGGTGATGTGGTCGGCGAGCTCGGCCGGTGTACGGCCATCGGTGTGCAGGTGGTAAGCCGTGGGGTCGGTGCGGGCGATGTCGTCGTAGTGGTCTTGGAGGCGGCGCAGGAGAGCCCGGTCGGCGATCAGGTCACGGTCGGCGGCGCTCTGGTCGGGCTTGACGGCCATTCGGGCGGTGAGCTCGTCGAAGTCGGTGTGCAGGTAGACGGTCAGGTCCGGCTGGGTCAGGTATGCGGTGAACGGGGCGATGGTCGCGGCGGCGGTGGCGTTGTCCAAGCCGTGGACGGCGGCGTGGTTGGCGATGACGGAGTTGATGTAGCGGTCGGCCACGGCGTGCCCGGTCTGGAGCGACTGGCGGGCCAGGTCGGCGGCGTGCAGCGCGCCGGCGAGGTAGAACGCCAGTTGGGGCAGGGCGCGGGCGTGGGTGTTGATGTACGGCTGGAGGTCTGAGACCGGCGCTGGAACGGTATGGAAGGGCTTGCAATCCAGCCGCTCGGCCAGGCGGGCGGCGAGCGTGGACTTGCCCGATCCGCTGATCCCCTCCAGGACCACGAAGATGCCGGATCGGGGGGTGTCGGCTGCCTGGTAGTCGGCGGGCAGCCGGTCGTGGATCGGTTCGCGTTGCGGTGGGATGGTCATTTAGAGGGTCCCTTCGGTGAAGGCGTCCAGGTGCGCGGATACGGCGGCCAGGAGCGTGGCCTGGTCGCCTGCGTGCTGAGTGATGTCCAGGCGCAGGTCGGGGCGGAGCAGGCAGGGGCTCAGAGCGCCCGCCGAGTCCAGGCGTAGCGCCCAAAACCCTTCGATGCACTGCGACCGTGCCGGGCAGGTGCCGCACTGGCCGACGCTGTGGCGGCCGAGAGCGGCGTCGATGACTTCGATGGTCATCGCGCCGTCGCGGCCTGGCACGGTGAAGACCCGGCGGCCTTGTCCGGTGCCGGAGGTGACCACCTTCTCCGTAGTAGCGATGGAGCGCAGGTGGGCGCTGATGTCGCCCGATGGGATCTTCGCGCCGCCCAGCCCATGGTTGTGGTCGGTGTCGACCAGTTCGATGATCTGCAAGCCGGTGCCCGTATCGCGGGCGTAGGCGATGATGTCCATCACCTCGTGGGCGTTCTGCTCTTGCAGCAGCAGGTTCAGCTCCACGATGGGAATGCGGTCAATGGCGGCCTCGATCCCGGCTTTGATCTTGGCGATGTCTCCGGGTTTGCCCTCGGCGATGGCGGCGATGGAGGCGTCGGAGAAGTAGTGCAGCGACACCTTGATCCGGTCCAGCGCGGTGGCGGACAGCCAGTCCAGATCCTTGGTGAGCGACAGCCCGTTGGTGATCAGGGTGGTGGTGTACTCGCTCATGCGGTGAGCGGGCAGGCCCTCCAGGATCGGGCGGGCCAGCGGGGACAGCAGCGGCTCGCCGCCGGTGAAGAAGACACGGCGGATCCCGGCGCCGGTCATCGCGTTGATCGCAGACAGGAAGTCATCGGCGCCCATCGCCCGCCGACGCGGCTGGATGGTCCGGTCGTGGTGGGTGATGCGCGGCGGGACCTCTCCTTCGTTGTGGCAGAACCAACATCCGAGCTGGCATCTGGGAGTGAGAGACACGCGCAGCTGGCCACCGCGGCGGGCGAAGTCGTCAGCGCCGCCAGACAACCTCTGAGGCAGGGGCGGGGGCAGGTCGGTGTGCAACGTCATCGGCGTTTTCCTTGTCCTCGGCGCACGGTGTGAGCGCTGTCGCCCTCACCGTGCGACGCCGCCGCGGCGGCGAGCAGATGGGCAGGCTTGTGTGCCGCTGCGCACGACCTGTGAGGCCTGCGCACCTCTTGCGCGTCGACGGCGGCGGGTTTGTTTTCAGCGGTCGTCGGTGACAATGACCCCAGGGCCACCGAAGGGCATCGAGATGACACGGCCGGTCACCAATCATGAGCTGGAGACTCTGCTCGTCGAGGCGGCCTACCACCGTTCTCTGGCAGCCTTCGCCCGCCAGGTCAACCGGGCTGCGGCCGACCGGTACGGCCTGGTGCTTCGCTACGACGGCGCATCGGTGTACTGGTGGCTGCGCGGCCGCTGCCCAGAGCAACCGGCTGCCGAACTCATCGCCGAGCTCCTGACGGCCCGCCTGGGCCGCACTGTCGCGGCCAGCGACCTCGGGTTTGTCGCCTTGAGCGGCGACGCCGACGCTCACTCACTGCTGTATCCCACAACAGTGCCGGTGGCGATCGAGACGGCGGCCGGGCTGTGGAAGCGGCTCGGAAGCAGCGCCTCGCCATCGCAGTCGTCGGCGCCGTTCGTCGCCGCGGCGGCCGAGCAGGCCGGGTGGCGCTGGCACTTCGACCCGCCCGACGCCAGCGTGGCGCGCACGGCGGGGCGGCCGGTCGAGGCCGATGACGTGCTGATGCTGCGCTCGTGCGCTGAGCAATTCCTCGATCTCGACCGCCAGCACGGCGGCGGTCACGCCAGAGCGTTCCTGAGTGACTTCCTCAGCCGGGATGTCGCGCCGCTGCTGCGCGGCCGCTATCCGGACCAGGTCGGGCGGGAGCTGTTCGCCGCGGCGGCTGAGCTGACCGGCATGGCGGCCTTCATGTCCTTCGACATCGCCGACCATGGCGCCGCCGAGCGCGCCTTCATCCAGGCGTTGCGCCTGTCGAAGGCGGCCGGAGATCGGCTGCACGGCGCTCATATCCTGGCCAATCTCGCTACGCAGGCGATCTTCCTCGGCTTGCCTGGCGAAGCCGTGCGCCTGGCGCGTGCCGCCGTCGAGGGCGCAGGGCGTCACCCGTCCGCGACGGTGGCCGCCCGGCTGCACGCCACCGCGGCCAACGCCCACGCCTTGACCGGCGACCTGTCCGCATTCGAGGTGGCGATTGGCCGCGCACAGCAGGCGCTGGATCATGATGACGGCCGCGCACCGGAATGGGCCCGCTACTTCAGCCCCGCGCACCTGGCCGGTACCGCGATGCGTTCGCTGCTGGACTTGGACCGGCCCGATCAGGCGCTGCGCTACCACGAGCAGGTCCTTGATCTCGGCCCTGCCAACGTGCGCACTCGCGCCCTGCACACCGCGTTGAGCGCGACCGCGCATGCCCGGGCGGGGCACATCGACCAGGCGGCCCTTCTGGCGCTGGAGGCGCTGCACCTGGCCCGGCGTATCCGCTCACGGCGCGTCGGCGCCCGCATCAGCCTGCTGATCGGCGTGCTCTCGCCGCATCGGCCTGTCGCCGAGGTGAGCGCCTTTCTCGACTGTTTTTCGGCCGCGCAGATCGACCAAGCCTCGGGTGGGCATGCTGTGCCGGGGTAGCGTGAAGGGGGTGAGCACGCCTTATCTGCCGCCGTCTGAGTGGTACGCCAGCCTGCCGACCGTGCATGTGTCGGCCTGCGTGCTGCTCACCGACGACGCCGATCGCGTTCTGCTGGTCAAACCCAACTACCGCAGCTACTGGGCCCTGCCTGGTGGCATGGTCGAAGATGGCGAGCCGCCGCATATCTGCGCCGTCCGGGAGGCCCGTGAGGAACTGGGGCTCGATGTCCGGCTCGGCGCGCTGCTCGTGGTGGACTGGGTTCCTCCCGCGGGTGATCGGCTGCGCCCGATCATGAACTTCATCTTCGACGGCGGCACCCTCGCCGATCCCTCCCGTATCCGGCTGCAGGTTGACGAACTCGACGCTGCCCAGTTCTGGCCCTGGGAGGAGGCGGCGAACATGTTGCCCGCTGTCACCGCCGCCCGCATTCCGGCGGCCCGCACCGCCCGCAAGGACCAGCAGACGATCTTCCTGCCTGCTGAGCAACCCGATCCGCCGAACTTCCGAGATTGACAACGGCATGAGCCGCTCATGACGCGACTTCCCGCCCTGTGCTGAACGCTTCTCGCCCGGCTCGGTTGCGTGGTCACCGGGGGTGTGAGGGGGGCTGGGAAGCCCCCCGGGAAAAGGAGCCCCGGAGCGGGGCGCCCCTGTGAGGGACCGAGCCCTTAGATGCTGGGCCGGGTCGACGTCGCCGACTGGGTCATCTCGTCCAGGTGCTCCATCGACGCCGACACCGGCACGGTGGAGGGCCGGTGCGGGCGTCCCTTCTGCCAGGGGTGCGGCCCGTCCAGCGGCCGGTACTCCACCCCGAGCGCGTCCAGTCTGCCCAGGTGCCGCTCCAGCCGCGTCATGAAGTCCGACCCGGCCTCGCCGCTCCAGGCCACCTCCGCCAGCGCACACGCCCGCGGCCAGGCCCGGTAGTCGAGCGTCCGGGCGTCGGGGATGCGCTCGCTCCAGAGCTGCGCCTGCAGGCCGACCACCTGCTCCCGCTCGCCCGGCTCCCAGGAGGCGGGCGCGGGCTCGAACGAGGCCACGTCCGTCAGCGTGATCGTGTCGCCGAGCGCCATCGGCTCGTCGGCCGAGGCCGCCTCGGCGTAGTCGAAGTACAGCGGGAAGACCGGCGTGGCGATCACCGCGTGCCCGGCGGCGGCGGCCCGGCGGCCGACGCCCATGCCGCGCCACGGCATGACCAGCGTGTCCTGTCGCAGCGCGCCGCTGACGAACGCCTCGTCCCACACGACGGCCCGCACGCCGCGCTCGGCCAGCACGTCGGCCAGCCGCCGCAGGAACCAGGCGTGCAGTTCGCCCACGTCGGCCAGCCCGAGCGACTCCCGGTAGGCGCTGATCTCGGCGGAGGACTCCCAGTCGTCGAGCACGCACTCGTCGCCGCCGATGTGCACGTACGGCGTCTCGCCCAGCGCCTCCAGCAGCTCGTCGAAGATCGTGGTCAGGAAGTCGACGGTCGGCGGCAGCGGCGACAGGATCGCGGGGGAGATGCCCCACCGGTCGAGCACCTCGAACGTCTCGCCGGTCGCCCCCAGCGCGGGGTAGGCGGCCAGGATGGCGCTCGCGTGTCCCGGCACGTCGATCTCCGGGACGACGACGATCTCGCGTGCCCTGGCGTACTGCGCGATCTCGGCCAGGTCGTCGAGGGTGTAGTAGCCGCCGTGCGGGATCCCGTCGTAGGTGGGCTCGTCACGCCAGTAGTTGGTGGCGGTGCGCGCCCGGTGGGAGGCGACCTCGTGCAGGCGCGGGTAGGCCCTGCTCTCCACCCGCCAGCCCTGGTCGTCGACCAGGTGCAGGTGGAGCCGGTTCAGCTTGTGGACGGCCATCAGGTCGATCGCGCGCAGCACTTCGCGCTTGGGCAGGAAGTGCCGCGCCACGTCCAGGTGCAGCCCGCGCCAGGTATGGGCGGGGGAGTCCTCGACCCGCACCCCCGGCACGACCCACGACTCGGCCGGTACGGCGCTGCGGTAGCTCGCGTCGGGAAGCAACTGGTGCAGCGACTGCGCGGCGTAGAACGCGCCCGCCCTGCCGCCCGCGGTGATCTCGACGCCGCGCGAGCCGACGACCAGGCGGTAGGCCTCCTCGCCGAGCGTCGGGTCCTGCCTGACGTCGATCGCGCCCGTGTCGCCGGGGCGCAGGTCGAGGATCGGCAGCGCCCGCCGTACGGCGTCGGCCAGGTCGGCGGGTCCCGAGACGGTGGCCCCTACGGCGAGCTCATAGGAACCGGACAGCGTGGACAGAACATGAGGGCGTGGCACCAGCAGCGGGTTCATGTCGCAAATGATGTCACTTCAAATAGTTTTGCACACCGTCCGCCAGCCCCTGCGCGATTCGCTGCCGGAAAGCCGGGTCCTGGAACTTGGCGGCCTCGCCCGCGTTGCGCATGTTGCCGGCCTCGACGAAGATCTTCGGCACCGTCGACAGGTTGAGCCCGCCCAGGTCGTTACGGAAGCTGAGCGCCTTCGACCCGATGTAGGTCGAGTACGGCAGGCCGGTCTCCTTCTTGAAGCCGTCGCGCACCGCGAGGCCGAGCCTGCGCGAGTCGTTCACGACGGGGTCGACCGGGCCGTTGATCTTCTTGGGCATGATGACGTGGAAGCCGTGGTTGGCCGCGGCCGAGCCGTCGGCGTGCACCGAGATGGCCGCGTCGGCCCCGGCCTTGTTGCCGATGGCGGCCCGCTCGGTGATGCACGGCCCGACGCTGGTGTTGTTCTTGCGGGTCAGCTTCACGTCGGCGCCCTGCGACTTGAGGATCTTGGCCAGGCGCTGGGAGACATCCCAGGTGAAGGCGGCCTCGCTGTAGCCGTCGTTGGTCGAGGTGCCGGTGGTGTCGCAGGCCTTCCACTGGGTCAGGACGTTGACCTGGCGGTTGATGGCCTTCGGGTGCTTGTAGTTGCCCCCGTTGTGGCCGGGGTCGATCACGATCGTCTTGCCCGAGAGCGGCTTCTTGCGCACCTCGGCGGCGGCGAGCGTCTTGGCGCCCGCGGCGGACGTCTCGGCGGCGGACGGCTGGGCGGCCACGGGCGCGGCGACCCTCTCGCTGTTGGCGGTGCCGCCGCACGCGGCGGCGGCAAGGCCGCAGAGGACGAGAGTGGAGGCAGCTAGAACACGCATGAGCTCCAAAATACGTGACGCCGAGGACTTACCAGACGTGTTCGCCGACTTCCTGGCGCTGCAGCAGCGCCGCCAGCTCCCTCGCGTCCTCGGCGTCGAGCCCCAGCACGACGCGCGGGCGGCCCCACGGATGGTCGAGGGAGTGGGCCACGTAACTGGCCACCGACTCGGCCCCGACGTCCGTTCCCCGTCCCCGCCCGGCGCGCCAGTGCGCCCAGGCGCGCTCGAGCTCGGCCGCCGCGCGCTGGGCGCATGACACCAGTTCTGGATCACGCATGACTGTCCCCCGGGTCAGATACAGCAGTGACCCGTCAGAGTTAACAGCCGGGGCGGGAGGGCGCCCCGGCGTTTGACCAACGTTTAGGCGGGCCCTGTGCTCCGCCGTACGATCAGCTCGGGGGTGACCTGGCGCAGCCTGGCGACCTTGCCGGGGTCCTGGATCCGGTCGCTCAACAGCGCCGCCGCCGATCGGCCCATGGTTCGCCTGGGCTGGTCGACGGAGGTGAGGGAGATCTGGTGGACGGCCGACAGGTGGGTGTTGTCGTAGCCGACCACCGAGAGGTCTTCCGGCACGCGCAGCCCTAACTCGCTGGCCGCCGACAGCACACCGAGCGCGACGACGTCGTTGGCGGCGAAGATGGCGGTGGGCCGGGGATCGCGGGTCAGCAGCGCGCGTGCGGTGCGCCTGCCGCCCTCCTCGGTGCTGTCGCAGTGCTCGACCATGATGTACGGCGCGAGCGCGTGCCGCCGCATGGCGACCAGATAGCCCTCGCAGCGTGAGGAGCGCGAGCCCTCGATGTGCGCGATGCGCTTGTGGCCTAGGTCGACCAGGTGGTCGATGGCCAGCCGGGCGCCGAGCTGGTCGTCGTCGACCACGATGTCGACGTTGTCGAGCTCGATGTCACGTTCCCCAACGACGACGGTGGGGGTGTAGGAGGTCGCCTCGATGAGGGTTTCGCTGGTCGGCGCGATGCCGAGAAGCACCAGCCCGTCGACTCTCAGCTCCAGGAACGCTTCGACGGCCTCGTCCTCGAAGGCCGGGTCCCACTGGCTGTTGCCGATCAGCATCCTGAGACCGTCGCCGTGCAGGCTCTCCTGCAGGCCGTCCAGGAACTCGGCGTAGAAGGGGTTGTGCAGGTCGGCCACGAGCGCGCCGACCAGGTGGGTGCGGCCCTCGACGAGGCTGCGCGCCACGGCGTTGGGCCGGTAGCCGAGCTCGCGCGCGGCCTGGAGCACTGCTTGCCGGCGATGCTCGCTGACGTGCGGGGATCCGCGAAGCACGAGCGAGACCAGCGATTTGGAGACGCCCGCGCGCTCGGCGACGTTGCGGATGGTGGGTCTCGGGCGAGGCAGGGTGTCTACTACCTCGGCGACGGTCGTGTTGACTGGCGGTCCTGACATGTGTCTCCCCCGCGATGCGTTGGATGGGCACCTGTCTCACCAAACGATCGAGGACGCGGCAGGGTACGGGCCAGAGCGTTATTAGGCACCGGCTCCGATAGTGTGCTGGTGTGACAACCGGGAAATCCGCAGGCAGCGGCACCCGTCCTGCGCGCCGCAGGCTGAGCGTGGATCGACGTCGCGAAGAGCTCATGGCGGCCGCCCTGGAGTTGTTCAGCAAGCGTGACGCCGAAGACGTCTCGATCGACGACGTCGCCTCGGCGGCGGGCGCGTCGCGCGCCCTCGTCTACCACTACTTCGGTGGCAAGCAGGAGCTCTACGTCGCCGCGCTCACGAGCGCGGCCGAGCAGCTCGAATCGCGACTGCGCCCCCAGGACGGCGGCCGTCCGCTGGAGGAGCTCGCGCTGGGGCTGCGGCGCTACTTCGACTTCGTCGAGGAGCACGCGGCCGGTTTCGCCGCGCTGCTGCGCGGCGGGCCCGCCAACCGCGCGGGCGAGGTCGGCGAGATCGTCGACGGGGTACGGCGGCGGCTGTTCCTGATGATCCAGAAGCAGATGCGGGTCGAGGAGCCGAGCCCGGTGCTGCGCACGACCCTGCGGTCATGGATCGCCTCGGTCGAGACCGCGGGCCTCGACTGGCTGGAGCACCGCGACATCGAGCGTCCGACGCTCGAGAAGATGCTCGTCGACCACATGGTGGCGCTGCTCGGTGTGGCGGCGACCTACGACCCAAGCGTGGAGCTGCTGCTCGCCGACGTGGCGTGACTCATGGCGGGGTCTCGTCCACCGTGGCCGACAGGCCGTGGGGGACCGTACCGAACGGTGGACCTCGCGCACGCTTCCCGCCTGAGGGGCTGGGGGAGCCTGAAGGGGTTGGGGGAGGAAGGATGGCGCCGGGCGGGCGGCGCCAACTCCCGTGTGCGTCCCCCGACACGCGGGGCGACTTGACGTCGTCACGCGGGTGGACCGGGCCGTTGAACCTGGCCCACCGTGAACCCCCCTAAGGATCGTGACGACCCCTGACCTACTCCGAGCGCTGCTGCGGAATGCCCGCCAGCAGGGCACGAACCTCGGTCTCCCGGTAACGCCGGTGTCCCCCCAGGGTGCGAATCGACGTCAACTTACCCGCCTTGGCCCACCGCGTGACGGTCTTGGGGTCGACCCTGAACATGGTCGCGACCTCGGCGGGCGTGAGCAGTGGCTCGGCCTCGGGTGTACGAGCTGACATTTGTGCGGCCTCTCCTCCGTGTGGACCGGCTCAGCGATCCTGCGACTGCTTCTGCGCGTGTCACGGATGTCCCCTTATGGCCCAGTGCGTGCGGCTTTTCTGGACCATATGCGGCATCACCCGAAGTGACCATACCGCCACGCAGAGCGATTGGCGAGCCCTTCTTTGACCCACTTGCCCGCCCGCGTGGCGATGTCACGCTCGGTGATTCTAGCGACACGTTTCGTGGTATCGCAGTGAAAACGGCAAACTACTCAGTTCGCAGAAGCCAGCAGCCGCCACACTTGACCTACTCATGCAGGTCAGACCGTTGTTTTGGGGTTCAGTTGGCAGATTCCAGAAGTTGCATTGACTTCCACCGCAAGATCACACGCTGATACATGGCATAGGCAAGTTCTTCTTGACCTGTGTCCAAGCCGGTGAGGGCGGCGGAGAGCTCGGCCACGGACTGGTCGGCCTGCAGCGCCTCGTCGTCCATGAGGTGGACCAGGCCGCCGTAGTCGAGCTCCACCAGCGAGTGGGGGTGGAACTCCTCCAGCCACCTGGCGATGTCCTCCACCTCTATACCGGTGGCCACCTCGCCCACGTGCCTGCGGATGACCTGCAGCGCCCTGGCCGCGCGCCGCCTGGCCTGCGCCATGGAGGTGACGTAGATGAGGTTGCGCCCCGTGGTCGTCGTGGTGTCCTGGCCGTTGGCGGGCTTGCCCAGCACCAGCCACCGCTCGTTGCCGTCGAACGGCACGAACCACGCAGGAGGCACGTTCCACGTCGTCGTCCTGATGTGGGTGCGCAGCGCGGCCGAGCCGCCCTGCCGCTTGTACCTGTCGAAGTCGTCGGCCGTCTGCTCGGCGACCGTCAGCGGCACGAAGCTGCCCATCAGTTTCACAGGAGTGCTCCCACGAAAGTCTGAGAACGCCAGCCACGAGCGCAACCGGCTCTGCCAGGGACAGACATAGAGGCGATCCTCGACACGCCGCAGATAGGCGTTGGGACTCTCCTGGGGCGGAGCGGGATGGGGAGGCTTGGCGAGCAGCCGCCGGATGGACTCGCCGTGCTCGGCGTCGAGCGCGGTGGCCCTGCGCGGACGGTCACGTGACTCCGCGTACGCGTCCCAGGTGGCGCGATCCGACTCGGGGAACGCGGTCAGCGGCTCGTAGACACGAAGGTAAGCGGCATAGGGCAGCACGGTGGCATCGTGTCACGAAGACAACCCGCTTGCACCGTTGTGGTCCCACAGACGGCCGCGACCTGCCCGCTCATGCCGCCGGGTGGGGCGACGGCATGCCGTACCGGGCTCTAGGCTGAGAGGCGATCTCCGCCGCGAAGGGGCGGCGGACCGGACAGGGAGTCACTACCGTGACCGACGTCTTCGGGCAGTCCCACAAGGACACGCATGAGCAGGTCGTCTTCTGCGCTGACGAGCAGAGCGGGCTGCGCGCCATCATCGCCATCTACAACACCGCGCTAGGCCCCGCACTCGGGGGCACCAGGTTCTACCCGTACGAGAGCGAGCAGGCCGCGCTGGCCGACGTGCTCAACCTCTCCAAGGGCATGGCCTACAAGAACGCGCTGGCCGGGCTCGACCTCGGCGGCGGCAAGGCCGTCATCATCGGCGACCCCGCCACGATGAAGTCCGAGGCGCTGCTGCGCGCCTACGGCCGCTTCGTCCAGTCGCTCAACGGCCGCTACTACACCGCCTGCGACGTGGGCACCTTCAGCGAGGACATGGACCTCGTCGCCCGCGAGAGCCGCTTCGTCACCGGGCGCACGGTCGCCCACGGCGGCGCGGGCGACTCCTCCATCCTCACCGCCTTCGGCGTCTTCCAGGGCATGCGCGCCTCCGCCTCCTACCAGTGGGGTACGGCTTCGCTGCGCGGCAAGCGGGTCGGCGTCGAGGGCGTCGGCAAGGTGGGCCACCGCCTGGTCGAGCACCTCATCGACGACGGCGCCGAAGTCGTCGTCTGCGACGTCAACGCCGCGGCGGTCGAGCGGGTACGGCAGCGCCATCCCGCTGTCGAGGTCGTGGCCTCCGCGGCCGAGCTGACCGCGGCCGACATCGACGTCTACGCCCCCTGCGCGCTCGGCGGGGCGCTCGACGACGCCACGGTCGCCGGCCTCCGCGCGAAGGTCGTCTGCGGTGGCGCGAACAACCAGCTCGCCCACGCAGGGGTGGAGAAGCAGCTCGCCGACCGCGGGATCCTCTACGCCCCCGACTACGTGGTCAACTCCGGCGGCGTCATCCAGGTCGCCGACGAGATCGAGGGCTTCAACATGGAGCGCGCGAGGGCCAAGGCGAGCCAGATCTTCGACACCACGCTCAAGATTTTCGCCATCGCTGCCGAGGAGGGCGTGCCGCCGGCGGTGGCAGCGGATAGGCTGGCCGAGCGCAGAATGTCGGAAGTCGGGCGGATTAGGGCCATCTGGTTGGGCGGCTGACGCCCCGCGTCCATACGACGTACCGAGCTGAGCGCAAAACAGGTACGGTAATAGGCGAACGAGAGACTGACGCCCAAAGTCATGGCGTCAGTATGTGGTGCGTTAGCGACGAGGGGTCGGGGACGACCCCACACGAGGGGGTCGAGCCAATGGGGCGCGGCCGAGCAAAGGCCAAGCAGGTCAAGGTTGCTCGCCAGCTGAAGTACAACAGCGGTGGCACGGATCTTGAGCGTCTTCGCGACGAGCTCGGAGTCTCTGACTCCAACCACAATGACGACGCCGACGACCTCAACGATGAGCTGGCGGATCGCTATGCCGATTACGCCGATGACTATGGCGACGATGACGACGACCGGCCGTCCGGGCGTCGATAGCTGATCTGTTGTCGGGGTGAGCCCCACGGGTGATGCACCCGTGGGGCACTTCCGCGTTTCCGCACGTTTCCTGACGTCCGCGGTCGTGTTTCCACGCGTTTCCCGGCGTCCGCGGTCGTCCGGAACCCGCCCGGCCGCTCCCGCGTGGGCCGCGGCGCTCGACGCCCGGCCCGATTCTTCCCGGACCGCCTGACCCCGGGATACGCCTCCGACGTGTCGCTGAAGGGTCGCCTCGCATCCGGCCTCTCCGACAGCGGCTGACCTGGACGTCGAATGATCGTGGGCCGGGGTGACGGCCGGGCTCGCGTGGCGCATGGTCGTGGGCCGAGGTGACGGCCGGGTCCGCGCGGCGGATGGGCCGGATCAAGGTGTCGGCCGGGTCCGCGCGGCGGAGTGGTTGTGGGCTGAGGTGGCGGGCGCCGGTGAGCGCCCGCCCGTGGAGTCAGCGCCCGTGGAGTCAGCGGTAGTGCGCCTGGCCGGTGCCGGCCACGACCTCGCCGAGCACCCACGACTCGAGCCCCCGCGCCGCGAGCAGCTCGATCGCCGGGTCGGCCACCTCGGCGGGAACGATCGCCGCCATGCCGACACCCAGGTTGAACGTGCGGTCCATCGCCTGCTGCTCGATGCCGCCGTGCCCGGCCAGCACCGTGAACACCGCTGGCACCGTCCACGACGACCGGTCGAGCACCGCGTCGAGGTGCGACGGCAGCGACCTCGACAGGTTGCCCTCGATGCCGCCGCCGGTGATGTGCGCGTAGGCGTGCACGTCCAGCGTGCGGGCCAGCTCCAGGCAGTCGAGGGAGTAGATCCTCGTCGGCTCCAGCAGCTCCTCGCCCAGCGGGCGGCCGAACTCGGGCACCTCGGCGTCGAGGGAGAGGCCGGCCTGCTTGATGACGTGCCGTACCAGCGAATAGCCGTTGGAGTGGACGCCCGAGGAGGCCAGGCCGAGCACCACGTCGCCCTCGCGGACCCGGCCGGGGCCGAGCATCGCGTCGGCCTCGACGACACCGGTGCCGGCGCCCGCCAGGTCGTACTCGTCGGCGCTCATCGCGCCGGGGTGCTCGGCGGTCTCGCCGCCGACCAGCGCCGCGCCCGCCAGGCGGCAGCCCTCGGCCACGCCGCCGACGATCTCGGCGATCCGCTCGGGCACCACCTTGCCGCAGGCGATGTAGTCGGTCATGAACAGCGGCTCGGCGCCGCACACCACCAGGTCGTCGAGGACCATGCCGACCAGGTCGACGCCGATCGTGTCGTGCTTGCCGTACTGCTGGGCGAGCATGACCTTGGTGCCGACGCCGTCGGTGGAGGTCGCCAGCAGCGGCCGCCGGTAACGCAGCAGCGCGGAGGCGTCGAACAGCCCGGCGAACCCGCTGGCGTCGTCGACCACCTCCGGCCTGCGCGAGCGCGCGACCTTGTCCTTCATCAGCTCGACGGCGCGCTCGCCCGCCTCGATGTCGACGCCTGCGGCCTCGTAGGTGCTCACTTGGGCGAACTCTCCAGTACGTACTTGCCGACGTTGTCCTGGTCGATCGGGATGGGGTAGGAGCCGTCGAAGCACGCCCTGCACAGCCGCTCGGCGGGAATCGTGGTCGCCTTGGTCAGGCCCTCCAGCGAGATGTAGCCGAGGGAGTCGGCCCCGAGCGACTGGCGGATCTCCTCGACGCTGAGCGAGCCCGCGATGAGCTCGGCGCGCGTGGCGAAGTCGATGCCGTAGAAGCAGGGCCAGGCGACCGGCGGCGAGGAGATGCGCACGTGCACCTCACGCGCCCCGGCCTCGCGCAGCATCCTGACGATCTGCCGCTGCGTGTTGCCGCGCACGATCGAGTCGTCCACGACGACCAGGCGCTTGCCCGCGACGACTTCCTTGAGCGGGTTGAGCTTCAGGCGGATGCCGAGCTGGCGGATGGTCTGCGAGGGCTGGATGAAGGTCCGGCCGACGTAGGAGTTCTTCACCAGGCCCTGGCCGTACGGGATGCCGCTCTCCTCGGCGTAGCCGACGGCGGCGGGGGTGCCGGACTCGGGGGTCGGGATGACCAGGTCGGCCTCGACGGGGTGCTCGCGGGCCAGGATGCGGCCCACCTCGACCCTCGTCGTCTGTACGCCACGGCCCGCGATCGTGGTGTCGGGACGGGCGAGGTAGACGTACTCGAACAGGCAGCCCTTCGGCTCGGCGAGGGCGAACCTGCGCGAGCGCACCCCGCCCTCGTCGATCGTCAGCAGCTCGCCCGGCTCGACCTCGCGCACGAACGTCGCGCCCACGATGTCGAGGGCGGCGGTCTCCGAGGCCACCACCCAGCCGCGCTCCAGGCGGCCGAGCACCAGCGGGCGGATGCCCTGCGGGTCACGGGCGGCGTAGAGGGTCTTCTCGTCCATGAAGACCAGCGAGTAGGCGCCCTTGACCTGCGGAAGCAACTCGGCGGCGGCGTCCTCGATGGAGCGGGTGCGGTCCTGGGCGAGCAGGTTGGTCAGGACCTCGGTGTCGGTGGTCGCCCTGGTCACCCCGGGGGCCAGGCGCTCGGCCAGCTCGGGGGTGTTGATCAGGTTGCCGTTGTGGGCGAGCGCCAGGCCACCCACCTCGGTCGAGCTCAGGGTGGGTTGCGCGTTCTCCCACACGCTCGAACCGGTCGTGGAGTAGCGGCAGTGGCCGACCGCGAGGTGCCCGCGGAGCGTGCCGAGCACCGACTCGTCGAAGACCTGGGCGACCAGGCCCATGTCCTTGTAGACGAGGATGCGGCTGCCTTCACTGACCGCGATGCCCGCGGATTCTTGCCCGCGGTGCTGCAACGCGTACAGCCCGTAGTAGGTGAGTTTGGAGACTTCTTCGCCTGGAGCCCACACTCCGAAGACGCCACAGGCGTCCTTCGGTGCACGGTCATCGGGGTCCAGGTCGTGGCCCAGTCGGCCGTCGCCCTTCAGCACGTAGTTCAGTTTAGGTCGGCTTCAACTCTGCTCGCACACCCGGGGCCTTGATCACATCAGCTGACCTGTTCGTCCCGTGCTGGGCACTTCGCGGATGATCTTCCTGTTGGCGGTACTTCTGGGGCTGTGGCTTCACCGGCTGGAGCAGGTCGGACTCATCTCCACCTGGGTGCTTGGCGCACTGTGACCCAAGGATCGACACTCTTTTGCCGTGTCGCACCGTTTCGGTGGGGTGTCGCGGGGGAGTGTGGAGTTTCCGGCATGCCGACACGTCGGGGGAGACGTAGACCGTGACCACACCTGGAGACCCCAACCACCCTCGGCCGGGCCAGGACCCGCGGGGCGGCGAGCCCACGGGCGATCCGACCGAGCCCAGCGCTGAGCAGAGCCCCTCCGAGCCGGGGGCGGCGCCATGGCCTGACGAGGCGTCCACGGTGACGCACGGCGAGCCGATCGCGCCCGAACCACCTTCTTCCTTGGGAGACTCCGATGACTCGGGGCCTTCGCGGGCCTCCGGGGACATGCCCGTCTGGCCGACGCCCCCGCCTTCCTCGGAGAGCCCGCAGGAGCAGGGCGGGACTTCCATATGGTCGTCGGCGGAGGCGTCCTCTGAATGGTCGTCAGCCGAGTCGGAGTGGCCCTCCACGGCGTCGTCCGCGGAATCCGCGTGGGGGGCGCGCGGTGCAAGCGAGCCGTACGGCACGCCCACGCCTTCCGAGCAGTCCGCGTGGTCGAGCGAAGGGCCGAGCGACGAGTCCGAATGGCCGGACCTGACCGAGCCCGCGTCCCCCATACCGCCGGGCCACTACGAGCCCTCCGGTCAGTACGAGTCGTGGAGCCGGTACGAGTCCGAGCAGCCCGCTTCTCCGGGACAGCAGGAACCGCCGGGGGAGCCCGCCGAGCCTGAGCGGCCGATCACGCCTGAGCCGCCCATCGACCCAGGGCCGGTCACGCCTGAACCGCCGTTCACTCCCGAGCCGCCCATCGCCCCCGAACCGCCGCTCACACCGGAGCCGCCGATCGTGCCCGAGCCGCCCGCCGCTCCCACGCAGCCGGGCGAGCCTGAGCAGCCTGCCACACCCGAGCCAGGCCACCCAGACCTGCCGTCCGCGCCCGAGGTCCCGCCGCCGAGCCAGGGTGGGCCGTTCGCCGCCGGGGGTGACGCCGACGCCGACCGCACGCAGGTGTTCACCGAGTGGGGCAGGCCGGAACCCGAGCCCGGCTACCAGGTGCCCGGCTCGACGCCGTCCTACCCCGGCTGGGCCGAGGACGACCAGACCCGCGAGGTCGCGGCCCCGTCGAGCCCCTCCAGATACGACCCGCCGACTCCGTCAGCGTCCTTCTCAGACCCATCGGGCTCGTCTGCCCCGTCGGGCTCGGGTGCTTGGCCCACCCCGCCGGGCTCCACTCCGTCGGGCTCGGAAACCCCGTCGGGTTGGTCCACCCCATCGGGCCCCGCTACCCCGTCGGGCTCGGAGACTCCGCCGTATGGCCAGCGGCCGTACCCGGAGTCCGACGACACGAACCCGGGCATCGTCCCCGGAGCCTCGCCGTACGTGGGCGGACCGAAGGAGTACCCCCCGGACGCCCCGACACTAGGCGGCCTCGGTGCGTTCGGTGCCGCCGCGGCCGGCGCGGGCGGTCCGGGCCAGCCCGACCCGTCGACCCCAGGCGTCTCACCCTCCAGCCCGTACGGCCGGGCCCCCGGCACCGGGACCACGCCCTACAGCGCCTCCCTCGGCGAAAAGGGCGGCTTCTTCGGGACAGGCCCGCAGGGTGGCGCGTCCTACGGCGGCCAGCGCGGTGCCTCCTACGGCGGACCCCAGCAGGGCGCCAGCCCGTACGGCGGCCCGCCGCCCAGCCAAGGCGGCCAGGGCGGCCCTGAGGCACCAGGCGGTGGCCCCTACAGCACCGGTGCGTTCGCCAGCGACGCGCCCGGCGGCGGCCCGTATGGCCCCGGAGCTCCCGGCGGCCCCCAAGGCCCCGGAACCACCGGCCCGCAAGGCCCCGGAAGACCTGGAGGCCCCGGAGGCCCTGGCTCCCCAGGCGCTGGAGGTCCTGGCAGCCCGCAGGGTGCCGGAGCCCCCAGCGGCACCCCTGAGGGATCCGGCGCCTACGAGGCGCCCCCGTCGTACACCGCTCCAGCGGGCGGCGTCGTCTACACGCCCCCGCCCGGCGGCCCGGCCCCGTACCAGGGCGCCGACTGGCGGCCGGCCAAGCCGGGCAATGGCCTGGCCACGGCCTCGCTGGTGCTGGGCATCGCGAGCCTGTTCCTGCTGCTCGTGTGCTTCACCGGCGTGCTCACCGCCCTGGTCGGCCTCGTGCTCGGCATCGTCGCCCTCTCCAAGGGCGGCAGCAAGGCCAAGGCATGGACCGGCATCGGCCTCAGCGTGCTCACGCTGGCCCTGGCCGTAGGCGCGGTCATCTGGATCTCCAACTACTTCGCCGAGTGCTCCGGACTGCCGCAGCGGCTGGCGGAGGAGTGCGTGGAGAGCAAGATCCCGTGGCTCAGGATCAACTAGACCGGTAGATGGTCGGACAGATCCGCTCGGGCGCCGCTCGCGAGAACGGCGCCCGCGGCCATCGCGTCCGACCACGTGAGGCGCCCGACCGCCAGCAGCAGCCAGGTGCGCGGATCGGTCTCGATGACGTTCGGCGGGGTGCCGCGCGTGTGCCGCGGCCCCTCCACGCACTGCACCGCCGCGTACGGCGGGACCCGCACCTCGACCGTCCGTCCTGGCGCCTTCTCCACCAGCCGGTCGAGCAGCAGCCGTACGGCGAAGCGCCCGGCCTCCCGTTCCGGCTTCAGCCCCTTGTCGTAGGCGGCGAGAACGGCCGCGACACACGCGTCCACCAGCGCCGACGCCGGACCGTCGAACGGCGGCTCGTCGAGCGCGACCAGTTGTTCGTCGAGCGCGGACCTGAGCTTGCCCTGGTCTACTTTGCGTGGCGGCATTCCTCCATTGTCCCCCGGTAAGGGTTCATCGGCGCGGCGGTCGTCGTTCACCTCGGGTTTCAGCGGTCGCCGTAGCGTCCCGGCGGAACGACCGCATTGAACCTGGAGGACCAGTGTCGAACCCGGGCAGGCTCCTGCCGTTGCTCTCCACCCCGCACAAGAGCGGTCGAAGCGCCCTCACGTGCCAGTTCCGCTGCGGCAACGCTTGCGCGCACGAAGTGGCGAACACCAGTGACAACTCCTATTTCGGTGACATCGCCGCTCAGGCCCTGTCACGTCGTGGCATTCTGCGCGCGGGCGGCGTGGGGGCCCTCGGCGCGCTGGTCGTGGGCGCGGGAGCCGTACCGGCTTTCGCCGACCCGGGGGAGGCTCTCGGAAAGCATGGCGGCCACGGGCGTGGACGCCTGACCTTCAGCCCGGTGGCGCCCAACACCGCCGACGCGCTGACCATCCCCGAGGGCTACGACTCGGCGGTCGTGGTGCGCTGGGGCGACCCGGTGCTGCCCGACGCGCCCGAGTTCGACTTCGAGAACCAGACGGCCGAGGCGCAGAACAAGCAGTTCGGCTACAACTGCGACTTCGTGACCATGTTCCCCATGGGCCGCGACCGCGCCCTGCTGTGGGTCAACCACGAGTACTCCGACGAGAACCTCATGTTCCGCGGCTACTCCGGCGGCGCCGAGGCCACCGAGGAGCAGATCAGGATCTCGCTGGCCGCGCACGGCGGCTCCGTCGTGGAGATCGAGCGGGTGCGCGACAGCGGTCAGTGGAAGCTGGTCACGCGCGGACGCCGCCGCTACAACAAGCGCATCACCGCGCAGACGCCGATGCGCTTCAGCGGCCCCGCCGCGGGCGACGACCTGCTGAAGACGGCCGCGGACGCCGACGGCACCAAGCCGATCGGCATGCTGAACAACTGCGCGGGCGGCACCACCCCGTGGGGCACCGTCCTGACCGCCGAAGAGAACTTCGACCAGTACTTCGTCAACGGCGACAAGAGCGACCCGAAGGTCGTCCGCTACACCCTCCCGACGAACGCCGCCTCAAGCAGCCGCAGGTTCGACCGGGTGGAGGAGCGCTTCGACCTGGCCAAGCACCCGCACGAGGCCAACCGCTTCGGATGGATCGTCGAGATCGACCCGTTCGACCCCGACTCCACCCCGATCAAGCGGACCGCGCTCGGCCGCTTCAAGCACGAGGCCGCCAACACCACCCTGACCAGGGACGGCCGTCTCGCGGTCTACATGGGTGACGACTCGCGCTTCGAGTACATCTACAAGTTCGTCTCCAAGCAGCGCTACATCCCCGGACACGACCGGCACAACCGCACACTCCTGGACGAGGGCACCCTCTACGTCGCCACGTTCACCGGCGACAGCCCCGCCGGCGAGATCGACGGCTCGGGCAAGCTGCCCAGCGACGGCGCGTTCGACGGCTCGGGCCAGTGGATCCCGCTGGTGAGCGGCACGAAGAGCTTCGTGGACGGGATGAGCGCGGCCGAGGTGCTGGTCTTCACCCGCCTCGCCGCCGACAAGGTCGGGGCCACCAAGATGGACAGGCCCGAGGACATCGAGCGCAACCCGGTCAACAAGGCCGTCTACGTGGCACTCACCAACAACTCCAACAGGACCGCCGCGCAGGTGGACGAGGCCAACCCGCGTCCCTCCAACAAGCACGGTCACGTGCTGGAGATCGTGGAGCGCCGCGACGACGCCGGGTCGACGACGTTCGCCTGGTCGATCCCACTGGTCTGCGGCGACCCGAACGAGGCGGCGACCTACTTCGCCGGGTTCGACAAGACGAAGGTCTCGCCGATCTCCTGCCCGGACAACCTGGCGTTCGACCGGGACGGCAACCTGTGGATCTCCACCGACGGCAACGCGCTGAAGACGAACGACGGGCTGTTCGTCATGCCGGTGCGGGGGCCGGAGCGCGGGTACGTCCGCCAGTTCCTGACCGTGCCCGTCGGCGCCGAGACGTGCGGTCCGATGGTGACCGAGGACCAGCTCAGCGTGTTCGTCGCGGTACAGCACCCCGGTGAGCTCGACGGCGCCTCGCCCGAGGCCCCGGCCAGCCACTGGCCCGACGGCGGCACCTCGCAGCCCCGCCCGTCGGTGGCGGTGACCTGGCACTCACGCGGCCGGAAGATCGGCTCCTAGCCCGGCGTCCCCCTCAGCCCGTGCCTCCCGGGCTGAGGGCTTCTCGGGTTAACGGCGTGGGCCTCGCCTTCGGCTCGGGCTGCGACACTGGGGCTTTGCCCCAGACCCCAGGCGAGGGAGAACCCTCGCGCTCCCCGCGGGGTCGCTCTTCGGTGATCGCGCTGGCATCGTTCGTGGGCCAAGCGCCGTGCCTCGGTAGGAAGCTTCGGGCCGGGGATGATCAGGCTGTACCTCAGTTGCATAGAGCAACCCATCGACCCCGATGGTGGTGCCTGAAGGTTTCCCATCTGGACAACGGGATCGGCTTCGTTACCTGTCGAAGAGACGCTTCTCGGGCGCGCGCACCCTTCGTTCCAGACGGCACGCTTGACCTCAAGTTAACTTGAGCTCCTACGGTCGACCCCATGGACATGGAAGTCACCGCCTGGAACCAGCTCTACGGCGCGATGAACGCCCGCCAAGAGCGGCGCCCCTTCTCGACGGCCACCCTCCGCAGGATCGGCGGCTTCGCCCGTCCGCACAGGACGCGGCTCATCCAGTTCCTCGCCCTCAGCATCGTCATGGCCGCCCTCGCCGTGGCCGCCCCCGTCCTCGCGGGCCGGGTCGTCGACGCCATCGTCAAGGCCGAACCCTTCGACGTCGTCGTGTGGCTCGCCGTCCTCATCGCGGGTCTGGCGCTCGCCGAGGCGGGTCTCGGGCTGCTCGCCCGCTACTTTTCCTCCAGCATCGGCGAGGGCCTCATCCTCGACCTGCGCACCGCCGTGTTCGACCACGTCCAGCGCATGCCGGTCGCCTTCTTCACCCGCACCCGCACCGGCGCCCTCGTCTCCCGCCTCAACAACGACGTGATCGGCGCCCAGCGCGCCTTCACCGACATCGTCTCCAGCGTGGCGGGCAACGTCGTCACCCTGGTGCTGACCCTCATCGTGATGATCGGCATCTCCTGGCAGATCACCCTGCTCGCGCTGCTGCTCCTGCCCGTGTTCGTGCTGCCCGCCAGACGGATGGGCGGCCGGATCGCGAGGCTGCGCCGCGAGGCGGCCGACCACAACGCCGCCATGGGCACCCAGATGACCGAGCGGTTCTCCGCGCCCGGCGCGACGCTGGTCAAACTGTTCGGCCGCCCCGCCGGCGAGTCGGCCGAGTTCGCGGGCCGGGCCCGCAGGGTGCGCGACATCGGCGTCCGCACCGCGATGACCCAGGCGCTGTTCGTCACGGCCCTGACCCTGGTCTCGGCGCTGGCCCTGGCCCTGGTGTACGGCCTGGGCGGCTTCTACGCCCTCGCGGGCCAGCTGGAGCCCGGCTCGGTCGTCGCGCTCGCCCTGCTGCTGACCAGGCTCTACTCCCCGCTGACCGCGCTGGCCAGCGCCAGGGTGGACGTGATGAGCGCGCTGGTCAGCTTCGAGCGCGTCTTCGAGGTGCTCGACCTGGAGCCGCTCATCAAGGAGAAGCCCGACGCCCGCGGGGTGCCCGAGGGCCCGGTGTCGGTGGAGTTCGAGGGGGTGCGCTTCGCCTACCCCTCGGCCGACAAGGTGTCGCTGGCTTCGCTGGAGGAGGTCGCCGCGCTCGACACCCGCGGCGGTATCGAGGTGCTGCGCGAGATCTCCTTCCGCGCCGAGCCGGGCCAGATGGTCGCCCTCGTCGGCTCGTCGGGGGCGGGCAAGTCCACGATCGCCCAACTGCTGCCCAGGCTCTACGACGTGGACGAGGGGTCGGTACGGCTGGGCGGGGTCGACGTCCGCGACCTGACAGCCGACTCGATCAGGGACACGCTCGGCATGGTCACCCAGGACGGGCACCTCTTCCACGACACGATCAGGGCGAACCTGCTGCTGGCCCGGCCCGAGGCCACCGAGGACGAGATCTGGGACGCGCTGCGCAGGGCGCGGCTTGCCGTACTCATCGAGTCGCTGCCGGACGGGCTGGACACCGTGGTCGGCGAGCGCGGCTACCGGCTGTCGGGCGGTGAGCGGCAGCGGCTGACCATCGCCCGCCTGCTGCTGGCCCGTCCCAGGGTGGTGATCCTCGACGAGGCGACCGCTCACCTCGACTCGACCTCCGAGGCGGCGGTGCAGGAGGCGCTCGGCGAGGCGCTGGACGGCAGGACCGCGATCGTCATCGCGCACCGGCTGTCCACCATCCGCGCGGCCGACCTCATCCTGGTCGTCGAGGATGGCCGCGTGGTGGAGCAGGGCACGCACGCCACCCTCCTGGCCGAAGGTGGCAGGTACGCGGAGCTGCACAGCACCCAGTTCGACACCCCGGCCATCGCGGCCTGAGCGAGAGAGCGAAACCGCCGATAGGCTGCCTGGCATGACGTTCCAGCTGGTCTGTGAGATCGAGCCGCCCACCAAGCCCGACCTCACGCACGTCCGGCACCAGATCGGCACGCTGAGCAAGCTCGCCCACGCCTTCCTCATCCCCGACAACCACCTCGGCCGGGCGACGGTCTCGAGCGTGGCCGTCGCGCACGAGGTCCAGGCGATGGGCGGGCGCAGCATCGCCTGCCTCAACTCCCGCGACCGCAACCTGCTCGGCCTGCGCCGCGACCTGCTCACCGCGGCCGCCTACGGTGTCGACCAGTTCCTGTTCGTCTTCGGCGACAAGCCCCAGAGCGGCAACAGGGCCGGCGACCTCACGGTCCGCTCGATGATCGAGGAGGCGAGGGAGTTCTCGCCGTCCCTGCGCGTGGGCGCCGCGGCGGGGCTGCGGCCGCTTCCCGCGTGGAAGCGCGCGGCCGACTTCCTGTTCGTCCAGGCCAGCTTCTCCCTCGACGCGCTGCTCAGGTGGCGCGAGGCCAACCCGGTCGACGTGCCCGTCTACGCGGGCGTGATGGTGCTGGCCAGTCAGCCCCACGCCCAGCGGCTCGCCGCGGCGATCCCCGACATCGAGATCCCGTCCGAGCTGGTGGAGCGGCTGGGCGAGGACCGGATGGCGGGCGTGGACGCGGCCTGCGAGCAGGTCCTGCGCGTCCGCGACTCGGGCGCCTTCGACGGCGTGCACCTCATCCCGGTCGCCCGCTACCGCGACGTCGAATCCCGCCTGCACCACGCCCTCTGAGGGCGCTCAGTCCCATCGGCGGGCGTTGTCGGCGTTGATGCCAGGATCCTTGATCACGCAGAACGGCAGGCCCGCCGGGTCATGCATCACCCACCAGTTCGGGGCCTGCCGTACGCGGGTCGCGCCCAGCCCTTCCAGCCGCGAGACCTCGGCCTCCAGGTCGTCGGTGTGGAAGTCGAGGTGCACCCGGGGTTCTCCGTCGCCCAGCCGCTGCACCAGCAGCCCGAACTCCTGGCCGGGCAGCATGCCGCCGTGGTACTCGGGATGCTGGGGGATGCCGGGCAGCTCGTGTCCCGTAGCGCCGCGCCAGAACGCCAGCTCCTCGTCGTGGCCGCGCGCGGGCACGTCGATCACGGCCAGGTGCAACCTGCTGTGGTGGGTCATGCGCCCCTCTTCCCGGGTGCCGGACGATCGATGATCGCGTTCATGGTACGGCGCGGCGGCCGCGGGCCAGTGCGGCGAACAGGGCGCCGGCCAGCGCCACCCCGAACAGCGCGCCGTACGTCAGCCGGAAGCCCGCCATCAGCTGCTCCACCGCCACCGGTGACAGCCGCGACAGCGTCCCCGCGTACACCTGCGCGCGCAGTGAGGGGGAGACCGCGCTGGTCAGCATGCTCAGCGACAGGCCCACGCTGATCACGATCCCCACGTTCATGACCATCAGCCTGAAGCCGTTGACCACCCCCAGGCTTCCGGGCGGCAGGGCGCTCATCACCTGCGTGGTGTTGCCGGTCAGGAACGTGCCGCTGCCGCATCCGGCCAGGAAGAGCCCCACCCCGATGATCCAGTACGGCGTGCCGGGACGGGCCGACACCATCAGTACGGCCAACCCCGCCGCGCTGAACAGCGACCCCCCGATCGACAGCGCGTACGGTGAGACCCGCCGCCCCAGCGCCCCCGCGATCGGCGAGGCCAGCGCCATCCCCACGGGCACCGGCAGCACGCTCAGCCCCGCCGTGAACGCGTCGACGCCGAGGGCCGCCTGGAAGTGCAGCGCGACCACGAGGATCAGCGCCGCCCTGGCCAGCGCGTTGCAGAACGAGGCCAGGTTGGCCCACACCAGCATGCGCCCGCCGAACAGGCGCAGGTCGAGCACCGGATGCGAGGCCCGCCGTTCGACCAGGAGGACGAGCGGCGTCAGGACGGCGGCCACCGCCATGCCCGCGATCACCACGGGACCGCCGTTGCCGATCTCGGACAGGGCCAGCAGGAACGCGGTGAGGGCGGCGAAGATGAGCAGGTTGCCGAGGGCGTCCACGGGCTCGCGCGGCCCCCTGGGCATCCTGCGCAGCGTGAACGCGCCCCACACCAGGGCGATCACGCCCGCGGGGACGTTCACCCAGAAGATCCACTGCCAGCCCGCCGCCTCCGCGATCAGACCGCCGACGGTGGGGCCGGCCAGCTGCGCGATCGACAGGGTGCCGATGTAGACGCCCATGCCCTGGCTGAGCCGGTCGGGCGGGAAGGCGGCGGTGATGATGACGGTCCCGTTGGCCAGGATCATCGCCGAGCCGATCGCCTGCAGGACGCGCATCGCGACCAGGAACCACACGTTCGGTGCGACGCCCGCCAGGAGTGAGGCGACGGTGAACAGGGCGAAGCCCGCCAGGTAGACCTCCCGCCGGCCGAGCAGGTCGGCGACCCTGCCGAAGAAGACCAGGCTGGCGGTGTTGACGAGCAGGAAGGAGAGCAGGATCCAGCTCGACTCGAAGGGGGTGGCGTGGAAGTGGCGGACGACGGCGGGCAGGGCGACGTTGAGCGTGCTCCCGGCGATCCCGATCAGCACCAGGCCGAGGCTGGTCACCGAGCAGACGCGCCAGGCGTAGCGGAGTTGGAGGGCGTAGTCGGGGGAGACGGCGACCATGCCCCCCACTATGACGTACGACGTACGTCCGTTTTGTGGAGACCCCTCAGCGGGCGCGCCTGCGCAGCCCCTCCAGGTCGTGGATCATCACCCGCCGCCGCCCCGTCTCGATCAGCCCTCGATCCCGCAACGTCCGCAGCGCCTTGCTTACCGCCTCCCGGGACGCGCCCGTCCATCCCGCCAGCTCGTCCTGCGACAGCGGGAGCGCCACCCGCAGCCCCGCGGTCGTCGGCTCGCCGTACCGCTCGGCCAGCTCCACCAGCCGCGTGGCCACCCGCCCTGTCGTGTCGAACGCGCCGTACTCGACCCGCTTCCTGTCGGCGTCGCGCAGCCGTCCCGTGACCAGCTGCATCAGCAGCACCGCCACCCGCCCGTGCGCCCGCAGGAACCCGGCGAAGTCGTGGACCACCACCCCGCCGACGGGCTCCAGCGCCGTGACCGTCGCCGATCTGGGGGAGCCGTCGATGGCCGACATCTCGCCCAGCAGCCCGCCGGGACCGCGCACCGCCAGCACCACCTCCGTCCCGCCGCCGGTGTGCGAGGACACCTTGACCCGTCCTTCGAGCAGCAGCAGCACCCAGTCGGCGGTGTCGCCCTCGGTCATCACCACCTCGCCGCGCTCCCATCGTCTGGGCCGTCCCGCGGCCTTCAACGCCTGGATCTCGTCAGGGGTCAGCATGGACAGGAACTCTCCGGCCTCTGCGGTCATGAGCTGATTATGCGGGGCAGCCCGGTCAGCACGTACGCCTCCACCTCCTGCTCCTTGCCCTTCAACCGCAGCGCCCCGAGCGGCGTGGCCGCCACGCCGTCGCCGAGCTGGGCGAGCGTCGTCGCGCCGATCACCACCGTGCCGGGCTCGGCCATGCTCTCCAGCCTGGCCGCCACGTTCACCGCGTCGCCCATGGCGTTGAAGCCGCGCAGCTCCGGGCTGCCGATGTTGCCGACGAGCGCCATGCCGGTGTTGATGCCGACCCTGAAGGTGGGCCAGCCGTCGGCGGCGACCTCCAGCGCCGCCTCCTGCATGGCCAGCGCGGCCCGGCAGGCGGCGAACGCGTGGTCGTCCTGGGCGGCGGGCGCGTTGAACAGCGCCAGCAGCGCGTCGCCGACGAACTGCACGATCGTGCCGCCGTTGTCGAGGATGCAGGGCACCGCGGCCGTGTGGTAGCGGTTCAGCATCTCGACGATCTCGCCAGGGGTGACCCGCTCGGAGAACGTCGTGAACCCCTTGAGGTCGGCGAACAGCGCCGTCAGCTCGCGCAGCTCGCCGCCGAGCGCGGCCTGTCCTGGGTCGGCCAGCAGGCGGTTGGCGACGTCGGGCGACATGTACTGCCGGAAGAGAGTGTCGAGCTCGGCGTAGAGACGGGCGTTCTCCAGCGAGATCGACAGCTGGCTGGCCAGGGTCGAGGCCAGGGCCTCGTCCTGTGCGGTACGGCCGAGCGGCACCTCCAGCGCGCCCGCCAGATGGCCCTTCACCGTGAGCGGGTAGGTGATCAGGCCGTCACGCCTGATGGGTGTGGTCCCGCTGAAGACGTACTCGCGGGAGCCGATGCTCACCTTGCCGTCGGCGACCAGGCCGATGCGCACGTCGCCGTACGCCTGCCGGACCCGCTCCAGGGCGCCGGTCAGCAGGTCGGATTCGGCCAGCCGTACCCTCGTCCTGGTCCCGACGTCGACGAGCGCCGCGAGGCGCTCGGACAGCTCCCGCTCGCTGGCCAGCGCCTCGCTGGCGCGGTCGAGGACCGCCGCCTGCCCCTCGGTGAGCTGGAACCGCCCCGCCAGCCGTACGGCAGGCAGCTTGGTGCCCTTGCGGATGTGGTCGACCAGCTCCTCCAGCGCCTGCTCGTACTGCGCCTGGATCCTGACGACCGTCGCCGACAGCGCCACCGAGTCGAACAGCCCCGCGCTCGACCCCTCGCGCCTGAACTGCAGGTAGGCGCTGTAGGCGACGAAGACGAAGGCCAGCGTCAGCAGGATGTGCCACTCCCACCACGACAGGTGCCAGTTGAGCTGCGACATGCCCGCGACCATGGCCTCGGCCAGCAGCGCGTAGGCGGTGAGCAGGCTGACCAGGATCGCCGAGCGCCGCCTGCGGTGCAGCAGGAACATCATGCCGCTGGCCACGACGAACAGCACCAGACCGGGCACCGAGAACCAGCCGAACCACGGGATGGGCAGTGTGACGGGCGGCTTGCTGAGCGGGGTCAGCCCGGGGACGAGCGACGCGACGCCCCACACCACCATGATCCCCAGCAGGGCGGCCCTGATCAGGCCCTGCGCCGCGAGCACCGACCTTGCCTGCCGGGCGCCGAGCGGGGACGCCGACGCGAACGCGAAGACCGCGGCCATCGTCAGCCCGACCTGCTGGCCGATGTCGAAGCCGAGGGAGGGGGTGGTGAGGATGATCCGCGGCGTCGCCAGGCCGTGCAGGAAGAAGAATCCGGCGCTGCTCAGGAACACCATCGACACCAGGAACAGCCGCGCGTCCTCCCGCCTGCGCGCCGCCTCGCTGATCATCAGCCCGAGCCCCACGTTGACGCCCGCCACGGCGAGGATCATCCAGAAGTGGCTGGGATTGTGCTGCCACATCACGTTGATCCCGCCAGGGTCGGCGAGCAACAGCCACAGCCCCAGCAGCGGCAGGATGAGGTGAATCGCCCACACCACCACTCTGATGGGCTGGGTGGCGGGCGGGAGGTAGGTGCTCACGGACGATTATCCCCACGCCCCGGGGAAAGTCACCGCGTCGATTTACCGGTCCGGTTCCCGCCTCTGGCTGACCTTCGGTCAATCCAGCCTGTCACCCTCCGTTTCGTGACATACACGTTATGTAGCGAAGTCATCCTTTGGAACGGTTCAAGCGTGAATCTCATGCGCACCATGCGCATCATCTGTTCCGCTGGAAGGAAAGCCGTGGCAATCAAGGTTCGCGGTGGGCGTGCGCTCACCATCGCCTCCGTGGGAGCGCTCGCCGCTTCGCTGTTCACCGTCGGCGGCGTCGCCACCGCGTCGTCGGCCGCCAACGAGGTGCACGCCTGCGTGCACAAGAAGACCCGCTACGCCCGCATCGTCAACCCGTCGACCCCCTGCAGGAAGACGGAGGAGAGGATCCTGATCGGCGGCTCGTCGACCAACGGCCTGGCGGGCACCCGCGAGCAGGGCCCCCAGGGTCCGGCGGGCCCCAAGGGCGCCGACGGCAAGCCGGGCGTCCAGGGCCCGGCGGGTCCGAAGGGCACCGACGGCAAGCAGGGCATCCAGGGCCCGAAGGGCGAGGACGGCAAGCAGGGTATCCAGGGCCCCGCGGGTCCGAAGGGCGAGGACGGCAAGCCGGGCGTTCAAGGCCCGAGGGGCTACAGGGGCGAAAGGGGCCTGCAAGGGGCGAAGGGCGACCCTGGTCAGAAGGGTCAGACCGGTCCCCAGGGGCCGAAGGGTGACTCGGGCGGCCTCACGTCCGTCGTCGTCGTGAACGTTACCTTCAAGGACCGGCAGGGCACGGCCTCCTGCCCCGCCGGCGCGGTCGCGACCGGTGGCGGCTTCTCTGACGTCAACGGCACCGTCAGGACCAGCGCTCCCGTGAGCACCGGTGGCGCCCCGACGGGCTGGCAGGTCGAGCTGAGCGGCGGCCACAACGGCTTCGCCGCCTCCGGCGAGCCCACGGACAACAAGTCCACGCCCGCGCCCACGGACAAGCCCAGCCCGCAGACCTACGGCGGCGATGGCGGGAAGGGCGGCGGCACCGTCTGGGTGATCTGCGCCGCCAAGTAGAACGCCTCGGGGGCGGTACGGCATGCCGTACCGCCCCCGAGAAACGCTGGAACCTCAGCCGAACAGCGACGGCAGCGTGGCCGTGTGGACCTCGCGCAGCTTGGCGACGGGCACCTCGAAGACGCCCTCCACCACCAGCGACTCACCGCCGGTCTCGCCGAGCCCGTGGCACGGCACCTCGAACGACGCGCACAGGGCCGCGAACTCGTCGAAGTGCTCGGCCTTCACCGCGACCAGCGCCCTGGCCGACGACTCGCTGAACAGGTCGACGAACGGGTCGTCGCCGGGCAGCGCCACCTTCGCGCCGACCCCGCTGGCCAGGCACGCCTCGGCCAGCGCGATCGCCAGGCCGCCGTCGGACAGGTCGTGCGACCCCGCGACCAGCCCCTTGGCTGCCGCCGCGACCATGACGGAGGCCAGGCCCTGCTCGGCCAGCAGGTCGACCTCCGGCGGCAGTCCGCCGAGGTGGGCGTGGGCGACGTGCGCCCACTCCGAGCCGCCGAACTCGTCGCCGGTCTCGCCGAGCAGCGCGACGCGCAGCCCCGGCTCGGTGAAGCCCGAGCGCACGCGCTTGGCCACGTCGTCGATGACGCCGAGCACGCCCACGACGGGCGTCGGGTGGATGGCCGCCGCGCCCGTCTGGTTGTAGAAGGACACGTTGCCGCCGGTCACCGGCACGCCGAGCGTCTTGCAGGCGTCGGCGAGCCCGCGGGTGGCCTCGGCGAACTGCCACATGACCTCGGGGTCCTCGGGCGAGCCGAAGTTGAGGCAGTTGGTGACGGCCAGCGGCTTGGCGCCCGTCACCGCGACGTTCCGGTACGCCTCGGCCAGCGCCAACTGGGCCCCCGCGTAGGGGTCGAGTTTGGCGTAGCGCCCGTTGCCGTCGGTCGCGAGCGCGATGCCGCGGGTCGTCGGCGCCGCCCCCTCCATGACCTCGGAGATGCGCAGCATTCCGGCGTCGGCGGGCTGGGCGAGCACCGTGTTGGAGCGGACGTACCTGTCGTACTGGGAGGTCACCCACTCCCTGGAGGACAGGTTCGGCGAGCCGAGCAGCTGCAGCAGCGTGGCCCGCAGGTCGTCGGGCCGGGGCAGCTCGACGACCTCGTTCAGCGCCGCCTGGCCCGCGGGCTCGTGGAAGGGCCGCTCGTAGACGGGGCCCTCGTCGGCGGCGGTGCCCGGCGGGATGTCGACGATGACCGAACCGTCCCAGGTCATCACGAGCCTGCCGGTGTCGGTGACCTCACCGATCACGACGGCGGGCACGTCCCACTTCTCGCAGATCGCCATGAACGCCGGGATGTCGGACGGGGCCACCACGGCCATCATCCGCTCCTGCGACTCGCTCATCAGGATCTCCTCGGGCCTGAGCGAGGAGTCGCGGAGCGGGACCAGGTTGAGGTCGACGTGCATGCCGCCGGTGCCCTTGGCGGCCAGCTCGGTGGTGGCGCAGGAGACGCCCGCCGCGCCGAGGTCCTGGATGCCCACGACCACGTCGGCCGCGTAGAGCTCCAGGCAGCACTCGATGAGCAGCTTCTCCATGAAAGGATCGCCCACCTGTACGGCGGGCCGCTTGGCGTGCGACTCGTCCTCGAACGTCGCGCTGGCCAGGACGCTCGCCCCGCCGATGCCGTCGGGTCCTGTCGAGGCGCCGAAGAGCACGACCTTGTTGCCGGGTCCCGGCGCGGTGGCCAGCTTGATCTGGTCCTTGCGCAGCAGGCCGACGCACAGCGCGTTGACCAGCGGGTTGCCGATGTAGCAGGGGTCGAAGACGACTTCGCCGCCGATGTTGGGCAGGCCGAGGCAGTTGCCGTACGACGAGATGCCCTCGACGACGCCGGGCAGCACGCGCCGGGTGTCGGCTTGGTCTGCGCCGCCGAAGCGCAGTGCGTCCATGACCGCGATCGGGCGCGCGCCCATCGACATGATGTCGCGCACGATGCCGCCGACGCCGGTCGCCGCGCCCTGGTGCGGCTCGACGTACGACGGGTGGTTGTGCGACTCGATCTTGAAGGTGGCGGCCCAGCCGTCGCCGATGTCGACGACGCCCGCGTTCTCGCCCATGCCGACCAGCAGCGCCTCGGACTCGGGCGCCTTGGTGGCGAACTGCCGCAGGTGCACCTTGGACGACTTGTACGAGCAGTGCTCGGACCACATGACCGAGTAGATGGCCAGCTCGGACGAGGTGGGGCGGCGGCCGAGGATCTCTCGGACCCTGTCGTACTCGTCCTGCTTCATCCCCAGCTCGGCGAACGGCATCGCCTCGTCGGGCGTCTCCGCGGCCCGCTTCACGCTGTCGAGACTCATACATTCACCAGCTTCTTGAGAATGGAGGTGAAGAAGCCGAGGCCGTCGGTGCTCGGGGCGCCGACCAGGTCCTCGACCGCGTGCTCGGGGTGCGGCATGAGGCCGACGATGTTGCCCGCCTCGTTGGAGATGCCCGCGATGTCGTCGAGCGAGCCGTTGGGGTTGCCGCCGACGTAGCGGAAGACCACCTGGCCGTTGGCCTCCAACTCCTGGAGCGTCTCGGCTGAGGCGACGTAGCGCCCCTCACCGTGCTTGATCGGCAGCACGATCTCCTGTCCGGCCGCGAAGTCGGCGGTCCACGCCGTCGCGGCGGACTCGACCCTGATGCGCTGGTCGCGGCAGATGTAGTGCAGGGAGGCGTTGCGGGTCAGCGCGCCCGGCAGCAGGTGCGCCTCGCACAGGATCTGGAACCCGTTGCAGGTGCCGAGCACCGGCAGCCCGCCGCGGGCGGCGGGGATGAGCTCGTCCATCAGCGGGGCGAATCGGGAGATCGCGCCGCATCGCAGGTAGTCGCCGTAGGAGAAGCCGCCGGGCAGGAAGACCGCGTCGACCCCCTTCAGATCGTGGTCGCCGTGCCAGAGCGGCACCGCCTCCGCGCCCGCCAGCCGTACGGCACGGGCTGCGTCCTGGTCGTCGAGAGTTCCTGGAAACGTGACAACGCCCACACGGGCAGCGCTCATGACTTTCGTCCCCTCCGGAGGAATGCGCACGCCACGCCACCGTCTCATTGTGTGGACGGCGGTCTGCGGCGGTGCCTCCAGGGTATCGGCTGCCGCCCGGTGCCTTCTCGCGGCCTCCAGGGAGCGGGAGGAGGGGGGATCAGACGGCGGCGAGCTCGCGGGGGCGGGCGCCTTCCTCGTCGTCCCACGCCAGGTGCTTGCGCAGGTGGACGGTGGTGCCACGGCCGGGTACGACGCCGAAGGAGATCTCGTCGACGACCGCGCGCATGATGAGCAGGCCGCGGCCGTTCTCCGTCTCGGGCGGTGGGTAGTGCAGCGGCATCGAGGCCAGGCCACCACCCGTGTCGGCCACCTTCACGTCGCAGCGGCCGTAGCCGATCGACGCGCTCACTTCGTATCTGTTGGCGGGGCCGCCGTGCCGTACCGCGTTCGAGCAGGCCTCCGACACCGCGAGCAGCATGTCGGAGATGCAGCTCTCGCTCACGCTGAGCGATCGCATCGCGTCGCCCAGCACTCGCCTGACCATCGGTATGCCGATCGCATCCCGCGGCAGCGCCAACGAGAACTCAATATCCACCGGACCCCTCCCGGTGCCAGAATCTCACCTGGAGGAGGTTTCCCCGTGAAATCAGGGCTAACCGCAAAATCACGTTGTTGTTATTTAGTGTTGGTAAGCCCGTGGGATTGTGGCATGGCGAAACCCGGCTTTAAGCCGTTATGAGGATTTCCCTGTGTCAAATGTGCTGTTTTACCCCTCGACCCGCACGGTGTACTCCTCGATCACCGTGTTGGCCAGGAGAGTCTCGGCCATCTTTCGGACGCCCGCAAGGGCGGCCTCGTCGGCCTCGCCGTCCAGCTCCAGCTCGAACCGCTTGCCCTGACGCACCTCGGAGACGCCGGAGAAGCCCAGGCGCGGCAGCGCGCGGGCGATGGCCTGGCCCTGCGGGTCGAGGATTTCCGGCTTGAGCATGACGTCGACGATGACGCGCGCCACGGCGCTCCTCCTGAAGGTGAAGTTCGGGTTGCGGCGTTCAGCCTAGTGCCCTGCCCGTCATGACCAGGCCCCGACCCCTCCACATGATTCCCCAAGGAGCGGTTCGCCGACGATCCAACGGGAACGGGGAGGGCATGGGGCTTGCGCGTAGGGCTGTGACCTCTGCCACGATGTCCCCAAACGCGTACGAACCACCACCAGATGGCCCGTACGCCGGAAAGGCCGGGAAAAGTCTGGTAATCCCAGCGAACCGGCCCCGACCGCACAGGAGTGGCACGTGACCGTCGACGCCTCTCGTGGTGCAGAAGCACCTCCAGAGCTCGTCCAGTTGCTCACCCCCGAAGGGGAGAGGGTCGAGCACCCCGACTACGACATCGACCTGACGCCCGACGAGGTGAGATCCCTCTACCGCGACCTGGTGCTCGTCCGCCGCGTCGACCTGGAGGCCGTCGCCCTGCAGCGCCACGGCGAGCTGGGCATCTGGGCCTCGCTGCTCGGCCAGGAGGCCGCGCAGATCGGCTCGGGCCGCGCGCTCACCGACGCCGACATGGCCTTCCCCACCTACCGCGAGCACGGCGTGGCCTGGTGCCGCGACGTCGACCCGGTGAAGCTGCTGGGCCTGTTCAGAGGCGTGAACCACGGCGGCTGGGACCCCGCCGAGCACAACTTCCACCTCTACACGATCGTCATCGGCAGCCAGACCCTCCACGCGGTCGGCTACGCCATGGGCATCCAGCGCGACGGCGCCAACGCCGCCACCATCGCCTACTTCGGCGACGGCGCCACCTCCCAGGGCGACGTCAACGAGTCGTTCATCTGGGCCAGCGTGTTCAACGCCCCCATCGTCTTCTTCTGCCAGAACAACCAGTGGGCCATCTCCGAGCCGCTGGAGAAGCAGACGCGCATCCCGCTCTACCGCAGGGCCTCCGGGTTCGGCTTCCCCGGCATCCGCGTCGACGGCAACGACGTCTTCGCCTGCCTGGCCGTCACCAAGAAGGCGCTGGAGGCCGCCAGGACCGGCCAGGGGCCGACGCTCATCGAGGCGTTCACCTACCGGATGGGCGCCCACACCACCACCGACGACCCGACCCGCTACCGGGTGGCGAGCGAGCTGGAGGCGTGGAAGCTGAAGGACCCCATCGAACGGCTCAAGGCGTACCTGTTCAAGAACGAGCTGGCCGACCAGGACTTCATCGACGCCATCGAGGCCGAGGCCGAAGACCTGGGCGCCGACCTGCGCAGACGCTGCCTGGAGATGCCCGACCCCCAGCCTCTCGACATCTTCGAGCACGTCTACCGCTCACCCCACGCGCTGGTCGACGAGGAGCGCGCCCAGTACGCCGCCTACCTGGAGGGCTTCGAGTCATGACCACGCTGACCCTCTCCAAGGCGATCAACGAGGGCCTGCGCCGGGCGATGGAGGACGACCCGAAGGTCCTCATCATGGGCGAGGACGTCGGCAAGCTCGGCGGCGTCTTCCGCGTCACCGACGGCCTGCAGAAGGACTTCGGCGAGGACCGCGTCATCGACACGCCGCTGGCCGAGTCGGGCATCATCGGCACCGCGATCGGCCTGGCCCTGCGCGGCTACCGCCCGGTGTGCGAGATCCAGTTCGACGGCTTCGTGTTCCCCGCCGCCGACCAGATCATCACGCAGCTCGCCAAGATGCCGCTGCGCTCGCTCGGCGCGATCAAGCTGCCCGTCGTGGTCCGCATCCCGTGCGGCGGCGGCATCGGCGCGGTCGAGCACCACAGCGAGTCGCCCGAGGCGTACTTCACCCACACCGGCGGCCTGCGCGTCGTCGCCTGCAGCAACCCCGCCGACGCCTACGCGATGATCCAGCAGGCCATCCGCAGCGACGACCCGGTGATCTTCTTCGAGCCCAAGCGCCGCTACTGGGAGAAGGCCGACGTCGACACCGCCTCCGCCGACTGGTGGACGCCCTTCGACCGCGCCTCCGTGGTACGGCAGGGCAGCGACGTCACGCTGCTCGCCTACGGCCCCATGGTCAAGACGTGCCTGGAGGCCGCCGCGGCCGCAGGGGAGGAGGGCCGCTCGATCGAGGTCGTCGACCTGCGCTCCCTCAACCCGCTCGACTTCCCCACGGTTCTGGACTCGGCGCGCAAGACCGGCCGGGTCGTGGTCGTCCACGAGGCGCCCGTCTACAACGGCTTCGGCGCCGAGCTCGCGGCGCGGATCACCGAGTCGTGCTTCTACCACCTGGAGTCGCCGGTGCTGCGGGTCGGCGGCTTCTCGACCCCGTACCCGCCGTCGAAGCTGGAGGAGCACTACCTGCCCGACCTGGACAGGGTCCTCGATGCCGTCGACCGTACCTTCACCTACTGAGAGGGGGCCTCGAATGCGTCGTGAATTCAAGCTCCCCGACGTGGGAGAGGGCCTGACCGAGGCCGAGATCGTCCGCTGGCACGTCAAGCCGGGCGACACCGTCAAGGTCAACCAGATCGTCGTCGAGATCGAGACGGCCAAGTCGATCGTCGAGCTGCCGTCGCCGTATGCGGGCGTCGTGGCCGACCTGATGGCCGACGAGGGCGAGACGGTGGACGTCGGCGTGCCGATCATCGCGGTCGACACCGGCGAGCCCGCCCCTGCCGCCCCTTCCACCGGTACGGCCCCTTCCACCGGTACGGCCGAGCCGGTCGGCCCGCACGAGGAGACGGCCGAGCGGATCGCCGCGCTGGCCGACGACATGGTGCCGCGCCCGCCCGCCGAGGGAGCCGTCGAGCCGGGCGCGCACGGCAGCCCCGCGCCGAAGGAGGAGCGCACGCCCGTCCTGGTCGGCTACGGCGTCAAGACCGGCGCGGCCAAGCGCCGTGCCCGCAAGTCCCCACCCACCGAAACGGCCCCCGCGCAGCCGATCCAGCCCGCGGTCCAGCCCGCCCCGGTCCAGCCCGCCCCGGCGCAGCCGGAACAGCCCGCCCCGGCGCAGCCGGTTCAAGGCAGGGTGAGCGTGCTGGCCAAGCCGCCGGTCCGCAAGCTGGCCAAGGACCTGGGCGTGGACCTGGCGGCCCTGCGGGGCACCGGCCCGCAGGGGTCCATCACCCGCGACGACGTCCACGCCGCCGCCCAGGAGCCCGCGCCCCAGGTCGCGGCCCCCCGCGCACCACAGGCGGAGGAGGAGCGCATCCCGGTCAAGGGCGTGCGGAAGATGACCGCGCAGGCGATGGTGGCCAGCGCGTTCACCGCTCCGCACGTCACCGAGTTCCTGCAGGTGGACGTCACCGAGACGATGGCGGCCGTCCAGCGGCTCAAGCAGCTGCCCGACTTCGCCGAGGTCAGGGTCTCGCCGCTGCTCCTGGTGGCCAAGGCCGTCCTGGTGGCCACCCGCCGCTACCCGATGATCAACTCGTCGTGGGACGAGGCCGCCCAGGAGATCGTGGTCAAGCACTACGTGAACCTCGGCATCGCCGCCGCCACCCCGCGCGGTCTGGTCGTGCCGAACGTCAAGTCCGCCCACACGCTCGACCTGCCGGGGCTGGCCAGGGCGCTGGGCGAGCTCGCCGAGACCGCCAGGGCGGGCCGCACCCAACCGGCCGAGATGGCGGGCGGCACGATCACGATCACCAACGTGGGCGTGTTCGGCGTCGACACCGGCACCCCGATCCTCAACCCCGGCGAGTCGGCCATCCTGGCCTTCGGGCAGGTCAAGGACGCGCCGTGGGTGGTGGAAGGGCAGCTGGCCGTCAGGAAGGTGACCACGCTCGCCCTGTCGTTCGACCACCGGATCGTCGACGGGGAGCTCGGCTCGCTGTTCCTGCGCGACGTCGGCGCGATGCTGGAGGACCCGCTGCGCATGCTGGCCTGGAGCTGAGCCAGGTTGCACAAGGGCGGGCGCCGGAATCCGGTGCCCGCCCCGCTACTAATGGGAAACCTGCTAAGTGGACTGCCACTACGACCCTGACCAGGCACGACAGTGGAGTGGCAGTATGGCGAGCAGGTTTCCCATTAGTAGGCTGATGGCATGATCCGTCACATCGTGCTGCTGACCTGGACCGACGACGCCACCGACGAGCAGAAGGCCGCCGTCGAGAAGGGCCTGGCCGCCCTGCCCGCAGCCATCCCCGAGCTGCGCCGCTACGACCTCGGCAGCGACCTCGGCCTGGCGGCGGCGGGCAACTCCGACTTCGCCATCGTCGCCGAGTTCGACTCGGTCGCCGACTACGAGGTCTACCGCGACCACCCGCAGCACCACGCCGTGATCAACGAGCACATCGTCCCGATCAAGGCGGGCCGCGCGGCGATCCAGTACGAGTTCTAGGCACATGCCGCAGATCACCGTCGAGTACTCGGCCGCCCTCTCCGAAGGCTTCGACCGCCGCGCCTTCGCCCTCGCCCTCCACGCCACGGCGGCGCCGATCATCGACAGCGAGCTCGACAGCTTCAAAACTCGATGCCGCCGGATCGACGAAGGCGTCATCGGTGACGGCGCGGACGCGCAGGCGATGCTCCACGTGGAGATAGCGGTGCTGTCAGGCCGCGACCAGGACGTCAAGGGGCGGCTCGCCGACGCCGCGCTGGAGCTGGCGGTCCGGCACCTGACGCCGCCCACGGGACTGACCGTCCAGGCGACGGCGGAGATCCGCGACCTGGACCGGGCGACCTACCGCAAGCACGTCGTGGAGGGTATCTAGAGCCGCGCCGTACAACGGACGCACCCGGGAGGCGGCACCGGCCGCACGTCGCTCCACCCCACCTTCCTGACGACGTCGGCGCTCCACCCAGCCCGCCGTACGCGATGAGCAGCACCACGTCGCGTTCTCCGGGTGACAGCCGTGCCAGCGCCCCCGCCAACCGGTCGACGGTCACGCTCGCGCTGAGCCTGTCCACGATCCGTTGGTCGTGCCCCTCGTCGTCGGGTGGCGGTCCTGTCCTGGCCATGGCGCGGTACCTGCACACCTCGGCGCGGCGGTGGCGGCCGATGAGGTTGGTCGCGATGCCGTACAGCCACGGCCTGACCCCGCCCATGGCGGCGTCGAAGCGGTCGCGCTGCCTGAAGGCGATGAGGAAGGTCTCCGCGGCCAGGTCCTCGGCCACGTCGAGATCGAGCCGCCGGCCGATGTAGCGCCGGATCTCCTCGAAGTGGGCGTCGAAGACGGCCTCGAAGACGTCGAGGGCAGTGATCACACCCTTGATTGCCCGCAGCCGTGGAGTCCTTCCGAAGATTTTCAGACCTCGGGCGGGTTGTTCTCCCTGTGCATCAGCCTGTTGTCGGAGGTGTGCCCGCGCCGCGGGCCCAGGACGATGCTCAGGATCACGCCCACGCCGCCGACGATCATGAAGATCACGCCGATCCTGTCCATGTGGACGGCGCTGCCGAAGACGTCGGGTTCGATGGCGAAGCGGAGGATGGCGCCGAGCGTGAGGAAGAAGATGCTGACCCCGACACCCATGACGACCTCCGGAGGGTAAAGACCGCGTACGGAGACGGTCATACCCTCCTGATGAAGATCACACCCTCAGGCGTGGCACGTCAGCGGACGCCCTCCGTTGAAGGTGATCATGTCGAGGATGGCGGCCGCCAGATCCACCTCGCCGCCCGTGGCGTCGGCGTAGGCCCGGTGCAGGTTGCCGACGATGCGCTCGGGGTCGGTGAGCCCGCCGTACGCGCCGAGATCGGTCTGCCTGGCCAGCTCCAGCGGCGACAGGCCGGCCGCCATCCCCTCCGCCGCGATGCCCTGCACGAACCGCAGGTACCCGCGCACGTCGGCGATCGCCGAGGGCCCGCACACGTCGCCGTGCCCAGGAACGATCGTCTCGGCGCCCAGCGTCTCCAGGTGGTCGAGCGCCGCCAGCGCGCCGGTCACCGAGCCCATCAGCACGAACGGCGTGCCGCCGTTGAACACCAGGTCGCCGGAGAACAGGACCTTGCGCGAGGGGATCCACACGTAGGAGTCGTTGGTGGTGTGCGCGGTGAACCCGACATGCCTGACCTCGCATCGAAGGTTGTCGGAGTAGAGGGTGACGCCCGCGGTGTAGGTGAGGAACGGCGGCACCGGTTCGAGCGCGCCCCACTCCACGTCCGGCGACCACGCGCCCAGGTAGGTGGGCACCCCGTCGGCGATGATCTGCTCGCGGGTGCGCTCGTGCGCCACGATCGTCGCCTCGGGGAACAGGTGGTTGCCGAAGGTGTGGTCGCCGTGGTGGTGGGTGTTGACGAGCGTGGTGATCGGCCGGTCGCAGACCTTGGCGATCGCCTCGCGGTAGGCGCGGGTGCGGCCCTCGGTGGAGCAGGCGTCCACGGAGATGACGCCTCTTCGCCCGGTCATGAACCCGGTGTTGTTGATCCACCAGCTCCCGTCGGGCTGGATGTAGGCGTAGACGCCGTCGGACACCTCTTCGACACGTGGGGACATGCCGTGACGATACCCAGAAGGCCGCCCATCCCGAAGGGGGATGGACGGCCTTCAGTCCTGCCGCGGGAGCAGGTGATCTAGAACGCCTCCTCCGGCAGGTCCATCAGGTCGAGGCCGGTGCTCTCCAGCACCGCAAGCTCGGCCGCGATGCGCGGCAGCACGGTCGTCGCGAAGAACGACGCGCCGGCCACCTTGCCCTGGTAGAAGGGGTCCTCGCCGTTGGCGAGCCGGGTCAGCGCGATCTCCGCCTGGCGCAGCAGCAGCCAGCCGATGATCAGGTCGCCCAGCGCCAGCAGGAAGCGCGTGCTGTTGAGCCCGATCTTGTAGATCTCGCGCGGCGACTCCAGCGAGCCGAGCGCCCAGCCCGCCATCGTGTCGCCCATGGCCTTGACCTCGGCGGCGGCCTGGGCGAGCAGCTTGCGCTCCTGCTTGAGCCTGCCGTTGCCCGCCTCGGAGGCGGCGAAGGCGTTGATCTCGGCCAGCAGCGAGCCGACCGCCGCGCCCTGGTTGCGCAGAATCTTGCGGAAGAACAGGTCGAGGCCCTGGATCGCGGTCGTGCCCTCGTACAGGGAGTCGATCTTCGCGTCGCGGATGTACTGCTCGATCGGGTAGTCCTGCAGGTAGCCGGAGCCGCCCAGCGTCTGCAGCGAGCGCGAGAGGAGCTCGTAGGAGCGCTCGGAGCCGACGCCCTTGACCACGGGCAGCAGCAGGTCGTTCATCGCCTCGGCGTGCTCGTCGCCGGGGTTGATCAGCAGCGCGTCCTGGAAGGTGGCGGTGTAGAGGACCAGCGCCCGCATGCCCTCGGCGTACGACTTCTGCAGCATCAGCTCGCGGCGCACGTCGGGGTGGTGGGTGATGCTCACCCGGGGCGCCGACTTGTCGGCCATCTGGGTCAGGTCGGCGCCCTGGACGCGCGACTTGGCGTACTCCAGCGCGTTCAGGTAGCCGGTCGACAGGGTGGCGATGGCCTTGGTGCCGACCATCATCCTGGCGTGCTCGATCACCATGAACATCTGCTTGATGCCCTCGTGCACGTCGCCGACCAGGGTGCCGATCGCCGGGTGCTTGTCGCCGAAGGTCAGCTCGCAGGTCGTGGAGACCTTCAGGCCCATCTTCTTCTCGACGTTGGTGACGTAGGCGCCGTTGCGCTCGCCGATCGCGCCGTTGTCCAGGTTCACGTGGTACTTCGGCACCAGGAACATCGACAGGCCCTTGGTGCCTGCCCCGGCGCCCTCGGGCCTGGCCAGCACCAGGTGGAAGATGTTGTCGGCCATGTCGTGCTCGGCGCTGGTGATGAAGCGCTTGACGCCCTCGATGTGCCAGGTGCCGTCGGGCTGCTGGATCGCGCGGGCGCGGCCGGCGCCGACGTCGGATCCGGCGTCGGGCTCGGTCAGCACCATGGTGGCGCCCCAGTTGTTCTCGATCGCCAGCTCGGCGAAGCGCTTCTGGTCGGGGGTGCCGAGCTTCCACAGCGTGTAGGCGAAGTTGGGGCCCGCGGCGTACATGTAGAGGGCGGGGTTGGCGCCGAGCACCATCTCGGCCGCCGACCAGGCCAGCGTGCGGGGGACGCCGGGCCCGCCGAGGTCGGCGGGCAGGTCGAGGTGCGCCCAGCCGCCGTCCATGAGGGCCTTGAACGACTTCTTCACCCCGTCGGATACGGTCACCGTCGACGTGGCCGGGTCGAAGACCGGCGGCGTACGGTCACCTTCCTCGAAGGAGTCGGCCAGCACGCCCGTGGCGAGCCGGTTGACCTCGTCAAGGATGCTGCGGGCGACGTCCTCGTCCACTTCCGAGAACGGGCCGTTACCGAGGATGTCGCGGCGCCCGAAGACCTCGAAGAGGTTGAACTCCAGGTCACGAACGTTGCTCTTGTAGTGGCCCATGGTTGCTCTCTCCTTGAACCGAGGGGCGTTTAGTACTGGCGAGTAACCTTACTCCGAATGCTACCCATGGGTAACCTCCGCTATGCACTTACCCTCGAACACATGAATGCCGAGGCGTTGAACGAGCGGTGGCGGCGAAGCCTGGAGACCTGGGCCATCCCACCTGAGGTCCTGGCGAAGGCGCCCGTCGACCCGTGGGGGCACTCCCCGGCCCGCTTCGCGGCCAGGACCGACCGCGCCCTGGCCGAGCCGGAAGGGCCGACCCTGGCGCGGGTGGCCGAGGCGCTGCCCGAGGGCGGCACCCTGCTCGACGTGGGATCGGGGCCGGGCGCCGCCTCCCTCCCGCTGGCCGACCGGATCGGGGAGCTCATCGCGGTCGACACCTCGGCCGCGATGCTCGCCGAGCTCACCGTGCGCGCGGACAAGGCGGGCGTCCGCGCGACGACGATCGAGGGCGGCTGGCCGGCGGTCGAGGCGCAGGCGGGCAAGGCCGACGTCGTGGTGGCCGCGCACGTGGTCTACAACGTGCCGGACCTGGCCGCCTTCCTGCGCGCGCTCGACTCCCACGCCACCCGCAGGGTGGTGCTCGAGCTGACCAACCGCCACCCCATGAGCTGGATGAACCCGCTGTGGGAGCACTACCACGGCACCAGGCGCCCGGTCAGGCCCATCGCCGAGGACGCGGTGGCGCTGGCCGCCGCGCTCGGCTTCGAGGTGCGGGTCGAGGAGCGGGAGGCGCCCATCGAGCGCTTCGCCACGATCGAGGAGCTGGCCGCGAGTGTCTGCCACCGGGCCTGCCTCGACCCGGCGCGGGCGCCCGAGGTGGCCGCGACTGCCATGGAGATGGGCCTGTGGCCGGTGCCCCGCGACCGCTGGGTCACACTCTGGTGGAATCAGACCGGCACCTGAGCCGTTGTGAGGAGTGAGCGACCCGCTCCCGGACGAGACGCGCCGTACCCGGAACGCCAAGACGACGCACCCCTACGACAAAGGAGTGCACATGGCTTGGGTCATTCTCGTCGCCGCCGGCCTGCTCGAGGTCGCGATGGCCTACTCGCTCAAGATGAGCGACGGCTTCTCCCAGCTCTGGTGGGGGGCGAGCTTCCTCGTCTTCGCCGTCCTCAGCTTCGGCGCGCTCGCGTTCGCGCTCAAGAGCCTGGAGGTCGGCACCGCCTACGCGGTGTGGACGGGCATCGGCGCCATCGGTACGGCCACGCTCGGCATGCTGCTGCTGGGCGACGACGTCTCGGCGGTCAAGCTGGGCTCGATCGCCTTCATCCTCATCGGCGTCGTCGGGCTGAACCTCGCGGGAGCGGGCCACTAGCCTGGGCGCATGATTGAGATCCACGCCGTCACCATCGACGCGGCCGAGCCGTACGAGCTGGCCACCTGGTGGAGCAGGGCCACCGGGCTGCCGCTGTGGGACGCCGAGCCCGGCGACACCGAGGTCGCCATCCGCACCCACCAGGACCCGTTCCTGCTGTTCATCAAGGTCCCCGAGGGCAAGACCGTCAAGAACAGGGTGCACCTCGACGTCAACGGCACCGACGGCCGTACCCGCGACGAGGAGGTCGAGCGCCTGCTCGACCTCGGCGCGAAGATCTACCAGGACCACCGCAACCCTGACGGCACCGGGTGGGTGACCATGCTCGACCCCGAGGGCAACGAGTTCTGCGTCTGCCGCTCGCAGGCCGAGAAGGACGGTTAGCGGGCCCTGCCCTTCATCGTGAGCGTCAGGATGCCCGCGATGAGGTAGACCAGCGCGCCGCCCCACAGGGAGTCCCACGCGGCGCCGAAGATCCCTTCGCCGTCGATCACGAGCTGGATGGGGTAGTTCAGCACCATGGTGATGCCCGCCGGCAGGAGCGCGAACTTCCACGGGTGCCGCAGCGACCAGTTGCGGGCCTGCCTGGTGACCCGGTCGCCCTCCTCCGGCTTGGCGACCGCGCCGATGGCGGCGATCAGCGCGAACAGGCTGATGCCGAGACCGAGTGCCCATGGCAGGTCGGCGCTGCCCGGCAGGATCACGCCCATGCCGAAGCTGGCGGCGGCCACCACCCCGCCGCCCACGGCGGCGGCCTTCCAAGGGGCGCCACGGAGCGCGGCGCCCGACAACGACAGTTCTTCGCGTCGAGAGAGCTCGTTCATGTATCCAGAGTGCCGTTCTGCACCCCTTGTTCACATCGGGGAATCACCCTGAGACTCCCCCGAGGCCTGCTGCCATGATTTCGGGCATGCGCGAATTCACCATCGAGCCCCTTGGCACCCACGAAACCGACCGGCTGCGCGCCATCAGGTTGCGCGCGCTGGCCGAGGCTCCCGACGCCTTCGGCTCCAGCTACGCCAAGGACGCCGCCCACCCGAAGGAGAAGTGGGCCGAGCGCCTGTCCAACCCTGATTCCGTCTGGTTCGTGGCGGTAGGCGAAGGGCAGGACGCCGGGCTGGTCTGCGGTCTGGAGGAGCGCCCCGGTCACGTGCATCTGCTGTCGATGTGGGTCGCCCCCGAGGCCAGGGGCACGGGGCTGGCGGGACGGCTGGTCGACGAGGTCGTCGCGTGGGCCCGCGCCCGCCAGGCCCAGGAGATCGGCCTGTGGGCGGTCGACGCCAACGCCGCCGCCCGCGCGCTCTACGCGCGCAAGGGCTTCGTGCCCAGCGGCAAGGTGATGGCGCTGCCGTCCAACCCGGCCCTGATGGAGTCGCACTACGTGCTCTCCCTGGTCTTCCGTACGGCCCGCAGCGAAGACGTGCCCGCCATCGTCGAACTCCTCCTCGACGACGCGATCGCCGCGGCCAGGACCGGAGAGTACGGCGAGGCCCACCAGGCCGCCTTCGAGGCCATCGACGCCGACCCCAACAACGAGCTGATCGTGGCCGAGCTGAAGGGCGAGGTGGTGGGCACCATGCAGCTCACCTACATCACCGGCATCTCCCGGCACGGCGCCACCCGCCTGCAGGTCGAGGCGGTGCGGATCGCCGCTCACCTGCGTGGGCAGGGGTGGGGCCGCAAGATGATGGAGTGGGCGCACGCCATGGGCAGGGCCCGCGGATGCGCGGTGGTCCAGCTCACCTCCGACAAGCGGCGCGAGGACGCGCACCGCTTCTACCGCTCTCTCGGCTACGCCCAGTCACACGAGGGGTTCAAGCTCCAGCTCGACTAGGTTGTCGTGGTAGACGGCGCCCTTGCCCATGTCGGCGTCGCGCTCGTCCACCACGGCGTTGGGGTTCGAGCCGCCGATAGTGTGCTTGGGCCACCGGCCCTTGGGGCTGGCCACGACGCCCTTGGCCACGCGGTCGCTGACCTCCACGTCGGCCAGGAAGTAGCCGTTGTGGTTGACCACCCTGACGCGCTGGCCCGTGGACAGGCCCCTGGCCCGCGCGTCGGCGGGGTTGACCAGGACGACGGGGTCCTTGGCCCGGCGCAGCAGCTCGGGATTGTTGCCGAACGTGGTGTTGAGGAAAGTATGCGAGGCGGGGGTGATCAGCGTGAGCTTGTCGCCTGCCGTTCGGGAGGAAAGGGAAGGCACGAAGGCCTTGCCGCGCCCGGGGAAGCGCAGCTTCCCCGACGGGGTGGGGAAGCCGTCGGCGAACGGCGTGAACGGCGACGGGTAGCTCATCCGCACCCAGCCCTCCTTGCGCAGCCGGTCGAGGGTGACGCCGTCGAGCGACGGATGGCCGCTGGACAGCAGCTCGGCGGCCAGGTCCAGGTCGGAGTCGTACAGCGAGGGCTCGGTCAGGCCCATGTGGGCGGCCAGGCGGCGGAAGGTCTCCGTGGTCGACAGCGCCTCACCGGCCGGCGCGACGGCGGGCTCGTTCCACATCAGGTACAGGTGGCCGTAGCCGGCGTGCAGGTCCATGTGCTCGGTCTGCATGGTGGCCGGCAGCACGATGTCGGCGTAGTCGACGGTGTCGGTCGGGAACTGCTCCATGACGACCGTGAACAGGTCTTCCCTCAGCAGCTGGCGCCTGATCCTGTTGCTGTCGGAGGTCGAGCCCACCGGGTTGGCCATGTAGACCCACAGGCACTTGACGTCGTCGAGCTCGGAGGCCAGGCGGGTCATGAATCGGGTCTTGACCGGCTTGGCCAGCAGGTCGTTGCGGCGGTCGATGTTCAGGTGGACGTGGCCGCTGGTGGAGTAGGCCACGCCGCCGCCGGGATGCCGCCAGTCGCCGGTGACGCCGGGAATGGCGGCGATCGTCCGCATCGCGGTGCCGCCGCCCTCGTGCCGCTGGATGCCCATCGTGGCACGGATCGCGGTCGGGCGGGTGTGCGCCAGCCTCATCCCCAGGCTGTGGACGGCCTCGGCCGGAATCCCCGTGACCTCGGCGGCCCGCTCGACCGGCCACTCCATGATCTCGGCCCTGAAGTCTTTCCAACCCTCGGTGTGCTGCGCGAGGTACTCCTCGTCCTGGGCGTTCTCCGACAGCACCACGTTCAGCAGGCCGAGCGCGAGCGCCGCGTCCGTGCCCGGCCTGATCGCCAGGTGCTCGTCGGCCTGGTCGGCCGTCCTGGTGCGGATCGGGTCGATCGCGACGACGTACGCCCCGGCGGCGCGGCCGTCCTGGATGAACTTCCACAGGTGATGGCCGCTGGTCAGCGTGTTCGTGCCCCACAGGATGATCAGCTTGGACTGGGCGAAGTTCTCAGGGTCCATGCCGCCCGCGGTGCCCTGGGTGCGCGACAGGCCCAGGCTGCCGGCCACCGAGCAGATGTTGAGGACGTGCTTGGAAGCGCCGAGCACGTTCCAGAACCTGCGGCCCGCCACCCCTTCCGAGCCCTGCACGTAGCCCAGCGAGCCCGTGCCGAGATAGGGCCAGATCGCCTCGCCGCCGTGCTCGTCCACGATCGCGCGCAACCGGGTGGCGATCTCGTCGAGCGCCTCGTCCCAGGTGATCCGCTCGAACTGCCCCGAACCCTTCGGTCCCGTACGGCGCAGCGGATACAGGATCCTGTCGTCGGCCCTGGTGTGCTCCAGGTAGCGGTTGACCTTCACGCACAGGGCGCCCCGCGTGTACGGCTGGTCGGGGTTGCCGCGCATCTTCACGGCCTCGCCGTCCCTGACGGTCACTACCCATGAGCACGTGTCGGGGCAGTCAAGCGGACATGCCCCCACAACTCGCAGTTCACCCGACATGGGGTCGAGTGTAGGCGCAGCCTCCCAGACGGGAAGCTGCGCCCACGAGGGTCAGCTCAGCGCCTTGGGCGCGTCGAGGCCGTGAATGGCCTTGTCGCGGGCGGACTCGGCCCTGGCGGCGACGCCGGGGGAGTGCGGCCCGTTGACCGCCGAGGGGTCGAAGGCGTAGGTGCCCACGAGCGTGGCGATGGCGTCGGCGTTGACGTCGAGCGCCGTGTCGTTGATGTTCTTGATGTTGTCGCAGGCCTGGTGGTAGCAGCGGTCGTAGCGCTCGCCCGCCGTACCGCCCCACTTGGTCACCTCGTCGGGCGTCTTGCGCTTCTCCGCCCCGGTGAACAGGCCGCCCGCCGGGATCCCGACCGCGATGAACGGCCCGTAGTCGGAGCGGCCGTCGAAGTCGGTGCCCTTGTAGGCCAGCCCGCGCGCGGCGTAGAACTGCTCGAAGTACTTCTCGATCTGCGCCGAGCCCTCGGGGCCGGGGCCGGAGCCCACGCCGTCGGAGTTGTCGCCGTCGTAGACGTGGTAGACGAAGTTCGGCGAGGCGATCATGTCGAAGTTCAGGTAGAGGCCGATGTTCGCCTTCTCCTGCTCGGTCAGGTTCGCCACGTAGTGCTCGGCCCCGAGCAGGCCGAACTCCTCACCGCCCCAGAAGGCGAAGCGGACCTTGTTCTCCGGCTTCGACCTGGCCATCCGCAGCGCCACCTCGAGGATCGCGCCGACCCCCGAGCCGTTGTCGTTGATGCCGGGGCCATCCTCGACCGAGTCGAGGTGACCGCCGACCATCACGACGTTGTCCGCGCGGCCGTGCCTCGACTCGGCCAGCACGTTGTACGACTCGTAGGTCTTGGTCTCCGTCTCCCACGAGAAGGTGAACCCGACCTCCGCGCCCGGCGTGGCCGCCAGGTCCCTGCCCTCCCAGAAGCTGGTGAACAGCACCGGGATGTCCTGCGGGCCGCCCAGGTCGGGGTTGACGTCGGCCTCCGTACGGCCTTCCTGCCCCTCGTTGAACAGCACGACGCCGGTGGCGCCCGCGGCCTTGGCGTTGGCCACCTTCACCGCGAAGCTGCAGGTGCCGCGCTGGATCAGCGCGAAGTTGCCCGCGGTGAACCCGGCGAAGTCGGCCGCCTCACAGCCCGAGGAGGAGGAGTTCGGCGTCGGCCCCGGCGGGATCATCACGTCGACCGGCTGGAGCTTGGCGGAGAAGCTGCCCTCCGCGGTGTGACCGGACGGGATCCAGTCCAGGCCGAGCGCGTAGACCTTGGGGTTGGGCGTCTTGCGCTCGAAGACCGGCTTGGTCTTGAACTCGAGGTTCTCGAAGGTGAACTTCTGCGTCGAGACCTGGTACCCGGCCAGGCGCAGCAGCGTGGCCACGTAGTCGCGCGACAACTCGAAGCCGCGCGTGCCGTCCACGCGGGTGTTGCCGTTGGCCTTGGCGATCAGGTCGAGGACCCTGAGGTGGTTCTTGACGTTCTTGCCGTTGACGGCCCTGACGAGCTTGCGGACCGCGTGGTCGTTCGGGTCGGCGTGCGCCGTACCCGAGACTGCCAGAGGCGCGATGAGGACGGCCGTGGCCAGCGCGGCGCTGAGCAGGCCCTTCTTTCGGCGATGACTCATGAGACTCCTCGATAGCGGATGGTCCCCCGAGAGCACGCGATCGGCGGCCCGCGGAACTGTCCGCGGGCCGCCGATGGGATCTAGCTCAGCTCGACCTTGTCGTGGCTGTGGCCGGCGCTGCTGACACGCGCGGTGCCGACGCCCTTGCGCTGGCCGGGCGTGCGGATGCCGTTGACGGCGTCCTTGCTGAAGGCGTAGGTGCCCATCAGCGTGGCGATCGCGTCGGAGTTGACGTCGAGCGCGGTGTCGTCGATGTTGTCGATGTCGTCGCAGGGGGCGTGGTAGCAGGGGTCGTACTCGATCCCCGCGGTGCCGCCCCAGATCTTGGCCTCTTCCTCGGTCTTGATCTTCTCCGCGCCGGTGAACAGGCCACCGCCGGGGATGCCCGCGTCGATGAAGGCCTTGTAGTCCGACCTGCCGTCGAACTCGCTCGCCTTGTACTGCAGGCCGCGCGAGGTGTAGAAGGTCTGGAAGTCCTTCTCGATCTGCGCCGAGCCCTCGGGGCCAGGGACGCCGAAGACGTCGCCGTCGCCGTCGTAGACCTCGTAGGTGAAGTTCGGCGAGGCGATCATGTCGAAGTTGAGGTAGAGGGCGATCTTCGCCTTCTCCGCCTCGGTCAGGTTCGCCACGTAGTGGTTGGAGCCGAGCAGCCCGAACTCCTCGCCGCCCCAGAAGCCGAAGCGCACCTTGTTGGCCGGCTTGTGCCTGGCCATCCGCAGCGCCACCTCCAGCACGCCGCCGGCGCCCGAGCCGTTGTCGTTGATGCCGGGACCCGGCTGGACCGAGTCGAGGTGCGCGCCCGCCATCACGACGGTGTTGTCGTCGCCCCAGCGCGACTCGGCCAGCACGTTGTAGGTGGTCCGCTTCTCGACCAGCTTGTCGAACGACAGCTTCACCGTCGTGCCCGGCGTGGAGGCCAGCTCGTTGCCGACGCCGAAGCCGGCGAAGAGGACCGGCACGGGGACGTTCTCCCCGATGCCCGGGTTGACCCGCGCCGTCGTACGGCCCGGCTGCCCCTCGTTGAAGAGGATCACCGCGGAGGCGCCCGCCGCGACGGCGTTGGCCACCTTGTCGGCGAACGCGCAGGTGCCGCGCTGGATGAGCGCGATGTTGCCCTTGGTGAAGCCGGCGAAGTCGGCCGCCTCGCAGCCCGAGGTGGAGCCGGGCGTTGCGGGCGGCGGCAGCATCACGTCGACCGGCTGCACCTGTGCCGTCACCGCGCCCGTGGCGCTGGCGCCCACCTCGTTGAACTCCGTCACGTGGGCATAGGTCTTGGGCGCGGGCGAGGTCCGCTGCAGCACGGGCGGCGTCTTGTAGCCCTCGAACTCGAACTCGAACGGCTGCACCGTCACCTTGTAGCCGGCGAGCCGCAGCACCGAGGCCACGTAGTCACGCGACAGGTTGTATCCGCGCGTGCCGCCCACACGGGTATTGCCGTTGGCCTTTCCGATGAGGTCGAGCACTTTCAGATGACGCTTGACATTCTCGCCCTTGACCGCTCGCACCAGCTTGCGCACCTCATGGCTGGGTGAGTCCGCGTGAGCGGTGCCGGTGAACGTCAGGGGCGCGATGAGAACGGCGGCCAGCAGGCCCTTGCCCAGGCGGGAACGCACGCGTGCTCTCCTCGTAGAACGAAAATGACTGTCCGATACGGCTAAGCGCATGCTCGGAAAGGTATATTGGCAGCCCTTTGTCGGAAAGGTCCGAAGGCATTTCGTTATCTACCCCCGGCGAATGTGGTTATCACCGTCGCGATCGCGTCGGCGGAAACGTCCAGCGCCGTCGCGTCGACGTTTTCCAGCGTGTCGCAGGCCTGGTGGTAGCAGGGGTCCAGCGGGGCGCCCGCCGTACCTCCGAAGATCTCGGCCTCGCGCTTCGACTTGTTGACCTCCGCGCCCGTGAACAGCCCGCCCGACGGGATCCCCGCCTCGATGAACGGCCCGTAGTCCGACCGCCCGGTGAAGTCCGTCCCCGTGTACGGCAGGCCGCGCTCGGCGAAGAACCGCACGAACTCCCGCTCGATCTCGGCCGACCCCTGCGGCCCTGGACCCGCGCCCACCTTGTCGGAGTCGTCGCCGTCGTAGATCCCGTACGTGTAGTTGGGCGAGGCGATCATGTCGAAGTTCAGGTACATCCTGATCTTCGCCCGCTCCTCAGGCGTGAGCGAGCCCACGTAGTACCTCGACCCGAGCAGCCCGAGCTCCTCGCCGCCCCACCAGACGAAACGCACCGCCTTGGTGGGCTGGTAGGCCGACAGCCGCAGCGCGATCTCCAGCAGGGCCGCGCTGCCCGAGCCGTTGTCGTTGATGCCCGGACCCTCCGCCACCGAGTCGAGGTGGGCACCGACCATCACCACCTCGTCGGGCGCGCCCCACGCGGTCTGCGCGATCACGTTGCTCGTGGTGTGGCGGGCGCTCTGCGTGCTGGTCGTGACCCGCATCTGCCGGCCGCCCGCCACCGCCGCCCCCGTCTTGGCGTCGACGCCGACCACGGGGATGCGCTGGGGGACGCTCGCCGAACCGGCGAACGCGTCGCCCTGGTTCACCACGACCAGCGCGGCGGCGCCGGCCGCCGTGGCGTTGGCGGCCTTGGCGGCGAACGTGCAGCCGCCCCTGTCGACCACCGCGATCTCACCTGCCCCGAAACCGGCGAAGTCGGTGTTCATGCAGCCCGCGCCCGCCTTTCGCGGGTGGCCGAGCACGTCGCCGCTGCCGGAGTAGATCATTGTTCCGATCTTGCCGACGTCCTTGCCGTCCACCACGATCCGGCCGGGGGACAGCTCCCTGTACTGATCGAAATGGAACTCCTGACGCTCGACCTGGTATCCCGCCTCACGCAGCCGCGCGGCGACATAATCGGCCGAGGCGTCGTAGCCGGGAGTTCCGGCCGCCCTGGTTCCGCCGTGGGCGTCGGCGATCGCCTGGAAAGCCTGCAGATGGCCCAGAACGTTGTCGATCTTCACATCGTCAGCGAGAGGCGTTCCCTGGGCGGCGACAGCGACGGCGACGAGGAAATGGGTGATCATGTCGCACAGCGTGGCAAGCTTTGTCCATCAGGTATAACGGGGCGCGTCGTTGCTGGTAGAGACGTTACCCGGGGCAGTGACCACGGTGGCGATTGTGGACACTGGTAGCTAGAGATCGCACGCTCGCACGGGAAAGGTGCAGAATCGCTGTCGGTGGCAAACATCAGGGAAAGCGAGAAATCGGCGGACTCCGTGGAGGAGCATCCAGTCGTGTCTGAAGCACGCGACGAACCGACCGTGTTCGTCGTCGAACCACTGCTGCCCCAGCGACTGCGCCGCCCATCCGACGCGCTGCGCTTCCTGGCCACACTGCTGGCGCTCGCCGCGGTCATCCTGCTCATGCTCGTCGCCCAGCAGACGCTCATCGGCCTCGAACAGGACGTCACGGAGGGCACCGGCCGCGCGCCCGCCCTCCTGGCCGGCATCGCCACCTTCCTGAGCGGCGCCGCCGTCCTGGTCGTCCCCGCCGCGTTCGCCGTCGAACGGGTCTTCCACCGCGACGGCCTGCGCGTCGCCGAGGGCCTCGTCGCCGCCATCATCGGCATGGCAGGCTCCTACCTGATCGGCCAATGGCTGGTCACGGGCGGCCCCGACGACCTGGCCACGCTGCTGACCGGCGGCCGCGACCTCGAACCACTCAACGCGCTGCTCAGCTCCGTGATCGCCTACGCCACGGCGGTCCGCATCTCCAGGCGGCCCACCTGGCGCGCGCTCATGTGGACGGTGATCGCACTGTCGATCTTCGCGCTGTTCACCGGCAAGCAGATCACGCTGCCGAGCGCGATCGTGACCGTCCTGTTCGGCATGGCCGTCGGCTACGGCACGCTGTACGGCGTCGGCAGCCCCAACACCCGCCCGCCGGGCAACGCCGTCATCGCCGCCCTGCGCAAGCTGTCGTTCACGCCCGTCTCCGCCAGACGCATCGACGACGACCACCAGGGCAGCCGCCGCTACGCCGTCGGCCTGTCCGACGGCACCAGCCTCGACGTCACCGTCCTCGACCGCGACCGCCAGGTGGCGGGCCTGCCGTACCGGCTGTGGCGGCGGATCAGGCTCCACTCCGAGACCAGGCGGCGGGCCATCCGCTCGCTGCGCGCCGAGCTCGAACGCGAGGCGCTCATGGCCTACGCGACCCAGGCGGCCGGCGCCAACACCCCGCGCCTGCTCGGCACCAGCGAGATCGGCACCGAGGCCGCACTCCTGGCCTACGAGCACCTCGCGACCCGCGCCCTCGACGACCTCAAGGACAGCGAGCTCGACGACCACCTGCTGGCCCAGATCTGGGAGCAGGTGCTGCTGCTGCGGATGCAGCGCCTGGCCCACCGGCGGCTGACTGGCGACAGCATCCACCTCGACCGCGAGGGCCGCGTCGTCCTCACCGACCCGCGCAGCGGCGAGGTCGCGGCCGGTGACCTGCTGCTGCGCATCGACATCGCGCAACTGCTGACCTACCTGGCGCTGCGCGTCGGCGCCGAACGCTCGGTCAGGGCGGCCGCGGCGGTGCTCGGCGCCGACGCCCTCGGCGCCGCGCTGCCCTTGCTCCAGCGCATCGCGCTGACCAGGCAGACCAGGGCCGCGCTGAACAAGCAGAAAGACCTGCTGCCGGCCATCCGCGAGCAGATCGAGGCGCTGACCCCGCAGGCCGAGGTCGCCGAGGTACGGCTGGAGCGGTTCAAGCCCCGCACCCTCGTCACCATCATCGCCAGCACCCTCGCCGCCTACTTCCTGCTCTCGCAGCTCAGTCAGGTCAACCTGCTCCAGGTCGTCACCACGGCCCGGTGGGAGTGGGCCATCCTCGCGCTGTTCGCCTCAGGGCTCAGCTTCGTCGCCGCGGCGCTCATGATCAGGGGATTCGTGCCCGAGCCGCTGCCGCTCGGCCGTACCGTGCTCGTGCAGTTCGCCTCGTCCTTCGTCAAGCTGGTCACCCCACCGGCGGTGGGCGGCGTCGCGATCAACACCCGCTACCTGCAAAAGCGCGGGGTGCCGCCCGCCCTGGCCGTGGCCAGCATCGGCGCCTCCCAGGTGATCGGGCTGGCCAGCCACATCGGGCTGCTGCTGCTGTTCGCCTACATCACCGGGTCGAGCGCGACCACGTCCTTCGCGCCCTCGCGCGGGCTGCTGGCCGTCCTGCTGGCGGTCGCCGTCCTCATCGTCATCGCGCTGGGCGTCCCGCCGCTGCGCAGGCTCATCACCAAGCGGCTGCGCTCCCTGTTCGCCAACGTCGTGCCGCGCCTGCTCGACGTCATGCAGTCGCCCCGCAAGATCCTCGAAGGGTTCGGCGGCATCCTTTGCCTGTCGCTGGCGTTCGTCGTCTGCCTCTACGGCTGCGTGCGCGCCTTCGGCGGCGAGACCAGCTTCACCACGATCGCCGTGGTCTTCCTGACCGCCAACGCGATCGGCTCGGCCGCGCCCACCCCTGGCGGTCTGGGCGCGGTCGAAGCATCACTGGCCGTCGGCCTGACGGTGGCCGGAGTGCCCGCGGAGTTCGCCACCTCCTCGGTGATCCTCTACCGGCTGCTCACCTTCTGGCTACCGGTGCTGCCCGGCTGGGCCTCCTTCACCTACCTCCAGCGGCACCAGGCACTGTGATTTTCTCGATCTGGTCGAGCTCGTCCTCGGTGAAGACGGGCCCGTCCACACAGGCCAGGTTGGCCTCCAGCTGCGCCACGCTGCTCGCGCCGATCAGCACGCTGGTCACCCTCGGATCCCTCAGCACCCACGACAGCGCCATCTGCGCCAGCGACTGCCCGCGCCCCCTGGCGATCTCGTTGAGGTCGCGGGCCAGGTCGAGGTCGATCCTTTCGGCTGACAGGTACTTGCTCGTCGCCGCCCGCGAGTCGGTCGGCACGCCGTCCAGGTAGCGGTCGGTCAGCAGGCCCTGCGCCAGCGGGGAGTAGACGATGCAGCCGATGCCCTCCTCCTCCAGCGTGTCCAGCAGCCCGTCCTCGATCCACCTGTTGATCATCGAATACGACGGCTGGTGGATCAGCAGCGGCGTGCCGAGCTCGCGCATGATGCGCGCCGCCTGCGTCGTCTGCTCGGCAGAGTAGTTGGAGATGCCCGCGTACAGCGCCTTGCCCGAGCGCACCGCCCGGTCCAGCGCGCCCATCGTCTCCTCCAGCGGCGTCTCGGGGTCGGGACGGTGGCTGTAGAAGATGTCGACGTACTCCAGGCCCATCCGCTGGAGCGACTGGTCGAGGCTGGCCAGGACGTACTTCCTCGACCCCCACTCCCCGTACGGCCCCGGCCACATGTCGAAGCCCGCCTTCGTCGAGATGATCAGCTCGTCGCGGTAGGGCCTGAAGTCCTGGGCGAAGATGGTGCCGAAGTTGCGCTCCGCCGAGCCGTACGGCACGCCGTAGTTGTTGGCCAGGTCGAAGTGCGTGACCCCGCGGTCGAAGGCCGTCCGCAGGATGGCCCGCGAGTTCTCGATCGGCCGGTCGTCACCGAAGTTGTGCCACAGACCGAGCGAGACCTGGGGCAGCTTGAGCCCGCTCCTGCCGCTGCGGACGTAGGGCAGCTTCTCGTAGCGGTCGCCCGCCGCCGCGTAGCTCACTTCGTTCCCCTCTCGATGATCCACGACAGCGCGAACGCCTCTTCCCGCCAGGCGTCGTAGCGCCCGCTGCGCCCGCCGTGGCCCGCGCCCATCTCCGTCTTCAGCAGGAACGGCCCGCCCTGCGCGCTCGCCCGCAGCCGCGCGACCCACTTGGCGGGCTCGTGGTAGAGCACCCTGGTGTCGTTCAGGCTGGTGATCGCGAGGATCGGCGGGTAGGCCTTCGCCTCGACATTCTCGTAGGGGGAGTAGCCCTTCATGTAGGCGTAGACGTCGGCGTTGTGCAGCGGGTCGCCCCACTCGTCCCACTCGATCACGGTCAGCGGCAGCGACGGATCGAGGATGGTGTTGAGCGCGTCGACGAACGGCACCTCGGCCACAATGCCCGCGAACTCCTCAGGAGCGAGGTTGGCCACCGCGCCCATCAGCAGGCCGCCCGCCGAACCGCCCCTCGCGATGATCCGCTCGCTCCAGCCTGACGCCCTGAGGTCCCTGGCCGCGGCGACGAAGTCGGTGAAGGTGTTCTTCTTCCTGGTGAGCTTGCCCTCCTCGTACCACCTGCGCCCCATCTCGCCGCCGCCCCTCACGTGCGCGACCGCGAAGGCGAAACCGCGGTCGAGCAGGCTGAGCCTGGCGACGGAGAAGCTCGGGTCGATCGAGGTCTCGTAGCTGCCGTAGCCGTACAGGACGGTGGGGGCGGGCTTGGCGGCATCCTTCCGCTTCACGATCGAGATCGGCACCTTCGTGCCGTCCTCGGCGGTGGCCCACTCCCTGAACTGCTCGTAGTCGGACGGGTCGTAGCCGCCGAGCACCGGGCGCTGCTTGAGGAGGATGAGCTCGCGCTTTTCCAGGTCGTAGTCATAGACGCTGGGCGGGGTGACCATGCTCGTATAGCCCAGGCGCAGCCGTTCGGTGCTGAACTCGGGGTTGCCCGCGGGCGCCACGTCGTACAGCGGCTCGGGGAACGCGATCTCGAACGGCTCGCGCCCGGCGTCGTTCAGCGGATAGGGCAGGATCCTGATGCCGGTCAGGCCGTCACGCCGGAAGTGGACGACCGCGTGGGTGGCGAACGCGTCGATCTCCAGCAGGCGGGTGTCCTCGCGGTGGGCGATGAGCGGCGTCCACGAGCCGGGCTCGTCCAGCGGGGCGGTGGCGAGCTCGAAGTTCTCCGCGTTCTCGTTGTGGAGGACGAAGAAGCGGTCGCCCGCGTGCTCGATGCCGTACTCGACGCCCGTGACGCGAGGACGCACGACCCTGAACTCGCCGGTCGGGTCCTCGGCGTCGAGGATCCGGACCTCACTGGTGATCTTGCTGCCCGCGCCCATGACCAAGTACTTCTCGCTGCGGGTCAGTCCGATGCCGACCCAGAAGCGCTCGTCGGACTCCTCGTAGACGAGCACGTCCTCCTCGGCCTCGGTGCCGAGGGTGTGGCGGTAGACCTGGAAGGGGCGCCAGGCGTCGTCGACCCTGGTGTAGAAGAACGTGGTGCCGTCGGCCGACCACGCGCCGCCGTAGAAGACGCCGGTGATCTCGTCGGCGAGCTTCTCACCGGTCTCCAGGTCCTTGAACGTCAGGGTGAACCGCTCGTCGCCCTTGTAGTCGGTGGAGTAGGCCAGGAGCTTGCCGTCGGGCGTGACGGCGCTGGTGCCGATCGAGAAGAACTCGCTGTCACCGGCCAGCTCGTTGCCGTCGAGCAGGACCTGCTCGCCGGGCAGCGTGCCGTCCGTGGTGATCACCGGCGGGGTGTCGCCGTCCGCCGGCACCCGGCAGGAGATGCCGTACTGCTTGCCCTCGTGGGTCCTGGAGAAGTACCACCAGGCGCCCTTGCGGCTGGGGACCGAAAGGTCGGTCTCCTGGGTGCGCCCCTTGATCTCCTGGAAGACCTGCTCCTGGAGCTCTCCCAGGTGTGCGGTCTCCTGCTTGAGGTATTCGTTCTCCTGCTGGAGATAGGCGATCGTGTCGGGGTCTTCCTTGTCGGTGAGCCACGCGTATTCATCGATCACGGTGTCGCCGTGATGGGTACGCTCGCTCGATACCTTCTTCGCCAGAGGCGGGATGTGGCTGCTCACCTGGCCGAGTCTACGTTTCACGTCCCGAGTGGTCTGGGGCGCTGCTAATCTTGTGGAACCGGCGCGACGCGGCGCAACCACCTGGTGGTTAAGCCGCAGGAAGCCGGAAACCCCTACAACGCAGCGGTTCTGAAGATCGGTTTGTGGATCGGTCGGAGGGCTGGTAAGTTAGAGGGGTTGCCCCGGAAGCGGGGTGGTCGAGATTGTAGCCAGGTTCGCCGGTTTGACAGCAAATCGGACAAGCTGGTACAGTTAAGACATAACGAAGC
>NZ_JBHZBH010000038.1:22225-84443 GCF_042754765.1 Nonomuraea sp. NPDC059194 | reverse complement strand
TTTTTTTAAAACACCCAGCCCCCCCCCCCCCTGTTTAGTGCGCCCATAAAATATTTTGTGGCCCCGCCGCCCCGCGGGGTGGGGGGGTGTTTTGAGAATCGTTCGATTCTCAACACCCCCACTGTCATTTTCCGAAGTCATGTGCACAACTGTCCTGGGATTTCCGGGGGCTGTGCATAGGTCTGCGAACAACCGGTGCATCCAGTCCTGTGCGCTGCGGTGCGTCTTGTTCCGTACTCGCATGCGCGACGGTGAGGTCCTGGCATGGACGGCGGGCCGAGCAGATCATCGAGCGGGGCGTGCTGAGCGCCCCGGTTGAGACATCGGACGTGGCGGGACGCCAGGCGGAGGTGATCGGCCGGCTGGCCGCCGAGCCGCGGGTGGGATTGGCGGCCGCGGACCCGGCGGCCGCTGAGCTGGGGATCTCGCGGCGGCAGGTGTACGTGCTGCTGCGCCGGTGGCGTCAAGGCGAGGGCGTCGTCTCGGACCTGCTCCCCCGGCGTTCCAGACGGCGGCCGAGGTCGAGGCGGTGCTGGCGTCGGTTCGCGGCATCTGGACCGGCAGCGGAGGTCGGCGACAGCGGCCTAGCAGGAGGTCGTGCGCCGGTGCCGATGCCGAGCTGATGGAGGTGTTCTCGGTGGGGCGCGCCTGGTTCTAAGCCGCGCGGCTGGCGCAACATCCGGCCCCGCGGCGGAGGATCAGTGACATGCCTAGCCTGAACGACCGCGACATGGCCTTCCTGCGGAACCTGCAGCGGGGCCAGACCGTCACTGGTCTCGTCACCGAGATCGCCACCTTCGGGGTGACCTTCGTGGATATCGGCGGCTTCACCGCGATCGACAGATCGGCAACGTCATCGCCGATTCCGTCACCAAACTCGTCCCCTTCGCCCCGCAGAAGGCGACAACTCTCAGGATGACACTCCGTAGCGGGAAGCGATCGCGGCGGCGCGGTTGCGCAGGGAGTTGCGCAACCACTGCGGGGCCAGGGCTTCCGCGTTCGTGGCGAGCTGCCACAGCGCCCATTCGGCGTGTCTCGGATCTTGGAAGGTCACCTCCAGCCGCAGCCAGCCGTCTGAGTCGACTTCTTCGGCGCGGACGGCCAGCGCGGTGCCCACCAGGTCCTCCCGCCGCGCCGGGTCCAGCCGTACCAGCACGGTGACTTGGTCGCCGCCGGTCCGAAACTGCGTGCTGCGTTCCTGCCAGGCCCGGTCCAGATCGACCCGGTCTGGTCGTTGTGCGGGTTCGGCGAGTTCCTTGGCGGCCAAGACCCGGGACATCCGGTAGGTGCGGTCGGCGCCAGACCTCGTGGCCAGCAAGTAGCCCCGGTCGCGTACGGTGACCAGGCCGATCGGGTCCACCGTGCGCCACTTCGGGCTCTGGCCCACAGCCGCGTAGTGGATCTGCAGCTTGTGCCCGGCGAACACCGCGCGCAGAACCTCGGCCGCTATGGCGTCAGGCACCTCCTCAGCGACCAGCCGGCGCGAGAGGAGGTCGGTCTCCGGGTCGATGAGCAATCGCTCGGCCGCGCCGGCCGCGGTGTCCCGATAGCTTTCGGGCAGCGCGTCAACCACCTTCAGCATCGCCGAAGCGAGCGCCGAGCCGAGGCCGAATGCCTGCGCGCCGCGCCGCGATCCGGCGACCAGCAGGGCAAGGGCCTCGTCGGGGTTCAGCCCGGTGAGCTCGGTCCGGAAACCGGGCAACAACGCGAAACCGCCGTGCCGGCCGCGTTCGGCGTAGACCGGGACGCCGGCTGCGGACAGCGCCTCGATGTCGCGCAGCACGGTGCGGGTGGACACCTCCAGCTCGCGGGCCAGCGCGGCCGCGGACAGCCGGCCGTGCTGCCGCAGCAGCAACACCAGCGAGACCAACCGGTCGGCGCGCATACGAAAACTCTAGCGAAATACACGACACAGGATGTCGTGATTTGTTGGGAGGCTCATCAGGCGGCTACCGAGCCGATCGACGTACGTGATGTCGACGAATCGAATGGAGCGAATGTGGCAATAGAGCGAACCGCGGTCAATCCGTGGGCGTGGTCGGTGGAGCTGGGCTACAACCAGGGTGAGATCGTCTCCGGGCACACCCGGACCCTGTACTGCTCCGGGCAGACCGCCATGAGCGGCGACGGCAAGCCCCAGCATATCGATGACATGGCGGCGCAGTTGGCGCTGAGCCTCGACAACCTGGAGGCCGTGCTCGGCGAGGCAGGCATGTCCCTCGCGAACCTCGTCCGGCTCAACGTCTACACCACCGACGTCGATCTGCTCTTCCAGCACTACGGCGTGCTGGCGGCGCGGCTGGGCGCCGCCGGGGTGGCACCGTCCACCACGATGCTCGGGGTGACACGGCTGGCGATCCCCGACCTGATGGTCGAGCTTGAGGGAACCGCCGTCGCGTGATGTGACCTCGCCGCCTCCGGCAGGGCTGCCGGAGGCGGCACGAGTAGTAGGCAGGTGGGTGATTTCCGGTGCTCAGGATGGCGACAATCGGCGTCTATGGCTTCGACGGCGAGTCCTTCCTGCAACGACTGCGGCAGGCGGACGTTCGTCTGCTGCTCGACGTACGCCAGCGCCGCGGTGTGCGCGGACCCGAGTACGCCTGGGCGAACTCACGCCGGCTGCAGGCGGCCCTCGCCCATGCTCGGATCGCCTACGAGCACCACCGGGAGCTCGCCCCAACCACCGAGTTACGCCAGCTCCAGTACGCCGAGGACGACCGCCAAGGGGTCGGCAAGCGCTCGCGCCGCGAACTCGCTGCCGAGTACACCCGCCGCTACACCATCGAGATCCTCGACCGCGCCGACCTCACGCCGATCGGGTCGGCGCTGCCGAGCGGTGCGACCGCGGCGCTGCTCTGTGTCGAGCGCGACCCCGAGGCCTGCCACCGCTCGTTGATCGCGCAGCGGCTGGCCGAGCAGTACCACGTCACGATCGAGCACCTGCGCCCGTTGTGAGCACGTCCGCGCCCTGCTCCCCCAGCCCGACGCCACCAGCTCCTCCATCGCCCGGCTGCTGAACGTCGGCCGCTCTACCTCTACAAGGACGTCCCCGAGCTCAAGGGCAACCTCGAAACCGTCGACGTCCCCGCACCCCGCGCCGAACTCGCCTCGGTCCAAGTCCAAGCAGGCGGCGCGGTATAGACCCGCTCACCAGCGAGAACACAGTTCATGATCCACTCATTGCCCGCGTCAGAGGCGTTCCAGGCCGGGGGCGGCGGGTATGAGGCGCAGGGCGAGTTGGTCGAGGGGGACCTCCAGGACCTCGGCCAGGGCCGCGATCGTGAAGAACGCGGGGGTGGCGATGCGGCCGGTCTCGATCTTGCGGAGGGTTTCGGCGGACATGCCGGCGGCGTTGGCGACCTCCACGATGCTGCGTTCGCCGCGGGCCTGGCGCAGCAGGTGGCCGAGCCGCTCGCCGCGTTCGCGCTCGTCGGGGGTCAGGGGTGGGCGCACCATGGCGCCGATCCTACCAAGCCATCCGGTATTTCTATCCCACCCGATGTGCGGGATAGAAATACCGGTATAGTTATCGCCCATGGTGGAGATCAAGACTGACAACGAGCTGGCGGCCATGCGCGAGGCGGGCAGGGTCGTGGGCCGCGCCCTGCAGGCCGTACGTGAGCACGCTGCCGTCGGCATGCGCCTGACCGAACTGGACGAGGTGGCCGCCACGGTCATCGCCGAGGCGGGCGCCCGACCGGCGTTCCTGCACTACCAGCCGCACTTCGCGCCGACGCCGTTCCCCGCGGTGATCTGCGCCTCGGTCAACGACGCGATCGTGCACGGCATCCCCGGCCGCTACCGGCTGCGCGAGGGCGACCTGCTCAGCGTCGACTGCGGCGCCTACCTGGACGGCTGGGCCGGCGATGCCGCCGTCTCCTTCACCCTCGGCCTGCCCGGCGGCACCCTCGGCCTGCCCGGCGGGCGGGACCTGGCGCTCATCGAGGCGGCCGAACGGGCCCTGGCGGCAGGGATCGCCGCCGCGGTGCCAGGCAACCGCGTCGGCGACATCGGCGCGGCCATCGCCGCCGTCGCCACCGAGGGCGGGTACGGCATGCCGGACGACTGGGGCGGGCACGGCGTCGGGCGGCAGATGCACGAGGACCCGAGCGTCCCCAACCACGGCAGGCCCGGTCGGGGGATGCCGCTGCGGCCGGGGATGGTGCTGGCGATCGAGCCGATGTTCGTGGAGGGCGGGGACGGCCGCTACCGGGTCGCGTCCGACGGGTGGACGATGCGCAGCCGTAGCGGCGCCAGAGCGGCCCACGCCGAGCACACGGTGGCCGTCACCGACGCGGGCCCCCGCGTGCTCACCCTCCCCTGACCCGCACCCCCGACCCACACCGCGCACAGCCCATGCACCCGTTGATCGGTCAGTAATAGCGGCTCATGAGTTCGCTCGCCCAAGCCGGCTGGATGACCGGGTGACGAGGGGCGAACTCGACAAGGTACGGCTTGACGTCCAGGATCGGCGAGCCGGACAGCGCGTCCAGGTCGGCGACGTGCAGGTCCAGGCCGTCCACGCTGAGCAGCCGGCAGCGGGAGACGCCCAGCCGGTTGGGGCGGTACGGCCCGCGGTGGGCGAAGACTCCCACGGGGGCCGCGCTCGGGTTGCCTCGCGGCGGGCGGGGCTGGCCGCTCACCGTGGACGGGTCGATCCGGTCGAACAGGAAGACGACCTCCAGGTGGGAGAAGTTCTCCAGGCCGAGCACCGCCGAGGCGGTGAAGGCCTGACCGTCCAGCCGGAGCACGGCTCGAACGTCGTGCCAGTCGTCTTCGTACATCTCGCTGCGACCGCCCGCGACGTGGCCGATGGGCCGCAAGGTCACGCTTTCCGAGGTCATCTTGGTCTCCAAGTCAGAGGGCGTAAGGGCCGAAACGCCCCCAGGCGATGATCGCAGCCAGGACGAGGAGCACGACGTTGACGGCGATGGCCGGCGGCTCCTTGCGGCGGGCGTGCGTGACGGCGGCGCCGATCATGATGATCGCCAGGCCGGTGGCGGCCAGCGGGGTCAGGACCGGGGCGATGCCGGTGACGGCGGGCAGGATCAGACCGAGGGCGGCGAGCAGTTCGACCACGCCGATCAGGCGGACCTGGCCGGGGCCGAAGTCATCGACCCAGGCCAGGACGGGCCGCAGCTTCTCCTTGGGCTGGGTGGATTTCATCACCCCGACCAGGCCGAAGACGACGGCCAGGACGGCCTGCAGTACCCAGAGGAAGACGTTCATGTCAGTTGCTCTCCTTTTAGTAGCGGCCGAGGGTGCCGCGGTGTCGGGCGAGGTGTTCGAGCCGGTTGAACGCGAGCACCCCGGCGGCCGTGATGAGCAGCGGCTGGGCCAGCAGCCAGCCCAGACCCCAGCCGGACGGGAGTGCGGCCAGGGGATGTCCGCCGAGCAGGATGTCGCGCATCGCCTCGATGCCGGGCGCGATGGGAACGATCAGGCGGCTGAGGAAGGCGATCGGGTCGGGCATGGCGGCCAGGGGGACGAGGGTGCCGCCCGCGATGGCGTAGACGGCCACCGACAGCTGGGTGATGATCTCGATGCGTTTGAACACCAGCGTCAGCCCGCACAGGATCAGAGCCAGCCCGCAGGTGCCCGCCGCGATGGCGGCCAGCGGCACGATCACCTGTGCGTCGAGGGGCAGGTGCCCGCCCTGGACGGCGATGGCGGCCGCGCCGGTGGCCAGCACGGCCAGCGCGGTGGGCAGGGCCGAGATCGCGGCGGCGGCCTGGCGGCCGAGGATGAGCGCGGCCGAGGGCAGCGGCGTCAGGTAGGTCTGTTCGAGCACGCCGGACTGGATGTCACCCAGGTAGCTCCAGAACACCCTGTTGACCTGCTCGTGGATGAACGTCAGCGCCACCATGCCGAGCAGCACCGGCGCCAGCAGCTCCGCGCGCAGCTGCCCGCGTCCCATGAACAGCACGATGAGCAGGTAGAACAGCGGAAACGTGATCATCTGGATGAGGAGTTCGCGCCATCCGGCGGCGAGGCCCAGCAGGCCCTTGCGGACTTCCGCGGCGAAGGCGCGGGCGAAGGTCATGACGACTCCTGCAGGGCTCGGCGGTGGTTGCGGACGAACAGCAGGCCGGCGGCGGCGGTGAGGGCGAGGGTGTGGGCAAGCAGCCAGGGCAGGGCGCCGCCGTTCCACAGCTCGGCCAGGGTCCGTCCCTCGAACAGGGTCTGGGTGAGCGCCTCGATACCCAGCGTGGTGGGCAGGATTCTGGCCAGCGCGGCCAGCCAGTCCGGATAGAAGGCCAGCGGCAGGAACGAGCCGTTCAGCAGCAGCACCAGCGAGGTGAACAGCGACTGCAGCGCGCCGATCATCGGCGAGACCAGGGCCAGAGCCGCCAGCAGGAACGTGAAGGCCAGCGCGTTGACCCCCAGCAGCACGGCGGGCAGGAGTGCCGCCCAGCGCAACGGGATCGCGATCCCGGTCACCAGCATCGGGACGAGGGCGGCCGCCACGGCCACCGCCAGGCCGAACACCGAGGCGGTGATCAGCCGGCCGAGCATCGGCAGCCACGGCGGCGCCGGGCTCATGTGGGCCTGGGCGAAGGTGCCGGCGCGTTTGTCGGCGATGAGGTCGGCCACCATCACCAGGCCCGCGTACTGCAGGAACCAGTAGCCGCCGATCGCCACCAGCGTCGGCGGCAGCAGATCCTGGCGCAGCTCGCCCTGGCCGAGGACGAACTGCAGGCCGAGGTACATCATGGTGCTGATCAGCAGGGTGATGACGTGGCCGAGCGGGTGGGCCAGTTGAACGCGCAGGCCCTTGCCGACCTCCGCGCCCAGGACGTTAAGCAGCACGGGGCGCCTCGTTCACCAGGGTGAGGAACACATCCTCCAGGTCGGGCTGCACCTGGGTCAGCGACTCGATGACGACCCCGTGGGCGCGCAGGCGCTCCACCACGTCGTACACCTCGATCGGGTCGCTCACCTGCACCTCGATGGTGGTGACGCCGTCACGGGTGACGGCCTCGAAGCCGGGCGGCGCCGCTCCCTCGATGCGGATGTCGTACCTGTCGCGTTCGCGGAAGCCGGCCAGCAGTTCTCTGGTGGGCAGGTCGGCCACGAGCCTGCCCTGGCGCATGACGGCCACCCGGTCACACAGCTCCTGGGCCACGTCGAGCTGGTGGGTGGTGAGCAGGATGGTGGTGCCGAGCTCGCGGGCCTGCTCGGCGATCCAATTCTTGACGGTGCGGGTGGCCTCGACGTCCAGGCCGAGCGTCGGCTCGTCCAGCAGCACGATCGGCGGGCCGGCGATCAAGGCGGCGGCGATCGCCACCTTCTGCTGCATGCCGCGCGAGAAGCCGCCGACCTTGTCGTGGCGCCGCTCCCACAGGCCCAGATCGGTCAGCAGGTCCTGGGCGCGTTCGGCGACCTGGGCTTTGCGCAGGCCTTTGAGCCGGCCGAAGTACATCAGGTTCTGCCAGGCCGACAGGCTCCAGTAGACGTTGCGTGAGCCTTCCAGCACCGCGCCGAACTGCGACATCGCGGCCGATCGCTGCCGTGCCACGTCGAAGCCGCCCAGCCGTACCCGGCCCGAGGTGGGGGTGAGCAGGCCGGCCAGCATCTTGATGGTGGTGGTCTTGCCGGCGCCGTTGGGGCCCAGGAAGCCGAAGACCGTTCCGGCGGGGATGCGCAGGGACACCTCGTCGACGGCCGGGGCCTGCGCCGCCCCGTAGACCTTCGTCAACGCTTCGATTTCGATCATGTCGTCTCCTCGCGGGGAGTCCCGGCCCCTGCCGGGGGCCGGGACGGGGGTCAGTGCTCGTCAGTGCTCGTCCAGGACCTCGATGTCCTCCACCGCGGCCTCGCGGGTCAGGGAGAAGGCCGCGTTGGCCTCGGCGTTGCCGGGTACGGCCTGGCGGGCCGCCTGCAGGCTCGCGGCCGAGTCCCAGCGCCAGATGCCCACCCATGTCTGCTCGTCGAGTCGGCCGAGGCGCGCCTCGGTGAGCCCGGGACAGGCCGCCCGGGTTGCGGAGACGAGCGCGGCGTGCCTGGCCCGCAGCTGCTCGGCGTCGGCGGGATCGGCCTGGAATCGGGTGACGGTGATGACCGACATCACTGAACCTGCTCTCTAGAGTTGACATCTAGTGACTGAATCTAGAGATAGACTCTAGCCATGAGTGATGTCAAGCGGGTGAGCAAGCGGGCCCAGAAGGCGGCCGAGACGCGGCGGCGCATCCTGCAGGCGGCACTGGAGCTGTTCGTGCGCGACGGCTACGGCGCGACGAACCTGCAGGACATCGCCACCAACGCGGGGGTCGCGGTGCAGACGATCTACTTCGTCTTCGGCAACAAACGCGCCCTGCTGAAAGAGTTGGTCGACGTCACGATCGCGGGCGACGACGAGCCGGTGGCCACGATGGACCGGCCGTGGTACACCGGCGCGCTGGCCGCCGGCACCGCCCAGGACATGCTGCGCGCCTACGTCACCGGCACGACCACGGTCCTGGAGCGTGTCGCGCCGATCGGCAAGGTGCTGGACGGGGCGTGCGCGAGCGACCCCGAGGTCGCCGCCCTGTGGCCGCAGGACGTCGACCCCCGGTATGTCGTCCAGCAGCGGGCGGCCAAGGCGCTGGTCGGCAAACCCGGCGCGCGGGCGGAGGTGTCGGCGGAGGAGGCCGCCGACCTGCTGTACGGCCTGCTCAGCCCCGAGCTGTACCTGCTGCTGGTGCAGGAGCGCGGCTGGCCGCGGGAGCGCTGGGAGCGGTGGGCCGGTCAGACGCTGCGCGCTCAGCTCTGCTCAGACTAGGGCCGGTCCTGGCGTTCAAGGCCCTGTTCGATCGAGGGGGGGTCAGGCGGTCGCGGCGCTCCTGACGGGCTGGCGCAGCACGGTGCGCATCTTGGCCGGGTCACCGTCCCGCAGGTCCGACAGGTAGACCTCGTGGTGCAGGCCGTTGGCCACCAGGTGGTGGGCGTCCATGTACTCCTGCATCGCCGCCAGCGTCACGTGCTCCTGGCTGTAGGGGCCTTCGTGCAGCATTTCCACGCACTCGCCCTCGGTGAAGGTGACCACCTGCACCCGGTCGACCGCCATCCCCGACGGGCGGGCGGCCTCCCTGGCCGCCTCCATCTCGCCGGGCTCCGGCGCGATGGGCAGCGGCAGGTGCAGGTGCCAGCGCCACTGCTGGCGCGGCACGCTCAGTGCGGGCCTGGAGTCCTCCACCCACCAGCGGCCTTCCAGCGGGCCGATGAGGGCGTTCATGGCGCCCGCGACGGCGTAGAGGGCGGCGATCGCCGAGGCGTGCTCGGTGCCGCCGGGTTCGCCCATTCCGGTGACGGTCAGCGCGGTGACAGGGCCATAGGTGGTCTTCACGAGTGTTCCTCCAAGGGGATCTGGACATGGGTGATGAGCTGGTCAGGCGCAGTCACGGCAGGGTCGGAGACGTACACCTCGCGGACGGGGCCGGCGGCGGGGTGGCCGCGTTCGGCGCACCACGACAGCAGGGCGTGGGAGGTCAGCGTGATCTGCTCGTAGGGGCCGAGGTGGGTGGCCTGGGCGAACCGGCCGCCCGGCAGCACCCGCGGGCTGGTGCCGGGCAGCGGGAAGCCGGTCACCAGCGCCACCTCGACGGTGCACGGCTCGCTCAGCTCCACGGGAAACAGCCCGATCAGCTCGGGCGCCCGCTGCCGCTCCCCCACCGCCCACGCGGCCAGCAGCCGCTCGACGCAGGCCGAGGTGGCCCGGCCGACGTCCAGGTCACCGGCGGCCTGCTCGGCCGTCACCGCCACCAGCATCGACGGCACCTCCACCTCCACGACACGGGCGGCGGGCAGGCCGTGCTCCATCACGCGTTCGAGCGCGGCCAGCGTGCGGCGGCGGCGTTGCAGCTCGGCTTCCAGGTCGTCGCGGACGTGACCGAGCGCGCCGGCCGTACCCGACAGGACCTGGCCGATGACCGCCAGCGGCACGTCCAGCGAGCGCAGCAACCCGATCGACAGCGCCTGGCGGGCCTGGGACGGGTGGTAGTAGCGGTAGCCGCTGTCCTCGTCGACGTGTGCCGGGGTCAGCAGGCCGAGTTCGGCGTAGTGCCGCAGCTGTTTGACGCTGAGCCTGCTGAGCCGGGCGAACTGCCCGATCGGCAAAAGATCCATGGCACCAGCATGGACTCTCCCCCGGCGGCAGAGTCCAACCACGGTTTGACCCTTACGTAAGGTGAGGGTTCATCCTGGGAGCATGAGTTTGTCGGTGGGGCAGGTCGCGCGTCTGGCCGGGGTGACGGTGCGCACGCTGCACCACTACGACGAGATCGGGCTGCTGTCGCCGTCCGAGCGCAGCGGCGCCGGCTATCGCCGCTACGGCGAGACGGATCTGCAGCGGCTGCAGCAGGTGCTGTTCTACCGGGAGCTCGGCTTCGGCCTGGAGGAGATCGCCGCGATCCTCGACGATCCGGGCAGCGACGAGATGACGCATCTGCGGCGCCAGCACGAGCTGCTGACCTCGCGCATCGGCAGGCTGCGCGACATGGTGGCGGCGGTGGAGATCGCGATGGAGGCGCGCAGCATGAACATCACGCTGACGCCCGAGGAACGGTTCGAGGTGTTCGGCGACTTCCGTCCCGAAGAGTACGAGGCGGAGGCCGAGCAGCGCTGGGGCGGCGGCAAGGAGTACGCCGAAAGCCGCCGCAGGGTCGCCTCCTACACCAAGGCGGACTGGCTGCGGCAGCAGGCCGAGGGGGCCGGCATCGTCGGCGACCTGGTGGCGACGATGAAGGCGGACGTGCCCGCCGACAGCGAGCAGGTGATGGACCTGGCCGAGCGGCACCGCGGGCACATCAGCCGCTGGTTCTACTCGTGCACGCCCGCCATCCATCAGGGCCTCGGCGAGCTGTATGTGAGCGATGCCCGCTTCACTGCCACGTTCGAGGCGATGGCGCCCGGTCTTGCCGCCTACCTGTGCGCGGCCATCCGCGCCAACACCGCCCGCCTGTGACCTTGTCGGTACGGCGGGCGGCGCGCACTCAGCGGGTGCCGATGACGACGGTCGCGTACAGCTCGTCGCAGGTGGCCAGACGGGCGCGCAGGCCGCCACCGGTGAAGGCGTCGACGGCGTGCGGCGCCTGCCGCTCGCTGCTCTCCACCAGCAGGCTTCCGCCCGGCGCCAGCCAGGAGGGCGCGGCCGTGATCACCCTGCGCATGACCTCGAGGCCGTCGCAGCCGCCGTCGAGCGCCACCCGCGGCTCGTGGACGCGGGCTTCGGCCGGCAGCAGTTCGACGTCCTGGCTGGGCACGTAGGGGACGTTGGCGATCAGGACGTCGACGCGGCCCATCAGGTCGGAGGGCAGCGGCGCGAACAGGTCGCCTTCGTGGACGTGCCCGCCAAGGCCGGCCAGGTTGCGGCGGGCACACCGTACGGCGGCCGCCTCGATGTCGGCGGCGTGCAGGTCGAGGTGGGGCACGGCGGCGGCGACGGCGGCGCCCAGCGCTCCCGACCCGCAGCACAGGTCGACGACGACGGCCCGCCGCTCTGACCCGCCCGCGGCCCTGGCCAGTTCGATCGCCTGGCGGGCGAGGAACTCGGTGCGGCGGCGGGGGACGAACACCCCGGGGTCGACGGCCACGCGCAGGCCGCAGAAATGCGCCCAGCCCAGGACGTGTTCCAGCGGCAGGCCGGCGGCGCGCCGTTCGACCATGGCGGTCAGTTCGGCGGTCGTGGTGGCGGTCTGGAGCAGGAGTTCGGCCTCGTCCTCGGCGAAGACGCAGCCCGCCGAGCGGAGGGTGGAGACGATGAGGGACAGCGGTGGCATGGGAGCCCTTTCAGAACATTGCCTGTGGGCGCTCCCCGCCGGTCACGCGCGTGTGGCGGCCCGGATGGCTGTGAGGTGGGAGCACCCAGCCTGACGTGGCGACACGGGTCTCACCTCCTGGGTCGGGGGCCTGCTGGAGATCGCCACGATACCGGAGCCGTTCTCGTGCCATGCACGCGGGGTGCCGTTCACGCCCATGTAATCTACGTACATGTCTGTAGGTAACCGGTTGACGCAGGCGGATCGGCGCGCCCGCACCAGGAACGCCCTGCTGGAGGCGGCGGCGCGCGGGCTGTCCACGTACGGGTACGCCAACCTGGTGCTGGAACGCGTGGCCGGCGAGGCCGGCTACACCCGCGGCGCCCTGTACCACCTGTTCGCGGGCAAGGAGGAGCTGGCGCTGGCGGTGGTGAAATGGGTCGAGGAGACCTGGAACGCCGAGGTGGGCAGGCTGGCCGCCGAGGCGGCCGACCCGGTCGAGGCGCTGCTGGCGATAGCGCGGGGCCACGCCGTCTACTGCCGCCGCGACGTGGCCCGCGTCATGATGACCCTGAGGGTCGAGTTCGCCGGACAGGACCATCCGGTCGGCCGCGCGATCACCGACATCGTGGACGGGCTCGTCGAGGAGTGCGCGGCGCTGATCACCGCCGCGCGCAAGGCCGGCGCGATGCCGGACGGTCCGCCGCCCCAGCAGACGGCGCACGCCTACCTCGGCGTGGTCGAGGCCGTGGCGATCGAGCTGGCCGGGCAGGCTCCCTTCGACGTCGAGCTCGCCGAAAGGGCGGTCCGGGGCGTGCTCGGCCTGCCGCCCGTCCCCTCCCCCGAGCCGGCCCTGAGGCAACCGTGACGCTCAGCCCGCCCGCTCGGCCAGGAAAGCGGTGATGAGCGCGGTGACCTGCTCGGGCCGTTCCAGCGGCGGCAGGTGACCGGTGTCGGGCAGGTCGAGGCGGCGCGCGCCGCCGATGCCCGCCGACAGCAGGTCCGAGACCTGCTGGATGCCCGGCACGTCGGCCAGCCCGTTGATCACCAGCGTCGGCGCGCGCACCTCGCCCAGCCGTCCCGCGGCCGGCGGATCCAGCAGCCGCTCCGCTACGGCGGGCCCGCGCCACATCCGCTCGAAGACGCCCTCGCACATCGTTACCGCCCGCTCCCACACCTGCGGCGGCAGGTCCGCTCGCCTGCGTGCGGGACCGGCGACCTGCCACAGCACCTGTGCCCGCGCCATCGCCGCCGCGTCGCCTTCGGCCACCTCGGCGCCGCCCTGGCGGTAGCGGGCCAGCCGCTCGGCGGGCACCGCGCCGTGCACGCGCTCACGGGCCTGGGCCAGCATTTCCTGCGGCCAGGTGTGGCCGGCCAGCCCGGAGGCGATCAGCACCAGCGCGCTCACCCTGGACGGGGCGGCCAGCGCGGCCTCCACCGCGTACGCGCCGCCCATGGAGCAGCCCACCAGCGTCGCCCGTTCGACGCCGAGGTCGTCCATCAACGCCAGCAGGTCTTCGTGATGGCACAGATCGTCCTTCGGGTCGGGCGAGTGGCCGTATCCGCGCCAGTCGTAGCGGATCACCCGGTGATCGGCGGCCAGGGCGGCGAACTGGTGGTCCCACATGCGGCGGTCGGCGATGCCCGCGTGGATCAGGATCACCGCGGGCCCGTGGCCCGCCACGTCATGGCTCAGCATCCCGGCAACCTAACGCGGTCGGCGGCGCGGTCGCGATCATGTTCGCGGCGGACTTGCCTTTCAGGCGGCCGCCTGCGACGGCGCGAGCGCGGCCATAGCCAGCGCTCTGGCACGGGCGGGGGTCCTGAGCACGTCCGTGTTGTCGCACAGCTGGTCGATGCTGCCGGTCGGCGGCAGCGCCCGCACGGCCGCATCGCCGATCGACTCCGTCAGGCAGGCGGCGAACCGGTCGCCGCCGATCACCCGGAACGGGCGGGTATGGAAGGGCCGCACGGCTGTTTCGAGCGGCGTGGTCAGGGCGATCCTGTTGTGCACGGCGGCCAGCCGCTCGTAGGCCTCGCACAACGCCTGCTCGCGATCATGGTAGGAGCGGGCCTGCAGCGCCCTGGCCAGGGCCTGGCCGAGTTCGGCGGCGCCCGACATGCGGGCCAGCGCGCTGCCCAGCCACTTGCCGTAGGGCGGATACCTTTTGCGTTGCAGCAACGCCAGCCGCATCACCTGCCGGGCCAGCCCGGCCGCCAGTACGGCCGAGCCCAACTCGTCGCCCACCTCGGCGCTCCTGCCGACGAACGACTCCTCGGCGCCGATGCGCCGCCACTGGCAGGCCAGCACGTGTCGCCACACGTCGTCGGGGTACCAGCGCAACGCCTGCCGTACCGGCTCCAGCTCGCCCAGCCCGTCGTGGAAGACCTCGCCGCCGGTGGTCTCGGCCAGCGCCTGCCAGGGCGTCGACAGCCAGTCCAGCGTCGTGATCTGCTCACGCGGATCGAAGCCGAGGCGTTCGTTCAGCCACCCGCCCATCTCCGCCACGGCCACGCCGTGCCGCGGCGTGCCCCCCTGGGCGAACACCGTCGGATAGCCACCGAAGGACTCCGGCAGGGCTGCCGTCACCCGCGCCTCCACCTCGGCGACCGCACCGGGCGGCACGAACAGCAGCACCCGCGGCCCCCAGTCGTGATCGGCGCTGCGTTCGGTGTCGAAGGCCTGCACCTCCGACCCGGCTCCGATCAGCGCCGCGCTGTGCGGCACGTCAGCCGTCAGCGGCGCCACGACCTCGCCGTAGAAGGCGCGGCTCAACTCAAGACCAGGCACAAATCCAGACATCACTATGTCAACTGTGCCTGACCGGGGCAGGAACCTCACCCGGTTTTCCCCCGGCCCGCTGACCGGCGCACATGCCGCCGCAAGGGGCGCCACATCCTGCCGTTAGGCTGACTGACGGTCCCCCCGAAACCCAATGAAAGGGCCCTTGTTGTGCTGCGCCTGTTCCGTGCCGTCGCCATCGCCGAGGCCTTCTCCTGGGTCGGCCTGCTGGCCGGCATGTACGTCAAGTACATCGCCCAGGCAAGCGAGATCGGGGTGAAGGTGTTCGGGCCGATCCACGGCGGCCTGTTCCTGCTGTACGTGGCCGCCGTGCTGCTGGTGGCGCGCGAGCGGGGCTGGTCGCGCGCCACCGTCGTGGTCGGCCTGGTGTGCGCGGTGCCGCCGCTGGCGACGATCTGGTTCGAGCGCCGCCAGATGCGCCGCGAACGCCGGCGGCCCCCTCAGGCCGCCGCGGCCGAGACGGCCGCCACCGCCACAGGCCGGCGCCGGTAGCCGAGCGCCGCATACAGGCCGAGCGCGGCGGCGTTGCCGTCGTCGACCATCAGCGCCGCCCTGCCGTGGGCGGCCACCAGCCGCCCGCTGAGCCACCGGCACACCCGCCCGGCCAGCCCTCGGCCGCGCTGGGCGGCGGCGGTGGCCACCCCCGCCATGAACCCGACCGTCGGCGCGCTCCAGGCGTCGGCGGCCACCGCCGCCAGAGCGCCGTCCACCCGCGCTCCCGCCCACCGGGCCACGCCCGGCAGGCCGGGCGTGGCGAAGGCGGTGGGGGCGTCGGCGGCCAGCAACCGGGTGATCTCGCCGTCGAAGGAGCCTTCCAGCCAGGACACGCCGTCGCTGGGGCCGATCGGCAACTGGTCCAGGCTCATCCAGGAAAAACCATGCGTGCGCTCCACGCCCTCCACCCGGTCGATGACCTCCCCCATCAGGGTGGTTTCGCCGAAGGGGCGGTAGCCGGGGCCGAGTTCGGCCAGCGCGTGCCGCACCAGATCGGCGGCGTCAGCCGGGTGCCCCCACACCGCGATCCGGTCGCGGCGGCAGATGTCGGGCGCGGCGGCCAGCACCGCCTGACCGCCCGCCCACGCCCGCGCCCCGCCGGTCAGATCCTGGGCGGCCCACACCACCAGGTCGTCATCGTCGCAGGCGGCCGCGACCTGCCGCGGCGTGACAAGCTCATGGATCACAGGATGGCGCCGGGAGCGTAGGCGGCGGCCTGGGGGTAGCGGGCGAGGATCTGGGCGACCTGCCGGCAGACGGCCTCGACCTGGTCGGCGGCGGCGCCGGTGAAGGAGACCCGGTCAGCCAGCAGCCCCTCCAGCTCAGCGCGCTCCAGCGGGAACCGCTCGTCGGCCGCCAGCCGCTCCAGCAGCTCGTTGGCGGCGCCCTGCGAGCGCATCGCCAGCGCCGAGGCCACGGCGTGCTCCTTGATCACCTCGTGGGCCTGCTCGCGGCCCACGCCAGCGCGCACCGCGGCCATCAGCATCTTCGTGGTGGCCAGGAACGGCAGGTAGCGGTCCAGCTCGGTGGCGATGACCGCGGGGAAGGCGCCGAACTCGGCCAGCACCGTCAGCATCGTCTCCATCAGCCCGTCGAAGGCGAAGAACGCATCAGGCAGCGCGACCCTGCGCACCACCGAACACGACACATCCCCCTCGTTCCACTGGTCGCCCGCCAGCTCGGCCGTCATGGAGGCGTACCCGCGCAGGATCACCGTCAGGCCGTTGACGCGCTCGCACGAGCGGGTGTTCATCTTGTGCGGCATCGCCGAGGAGCCGACCTGCCCCTCCTTGAACCCCTCGGTCACCAGCTCGTGGCCGGCCATCAGCCGGATCGTCTTGGCCAGCGAGCTGGGGGCGGCCGCCAGCTGCACCAGCGCGCTGACCACCTCGAAGTCGAGCGAGCGCGGGTAGACCTGCCCGACGCTGGTCAGGCGGTGCTCGAAGCCCAGGTGGGCGGCCACGCCGTCCTCCAGCGCCGCCAGCTTGGCGCGGTCGCCGCCCAGCAGGTCGAGCATGTCCTGGGCGGTGCCGACCGGGCCCTTGATGCCGCGCAGCGGGTAGCGGGCGATCAGCTCCTCCAGCCTGGCGAAGGCCACCAGCAGCTCGTCGGCCGCGCTGGCGAACCGCTTGCCGAGGGTGGTGGCCTGGGCGGCGACGTTGTGGGAACGGCCCGCCATCACCGCCGCCTCGTGCTGCTCGGCCAGCTGCGCCAGCCGCGCCAGCAGCGCGACCGTGCGATCGCGAACCAGGATCAGGCTGTCGCGGATCTGCAGCTGCTCGACGTTCTCGGTCAGGTCACGCGAGGTCATGCCCTTGTGGACGTGCTCGTGCCCGGCCAGCGCGTTGAACTCCTCGATCCGCGCCTTCACATCGTGCCTGGTCAGCCGCTCCCGCTCGGCGATGGAGGCCAGATCGACGTGCTCGAGGACCTTCTCGTAGTCGTCGATGGCCTGCGGCGGCACCGCCACCCCCAGCTCGGCCTGGGCCTTCAGCACCGCCAGCCACAGCCGCCGCTCGGCGACGACCTTCGAGGTGGGAGACCACAGGCGGGCCAGCTCGGCGGAGGCGTAGCGGGCGGCCAGAACGTTCGGGATGCGCGGCTTGGAAGTCACGTTGCCCCAGTGTATTGGCCCGCCGTGACCGGGTCACGGCGGGCCCGCAGTGCCGCCCGGTGCCCTACGCGGGGGCGCCCACCTTCTGCTCGGCCCGCTCCGGCGAGGCGGGCCGGCGGCGCAGCCGCTCCTTGGTCCGCTCCACCATCGTGTACAGCGTCGGCACCAGCACCAGCGTCAGCAGCGTCGAGGAGATCAGCCCGCCGATCACCACGATCGCCAGCGGCTGAGAGATGAACCCGCCGGAGCCGGTCACGCCCAGCGCCATCGGCGTCAGCGCGCAGATCGTCGCCACGGCCGTCATCAGGATCGGCCGCAGCCTTCGCCTGCCGCCCTCGATCACCGCCTCCACCACGCCCATGCCCTGGTCCCGGTACTGGTTGACCAGGTCGATCAGCACGATCGCGTTGGTCACCACGATGCCGATCAGCATCAGCATGCCGATCAGGGCCGGCACGCCCATCGGCGTACCGGTGGCCAGCAGCAGGCCCAGCGCGCCGGTGGCCGCGAACGGCACCGACACCAGCAGGATCAGCGGCTGCACGAAGCTCCGGAACGTCGCCACCATGATCATGAAGACGATCGCGATCGCCGCCAGCATCGCCACGCCCAGATCGGCGAAGGCGTCGGCCTGGTCGGCCGAGACGCCGCCGATGGTGTAGGAGGCGCCCGCCGGCAGCGCCAGCCCGTCCAGCTTGTCGCGCAGCGCCTGGGTGAGGCTGCCCAGGTCGCTGGCCGAGGCGTTGGCCGAGACCGTCGCCGACCGCTTGCCGTCGATCCTGGTGATCTGCGTGGGCCCGTCGACCTGTGACACCTTCGCCACCTGCGACACCTTCACCGGGCCGATCTTGAGCTTCTCGACCTCTTCGACGTCGGCGGGGGCGTCGCCGCCGCGCAGGATCAGGTCGCCGGCGATGCCGTCCAGCGTCAGCTGGCCCAGCGGCGCGCCCCGGAAGGCCTGGGCCACCACCTGCGCGACCTGCGCCTCGCTGACGCCCTTGTCGGCCGCCTTCTTCCGGTCGACGACCACCTCGATGCGCGGCGCGCTGGAGACCAGGTCGGAGGAGACGTCCCGCAGCCCCCGCACCTGCCCGACGGCCGTGCTCACCTGCTCGGCGGCGCGGCGCAGCGTGTCGGGGTCGGGACCCTGGACGATCACCGCGATCGAGTCGGAGGCGAAACCGCCGCCCTGTGCGCCGACGCTGACCTCGCCGACGTCCGACAGGCCCTTCAGCTCCGCGCGCAGCCGCTCCTCCACCTTCGCGCTGTCGACGCCCTCGGCGACCGTCACCGAGTAGGAGGCCCGGTCGGCGCCGCCGCCGGCGCCGCCGGTCATCGCGTTGCCGCCGCCCACGTTGACCTGGTACGACTGCACGCCGTCCAGACCGGTCAGCACCTTCTCCACCTTTTTGGCCGCCTTGTCGGTGGCTGCGAGGTCGGTGCCGGCGGGCATCTTCTGGCTCAGCGAGATCGTGTCCTGGCCGGAGGAGTCGATGAAGTTGGTCTCCAGCCTGCCCGCCAGGCCCATGGTGCCCGCGAACACCACCACGCCGATCAGCAGCGTCACCAGCCGCCTGCGGGTGGCGAAGCGCAGCACCGGCAGATACATCCGCTGCAGCGGGCTGCGCAGTTCCTTGGCCTCGGCCGCCTCGCGCACCGCCCGCGCCTGCTCAGGCTCCAGCGCCGGCGCCTTCAAAAACCAGTAGGCCAGCACCGGGATCACCGTCAGCGACACCAGCAGCGAGGCCAGCAGCGCCACCGTCACCGTCATCGCGAACGGCGCGAACAGCTCGCCCACCATGCCGCCGACGAACGCGATCGGCGCGAAGACCGCCACCGTCGTCAGCGTCGAGGCCGTCACCGCGCCCGACACCTCCCGCACCGCGGCCGTCACCGCGGTGCGTTTGGGCTCGCCATAGCCGAGATGACGCTTGATGTTCTCCAGCACCACGATCGAGTCGTCGACCACGCGGCCCACCGCGATCGTCAGCGCGCCCAGCGTCAGCATGTTCAGCGAGTAGTCGCCCGCCCACAGCGCGATCAGCGCGATCACCACCGACAGCGGGATCGACACCGCCGTCACCAGCGTCGAACGCACCGACAGCAGGAACACCAGGATCACCAGCACGGAGAAGGCCAGGCCCAGCAGACCCTCGGTCGTCAGATCCTCGATCGAACGCTCCACGTAGGGGGCCTGGTCGAAGATGACCGTCGCCGTGGCGCCCAGCGCCGACTCCAGCTTCGGCAGCTTCTCCCGTACGGCATGCGAGATCGCCACCGCGTTGCCGTCCGGCTTCATCGTCACCGACACGCCCAGGCTCGGCTCGCCGTTGGTGCGCGTCAACGTGGTCGCCTCGCTCTTGCGCCGCTCGATGTCGGCCACGTCGCCGAGCTTGACGGGCTTGAGCGGTTTGGGCGGCTTCGGCGCGGCCTGTACCGGCGCCTGGCCCTGCGCCTGTGCTTGTGCCCGAGCCTGCGCCTGTGCCTGAGCTTGGGCCTGGGCGGGGATGGCCGCCTGCGCAGGGGCGGCCGGCACCAGATACAGCTCCTTCAGCGCCTCGATCGACTCGATTCGCGAGCCGACCTGCACCGTCAGCGCCCTGCCCGACTCCTTCAGCGTGCCCGCCGGCACCGGGGTCCCGTTGGCCTTGAGCACCTCGGGGATCTGCGCCGCCGTCACACCCTTGTCGGCCATCTTCTCGGCGTCGGGTGTGATCACCACCTGCTCGTCCCTGGCGCCGGTGACCTCCGCCTCGCGCACCCCTTCGATGCCCTGCAGCTCCGGCACCATGACGCGGCCCAGCTTGTCGGCCATCGCCCGCTCGTCGCCGCCGTCACCGACCGCCAGCACCAGCACCGGGATGTCGTCGGTGTTGCCGGCCACCACCTGCGGGTCGACGCCGTCGGGCAGTTGCGCCCTGATCCGGCCGATCGCCGTCTGCATCGAGGCCACCGACTCCTCGATGTCGGTGCCGTAGGCGAAGGAGACCTGGACCTGCGCCAGCCCCTCCTTGGAGGTCGAGGTCATCTCCTCCAGGCCGTCGATGCCGGAGAAGGAGTCCTCGATCGGCTTGGTGACCTGGTCCTCGACGATCTCGGGAGAGGCGCCGGCGTAGGGCGCGATGACGAACGCGCCGGGAAACGACAGCGACGGCAGCAACTGCTGCTTCAGCTGCGGGATCGTGAAGGCGCCGAACGCGCTCAACACGATCGCCACCAATATGACGAGACTGCGGTTGGCAAGGCTCAACCGGGCCAGAGCTGTCATCCGGGGTCCTTAACAGGCAAAGGGCAAAGAATTCGCCACAGACTAACACTTTGCCTTGCACGAATATTTAGCCGCGCTCACGTTTCCTGATAACCTTCTCAGGAAGCGAGAGGTGAGAGTGGACGACGAACGCGACGACCTGATCAGGCAGATCAGCGACACCCAGCGCACCATCGGCCGCCTCTTCGCGCAGGACCGGTCCTCGCCCCTGTTCCGCTCCAACCTGACGATGCGCCAGCTCAAGGTCGTCATCGTGCTGGCCTGCACCGGCTCGGCCTCCGGCCAGGACCTGGCCGCCAACCTCGGTGTCGGCCTGGCCACCGTCACCGGCATCGTCGACCGCCTCATCGGCCACGGCCTGGTCACCCGCCGCGAAGACCCCCACGACCGCCGGGTGCGCCGCGTCGAGCTCACCGACCAGGGCCGCGCCCTCGTCGAACAGATCAACGACACCGGGCTGCGCCACTACCGGCGCATCATGCGGCATCTCGACACCGACACCCTGCGCACGCTGGCCGAGATCACCGCCAAGATCGCCGCCATCGCCGCCGACCTGCCCCCCTGGCACGACGACGAAGCCCCCGCCGCGAGATAGGCCTGCCGTTCTATTTCGCCGGGCTGTGCGCCCACCGGTCGGACAGCAGGCCGGGGACGGGCGCGGTCCCCGGCAGTGGGGGTGGCCCGCGCGCGCAGGCCGTCGAGGGGTCCCGGTAGCAAAGGAAACTTCCAACGAAGTAGCACATGAACTGCGGTAACAGAGAGCCCTGCGGCTGAGGTCTCGCGCACGTTATCCGGTACATCGCCCAGGCCGGCACTGCGACCGCCGCGCGGCGGCCGGCTTGAGCGCCGGGCCGAAGGTCACCGCCCTTCAGGGTGGAGGCGTCAGCCTCGCCGCGGCCGCCGACGCCTTCCTCGCCACCCCGCGCACGGCCAACCCCAACACCCACCGCGCCTACGCCTCGGCCATCGACCGCGTCACCGCACTGCTCGGCCGCGACAAGCCGCTCGCCGACGTCACCGACACCGAGATCGGCGCCGCGCTCAGCGAACTGTGGGGCGCGAGCGCGGCGGCGACCTGGAACCGCAACCGCGCCGCCGTCACCTCCTGGCTGCTCTGGTGCCAGACCAAGAAGCACCGGGCCGCCCCGTCGGTCCCGGCTGAGGCCGAACGCCGCAAGGAGAGCCCCGACGAGACTCGCGCGGTCGCCAAGACCACCATCCACCGGCTGCTGTCCTGCCGCGACATCCCGCTGCGCGAGAGGACGCTGTGGCGGATGCTCTATGAAACGGCGGCCAGAGCGGCCGAGATCCTCGCCCTCAACGTCGAAGACCTCGACCTGGAGCACCGCCGCGCTCCCGTCCGTTCCAAAGGCGGCGCCATCGAGTGGGTGTACTGGGACAGCGGCACCGCCCACCTGCTGCCCCGGCTGCTCCGACTCCTTCGGCTGCCCGACGGCAGCACGCGCACGCACGGTCCGCTGTTGCTGTCCGAACGCCGCCCGGCGGCCGCCGACATCTGCCCGCACACCGGCCGCGCTCGCCTCGGTTACGACCGCGCCCGCGTCCTGCTGGAGAAATACGCCGGGCTCGATCTGCACCAGCTGCGTCACAGCGCCGCCACCCATCTCGGCGAGGCCGAGGTCCCGCTGCAGCTCATCATGGGCAAGACCCGGCACAAGAACCCCCGCACCGCCATGCGCTACGTCAAATCCGGCGCCGAAGCCATCGCCAAGGTCACCGAGGTCCTGGCACCGCGTCGCCGTACCCACTGATCAACTGACTGGCGGCTTGCCGGAGCTATATGAGTTCCGGACCATCACGGACCGCTAACAGGCGAAGAAGCCACAGGTCGCTACCGCTAACTTCTGCACTCAGTACGAAGGCCGGCTGCCGCAAAACCCCGGGGCTCCTGGTCTGATGGAGGCGCAGACCAAGTAACGGCGAAAGGGAAGTGGCCTGGTCGCGGCAGGTGTGCGCGCGAGGTTTACGGCTCGAACATCGAGGGATGGCCCGGCGCGATAACGAATACTGGGCCGTTTCCGCAGGGTTAAGGAGCCGGGAGTAGCAGCACGCGATGCGGCTGGAGGTCATTTCCGCCCGGGGTCAGCGCCAGTTCAGGCACCGACCTCGAGCACGGCGAGGTCGCGCACCGCATAACGGTGATGCTCGGCCTCTTCCTCCAGCACCACCTTGAGGCATCGGCGCACGACGTACTCGTGGTCGGGATACGGGTCCGCCGGCTTGCGACCGCATACCCGATCGAGCTCGGCCTCGGTGAGCCCGTCGACGACACGCCGCATCGTGGCCATGCGGGCGAGCCGCGGCGCGAGCACCTCGTCGAGCGTCGGGGTGGCTTCGAGGGCGAGACCAAGCTTCGCCGTCGCGTCGGGCGGCATCCCGCCGCCGGGGAGGCCCAACGGGTGGTACGGCGCTTCCTCCTCCAGCACGGCATTGCCGAGCCAGGCATCGCCGGCGAACAGCAAGTGCCGTTGGGTCTCGACCAACGACCACTCGCCGTTGACCTGCTCGTGCAGCTTGGCCTCGGGCAACAGCCTGGCGCGGTCGAGCGTCGCCGCCCACAGCGTCTCGATGGCATCCCAAGCAGCCCGATAGTCGTCGGGGGACGCGGCGTCACGCGCAAGCACCCGCGTGGGGTGCTGCCGGTCAAGCTCGGCCTCGACGTAGGCGGTCACGTCGACGTCGTTGACGACGAGACGCTCGAAGTTGCCACCGAGGTAGACGTCGCTCCCATAGCAGTCGACGATCTTCAGACCGCTGACCTCGCAATCGCGGATCTCCAGACCGGCAAGGTCGCACAGGTGGATGCGGGCACCACGGAACTGGTCACTCTGGGCGTACTCAGCAGTCATTGAGGCAGTATCCCGCACCCGTCCGATCTCCGGCATGAGGCCGCCTCCTATGAACCAGATGTCCCGAACAGTCGAAGATCGTAGATTAATCTGGATATGTCAATCAATGTTCCAGACTACGAGCTCGCCGACACGATCATGCTCACCACTCCGGAGCAGGTCCGGGCCATCGGCGATCCGCTGCGGACCACAATCCTTGGCCTCCTGCACGAGCGGGCCGCGACCGTGACCGAGCTGGCCACCGCGGTCAAACGGCCCAAGAGCACGGTCGCGCACCACGTCAACGTTCTGGCCGAGGCCGGGCTGCTGTACGTGGTACGGACCCGGCGCGTACGGGCGATCGACGAGCGCTACTACGGCCGTACGGCCCGGATGTTCTACGTCGGCGTCGGCCAAGCTCCGGGCGGCGGCCCGCTGCCGCTGGACTTCAACGACTTCGAGGTCGCGGCCAAAGAATCCGCCGCGGCCTATCAGGCTCACCAGCTGTACGCGTTCATCCGGCATGCCCGCATCTCGCCGGATAGGGCCACCGAGTTCTGGCACCGGATCAAGGACCTCGTGAAGGAGTTCGACCTGATGCCTCGCTCCGGTGAGACGACCTACGGATTCGCCGTCGGCCTGTATCCCATGACGGACTATCCGACCCTGCCGGTCGAGGAGGAATGACGGCATGCTCACCGCGCGCGAACTCAACCGGTCCACCCTCGCCCGCCAGTTGCTTCTGGGGCGGGAGGCCCTCGATGTCGCCGAGGCGGTGCGCCGGGTGGTCGCCCTGCAGGCGCAACATGCGGCTTCGCCGTACCTGGCCCTATGGAATCGGGTCACCGCGTTCGACCCGGGCGACCTGGACGCGGCCTTCGCCGACCGCAAGATCGTCAAGGCCACGCTCCTGCGGATCACGCTGCACGCCGTTCACACCGACGACCACCCCCACATCCATGAGGCGATGCAGCCCTCGCTGCGCGGCGCCCGGCTCGGCGACCCGCGCTTCACGCGCAGTGGCATCACCCCGGCCGACGCTGACGCACTGGTCGGCGACCTGCTGGCCTTCGCGGATCAGCCCCGGTTCGCGGACGAGATCCAGTCATGGATCGAAGAACGGCTCGGCGTTCCACCGAAGGGCGTGTGGTGGGCGCTCCGAACCTACGCGCCGCTCCTGCACGCGGCCACGGGAGCGCCGTGGTCGTTCGGCGCCCGCCCGGCCTACGTCGCCGCCGGAATCCTGCCGACGCTCGGAGCGGAAGCCGACCAGGCCCTGCAGACGCTGGTCCTGCGCTATCTGGAGGGGTTCGGCCCGGCATCGGCTCTCGACGTGGCGCAATTCGCGCTGGTGACCCGGAAGCGCGCCCGCGGCGCGATAGACGCCCTCGCGGGCACACTCCAGCGGCTGACCGGGCCGGACGGCTCGGAGTTGTTCGACCTGCCAGGCGCGCCTCGCCCGGCCGAGGACACGCCCGCCCCGGCACGGCTGCTGCCCATGTGGGACAACGTCCTGCTCGCCCACGCCGACCGCAGCCGGGTCATCCCGCCGCAGTATCGCAAGCTCGTCACCCGAACCAACGGCGATGTCCTGCCGACCCTCCTGGTCGACGGCTATGTCGCCGGCGTGTGGCGGCCGGCCGAGGATGAAATCGAGGCCACCGCGTTCCATCCGTTGCCCGGCCAGGTGTGGGACGAGCTGGCCGCCGAGGCGCAGGCGCTGGCGGCGCTCCTGGCCGACCGCGAGCCGGGGGTCTACCGCCGCTATGACCGCTGGTGGTCCGATCTACCCGGTGCGGAGGTACGGATCCTCCGGTAGATGGCCCGCTGGTAAGAAATCGCGGCACACGGCCCAGACGAGTAGTGTCGCTCCAGCTCATGGTGCGCGCGAGCGTGCCACCCGCCGAGGGCCGGATTTGGTCCGTGACCGGCCGCCGGCGAGCGCCCCGCACGCGACATCGTCGCCGACAACAGGCAGGTACATGTCGCCGTGCTGGACCTCGCCGACCAGGTGTCGGTGGCGGCGTTCGCCGCCGCCTGGCAGGGCCCTCTGCACATCCTGGTCAACAATCATGGGGGCCCGCTGACCCGGACTCCGGACGACTGGGAGCTGCATTTCGCCACCAACCACCTGGGCTACTTCGCGCTGACCACCGCCCTGCACCCGGCGCTCGCCGCGGTCAGCTCCTCACAGCTTCGCCTCTCTCCGGTCGCCTTCGAGGACCTCCGCTTCGAGCGGCGCCCCTACGACGCGCACGCCGCCTACGGGCAGTCGAAAACCGCCAACGCGCTGTTCGCGGTCGAGGCCAGCCGGCGATGGGCCGGTGACGGCATCACCGTCAACGCCGTCATGCCCGGCGTGGCCCGCACCAACCTGATGCGCCACGTCGACCGTGACCTGCTGGCACGGTTCGAGGCGAGCGGCGCCCCCGCCCTGCCGTGGAAGACAGCAGAACAAGGAGCGGCAACCCCGGTTCTTCTCGCAACCTCGCCGCTGCCGGCGGGCATCGGCGGCCGCTACGTCGAAGACGGCAACGAAGCCGAGCTGCTGCATCCGGGCAACCCCCACGGACGCGTCGCCGCCTACGCACAAGACCCAGGCCAGGCCGCACGCCTCTGGCAGGTCTCCACCGAGCGGCTCGCCTACTATCCCGTCCGCTGCCGATGGCCGACGTACCGCGCCGGCCATCACCGCAGACCGAGAGGCCCCACCCCGGGGCGGCTCAGGGCGTCAATCCCAGCTCACGTAGCTGCGCGGGCCGCAAGGGCCGCCAGCCGCTGGTGTCGAGCTTGGCCAGCTCCGCCTCAACGTCCACGTTGATGACGCCGAAGAAGTTGATGTTGTCGCTGTGTCCGGGCGAGATGTGCGACAGGATCTCGTCGCTCAGATCCACCCAGGTCGCCGACCTCCGTTGTGGATCACTCAACCGGACAATGGCCTATTATCCGGTAAATCGGCGACGAGGGCGGAATTGTCGGTACCCCTTGCGACACTCAACCTGTCCGATAACAAGGCATAGTTGCACGGCTACGAGCAGCAGGCGAGGCGACGACCGACGACGGCGAGCACCCCAGCTACTTCAGCCCCTCGGCCCTGGCCGACGAGGTCGGGCTGGCCCGGTGGCAGTTCGAGCGCGCCGAGGCGGCCGGCATGTTGCCCAAACCGGGACACGCCCGCGGCTGGTTGCCCCGACCAGCTTGACGAGGTGCGCCATCTGGTGCCCGCGACCGTCAAGAAAGTCGGCGCCGACCGGTGCGCGGATCGGCTCGGCGAGCGCCTTGGCCTGGACGTCGAGCCCGCCGACATCAGCACCCTCGCCGAGGCGGGCCACCTGGCCGTGGCCGACGTGTTCGAGAAGAAGGGCCGCTCCTACGACCTGTACGCACTGGCGGACATCGACGCCGTGACTCCCGGGCAGGTGCGGCCGGTGATCGAGAAGCGGGCCGAGGGGCTGGACCGGTCGCTGTCCCTCGACGAAGCCGCGGCTCGCCGGGCTGGCACTACCGCGAGCTAGCCGGGCGTCCCGTCGCGCTCGCTTCGTCGGGCGAGGCGCTGTGCTTGCCCGTCGTGCACATCGCTTACCCACTCCCAGCCGGGCTTAGCCGATGGGCCGACCCGCGGGTCACTGGGAACATGGCCCTCACGCAAGGCGAGCACGTACGCCCGATCCCGCTCGATCCGTGCGTGTACCTGATCAGCTCCGCCGACCGACCCGTGGCCAGGGACGACGACATCAACATCGCCCGCCACGCCCTCCAGCAGCCGCAGCGCGGCGAGGTAGTCCTCGATCGGGTCCGCGGTGCCGTTCAAGTCGAGCATCGGAATCAAGACATCAGAAAGCATGTCCCCGGCGACGAGAACCCCGCGTTCCTCGATGAACAGCGCCGCATGGCCCGGGGCGTGCGCCTGATGCTCGATGATCCGGACTTGAGGGCCATCCCACGGAATCTGCGCCGTCTCAGCGGGCAGGGCGGTGATGAGGCCGTACAGGTCCAGCGGGACCTGCTCGGCGATGCCCGTCGGTTCCAGGTGGGCGGATATCTCGGCCTTCGCACCCGGGTCGGACAGCTGATCCCGGACAGTGGCCGCGCAGCGCGCCGTGCCGTAACGAGGGGCCGCGCCGAACTGGGCGTGCCAGAGCAGGTGATCCCAATCCGGATGCGTCGAGAAACCCGCCACGACGGTCTGGCCCAAATGGGACAGGTCGCTCGCGAGGCAGGCCATTTCGTGGTCCTGCACCCCGGGGTCGATGAGCAACACGCCGGCGCGGCCATGCACGACAACGGCGTTGCTCTGCACGAACTCGCTCTCGTGGACCAGCACACCCTCCGCGACCTGCCTCAGCACGGTGGCCCCTTCCGCTTGTGATTTGCAACCGCTCGTCGAGACGCTAGTACCCGGCGGTGGTAGATTGCAAGCACTATGGGCGAAGCGTATGAGCCGCGCTCGGGGTGCCCGATCAACGCCGCCATCGAGGTGTTCGGCGATCGCTGGAGCCTGATCGTCCTCCGCGACCTCGTCTTCGGAGACCGCCGCTATTTCCGAGAGCTGCAGGCCAACTCAATCGAGGGGATCGCCTCAAATATTCTCGCCGACCGACTCAAGCGACTCCTCGAGTCGGGACTGCTCACCCGTGAGGACACGCGAGCCGGCCAGCGGGCGCGCTACAGCCTGACCGAACCCGCGATCCAACTCATACCCGTGTTCGCGCAGCTGGGCAGCTGGGGACTTCGCCACCGACCCACGAGCAACGCGCTGAACGCTCGCGCCGTGCTGCCTGAACAAGGCGGCCCCGCGCTCTGGCAAGAGTTCATGGACGAGCTTCGCCGCGAGCACCTTGGCTCCAAACTCCCAGCGCGATCACCGAGTGTTCGCCAGCGCCTGAACGCGGCCAACCTCGCTGCCACCAACTCCTCGTAGCTGCGCCAGGCCGTCGGCCATGTCCCAAGGAGGAACGGCATACGGGACCACTCCGCGCGGCCGCCCGAGTGCGCAAGATTCGTGTCGATGTCCTGAGTCGTGTCCACGGCTGTCGCGGAACCTTGGTTTTGAGAGTGGCCCCTCGGCCCGTCAGGCGGCGGGTCCGCCGGGCAACAGGGCGCGCGGTTCGAGGTCCAGCCGAGTGGACGGCACCGCGCCGGGTGGGTCCAGGTTCGAGCACGAGGTCGCCGAGCCGACGAATGATATGCGTGATGTACGGGGTGCTTGTTGCCCGCGGGGTAGATCTCGCGCGCGGACACCTTGCCGCGCATGTGCCGGACGACCTCGGCCGGACCGAGATTGGTGCCGTAGGCGCAGGTCGTGGTGACGTAGCGCCCCAGGATGTCGCGAATCTTCGGGTCCGACCCGGACGCCGGGCCGAAGTGGCGGTGCCAGCAGATCAGATACGCGGTGCGGGTGAGGATGTCCAGCAGGCTGCGCGCGGGCAGCCGCTGGCGGATCGCGGCTTCCAACGCGCTCGCCGAGGGCTGCCGATCGGCGCCCTTGCGGCGCTTGAGCACCGGTCGGTCGCCGTCCAGAACCAGGTCGGTGTTGGCCGGATACCCGGTGTCCACCTCGACGGCGGTGCGGGTCAGCTCGTGCCGGCAGGGCGCCACCAAGTCGGCCGTGTCGGTCGGGATGCCGGCCTGGGCACAGAAGTCCACGGCGAGCGGCCGGCACTCGTCCCAGGTCATGAGCTGGGCGTGCAGGTTGGCCTAGGAGTCCGAGCCGGCGACCGCGATGTCCCCGGACCGCAGCTCGGCGGCCAGGTAGGAGAACACGCAGACCTCCAGGTGCCGACGGGCCAGCATCCCCGGCCGCTGCCGGTCACACAGCACCTTGCGCCAGGCGTCGCTGGCGAAGCCGTCGACGTTCACGCTGACCATGGTGTTCTGGCCGTCCACCTCGATCGGGGTGGTCTCCGGAATCCAGTCGCTGCGCCGGTCCCGGTTGGCGCGGGTGAACTCCACCGCGTCCAGCACCGACGCATCCGCTCTGGTGCCTCCAGTTCGATGGCGTCGACCAGGGTGAACAGCACCGGTCGGTGCGAGCGGTAGAACCGCACCAGCAGCGGCAGGTATTTGTTGCCGTGGTAGTCCGACACGGATTCGGCTGCGGTGGCCAGGTCGTCGATGCCGCCGGCGTCCTCCAATGCCTTGAGCACCAGCCGGCCCGTTCGTTCTTCCACGCCCTCGGTGCCCGGACCAGGCCCATCCTCGGCGTTGGCCGGCGTTCCGGCGGTCGGATCGGTAGAACATGGTCGCCACCTCGTCGCGCGCCGTGGTCCGGCACTCGTGCACGAGGCTGATCAGCAGCGTCAGCCGCTTGTCGTCGTTGAGCACCTTGCGCATGTCCGCCGCGTCGGTCACCCGCGCTTCGCCGGCGAAATGCGCGATCTTGCCCGGCGGGATGCGCTCCAACCACGCCTCGGTCGGCCCCAGCGCGTCCAACGCGGCCAGGTGCGCCAGACGGTCCTTGAACTTGCCCAGCGTCGCGGCCTGCGCCGAGTGCTTCAGCCCGATCGAACTCGCTACGCCGGGTCAACCCACAGCATGCGGTCCAGCCGTGCCCGCTGCATCCGGTCCGGCCGGGCCGCCACCGCAGCGAACATGCCGCCGTACCTCGGTACGGATCGAGGCGGTCATCGCGTCCAGCGTGGTGTAGCCGGGTAACTCGCAGCTCTGCCGCACCAACTCGTCCAACGCCACGTTGATCAGGTCCGCCGGGTTGTCCTTGGACTGCACCGCCTTGCGGATCGCCGGATCGGCCACCTCCCGAACCTTGGCCGGCGTGTACTTCCCACCCAGCCGCGTGCGCACGAAGTCCCGGTGCTGCCACAGCGTCCGGTTCGACTCGTGCACCGCCTCCACGGCTTCGGCCACCTCCAACCTGCCGCGCACGTGCTCGACCACCACCGCCGGCACCTCGGCCAGCTTCGGGAAGTACCCCAAACGCTGGTAGCACTTCAGCAACCATCAGCGCCAAGAAATGCTGCTCCGTCGTGGTCTTCGGACGAGCCCACTCGGCCTCGTCCGAGGTGGGCGTGAACGCCTCCGCCAGCTCCCGCGCCGACACCACCCTCTTGAACCGCGGACACGCGGACCGATCAATCGACGCCACCCAGAACCCCGGAAGATCACCCCATAGGACGTGATCACCATAGCCGCACGATCACCGGAGACAGTGTCAGTGCCGTTGACCAGCGACTACCGGCCTTCGCGACAGGTTTCTGGCATATTCCGGTCCCACCCCCTTCAGTCAGGTCGCCGCGGCCCTGCCGGTCGAGTTGCTCGATCAGGGAAGACCTGCCCAGCTGTTCGATCAGCAGCGAGATGTCCATGGCCGTGGCGTCCGGCCTGAGCACTCCGGCGGCATCCACACGGGCCACCAGCTCGCGCATCAGGACCGAAAGGACCTGACGATCATGCAAGTCGAGGGCTCATTCGACATCCTGTGCCCTGGTGCTACATCGGCAAAAGACGCCTTGCGGCCGCCCTCCACGGCCGAAACGACGTGAACGTCATCTGGCGCAGCCTGGAACTCGACCCCGACGGCAGCCCGTCCCCACACTGACGGCCGCGCAGGAGATCGGCTCCTACCAGACGAACGACCCGGCCCGAGTCGCCGCCCGCGTGGCCCACATCCAGGCGCTCGGCGCCGCCGAAGGACTGGAACTCAACCTGCACCGGGCCCGGCCCGTCAACTCCTTCGCAACCACGCTGACCCGCAGGTACTGCAGGCGCTCGGTGTCGCGGCCGGACTCGATCGCGACCAGGTCGGTGAACTCCTGACCGGCGAGGCGTTCGCCGCCGACGTCCGGGCCGACCGTACGCCTCCATGGCCCACACCTCCATCTCACCGAAGCGCTGGCCACCGAACTGCGCCTTACCGCCCAGCAGCTGCTGGGTGATCATCGAGTACGGGCCGGTCGACCGGGCGTGGATCTTGTCGTCGACCAGGTGCAGCAGCTTCAGGATGCAGAAGTAGCCGACCGAGATCGGGTACGGCTCGACGTGGCCGAAGCCCTTGTCGCGCAGCCGCTCGGCCCACGCCTCCTCGATGCCCGAGATGTCCCAGCCGCCGACGGCGATCCACCCGAGGTGGGTCTCCAGCACCTGGCCGACGTTCATGCGACCAGGCACACCGAGGGGGTTGAGGATGATGTCGACGGGCGTGCCGTCCTCCAGGAACAGCATGTCCTCGACGAGAAGGGTCTTGGAGATGACGCCCTTGTTGCCGTGACGGCCGGCGAGCTTGTCACCGTCGGTGATCCTACGCTTCTGCGCGACATGCACTCTCACCAGCTCGTTCACCCCCGGCGGCAGCTCGTCGCCCCTCTCCCAGCACGTCGATCGTGCCCTACGGGACGGTGAGGTCGCTACAGCGAGCGAAGTAGAAGACGGCGCCGTGACGATGGCCGTCAGGATGGGCATGCCGAAGATGATGGTGCGCGTGCTCATCTGCCTGTTCTGACCGACGGCAAGCTCACCGCGGCCGAACTGGCCAGCAGACTCTGGATCAGCCCGGCATCGGTCTCCACAGCCGTCGGCTACCTGACTTCGGGCTCGACGCGCCAGTGGGACGCCGGCTACTCGCAAACGGGACGTTCCACTGTCCCGAAAACTGGCGTCGAGGCTGTCCGGCCTACGGTCGACCTGGTCACAACCGAGCGCATCGGCTCGGGGCGTTCCTCTAAGGAATGTCCGACGACACCCTACCTACGACAACCGATGCGTCAGATGCACGGTCACCTCGTCGCCAAGATCCTTACCGATGACCTTCCGGAACGGCGCACGAAGCGGCATCATGTGTGTTCCCCCGCCGACCGGCAACATTGTCGCCTCATATGCGTGCCCGTCCACGGTGCCCGCCACCTTGACAGCCTTCCCAGTGCCGAAGAAATCCGCCGAACCAGGCATCTGCACACACGGCCAACCACTGTTGGAATCGGGAACGATAGAGGCGGTGAACACCGCGTCGATTTCAACCATGGTGAAATCCTCCATCACGCGTCAGCGCAGGGACACCTGGGCCACTCAGCTCATCGGAACCAAGAGGCCTCCCCGACACCGCCAGCAGAAGCGCCAAAGCCGTGCCGCGCACCTCCGGACCTTCGCCAACGTCGACACTCGCGTCAGTCGCCGTCAAGCGCAATCCATGCGCTCGCTCTCTACCTCCGCCCACCGCCACGCCGGTGCTCAGTTGGTACCGCAGCGCTGCGACGACGTGCGCGACCGGGTAGTCCCTGCCCAGGCCAAGCGGCCGCCGAATGTCTTCTCCGTGCACGAACACCTCAACCAGCCGGGTAACCCTCGGCACCGGAGCACTCGAAGTCCTGCGACTCGCCGCACGAAACGAGGCGAGCGTCAGTTGCGGTTCCCCCGCACGCTCCCGGGCGACTCCCGCGTTGTTGCAGCGGTCGAAGTCAATGCGGGCAGCGGCAAGACGCAGAAAGAAACCCAGCCGGGTGGCCTTGGCGTCATCGACAAGATGAGCCAAGACGTCGTGAACGTCCCAGCCAGGACACAGTGACGGTGTGCTCCACCGCTCGGTCGGGAGGGCTTTGAGGTCTCGGATCAGTGCATCGCGTTCGGCGTGGACCACCGCCCAAATTTCGTTCACGTCCGCCTCTCACTGCAGTAATGACCTGAACTGTACAAGGCATATCCGTACTCACGAGTTCAGTTATGGAATATGCAAGCGTGCCGCGAGCACCCGCGCGCGTCTGACCAAGCGCGCCTCCGGCACTCCCGTGCCGTCCCCTTCATCAAGACGCGTCACACCGTCCTTGGTGAACCCGGCCTTCTCAACGCGGTGGCGTTCGGGGTATAGGCGTAGATGCAGATCATGACCCGGACCCTACAAGATCGCTGCAGCGCACATGTTTGTTGGAGAGAGTCTTTAGTCCTTGAATGGTGGGCGACCGAAGGTCGCCCCGCTGAGTGCCTTTACAAAGTAGATTTCATACGCCGGGGCACATCGGGCAGCACGTCCTCGTACACCACGGTCAGACGTCTGGTCGCCCTCGTCATCGCGACGTACAGGTCCCTGGCGACTGGGCGAGGTTCCCCGCGGGGTCGACCACCACCACCGAGTCGAACTCAAGGCCCTTCGACTGTGTGACCATCAGCGCCACCACACGCGCGTCCAGATCGTCGCTGCCCGGCAACCGCGCCGCCACCGCCGCATGGACGGCATCGCAGGCCACCACCCCGACCCTGCCCTCCCCAACCTCGCCCGACCCGATCGCGATGCGCTCCCTTTCCACCAGCGCCGCCACTCAAAGACGTTCCCTCAGAGCTCTCTGCTCCCGAGAGTGTCCTCAGCCCCAAAGTAGCTGAGTGAATGATCACGATTGCGGTTCGTGGTCGTCACGGAGGGATGAATGCGGCCGGTGGTCAGGGTCTCTGCTTGATCGTGTTCGTGTTGGAGACGGTCTACCGTAAATATTGCCGACGAATTTCAGCCGCATGACACTAGGGCCATGCGGCTGAAATTGAAGGCTAGCGAGCGTTTCCCAGTTCCGGCCCCTGATTGCTCGCGAAGGTCGTACCGCAGAATCCCCGGATTTACCGCCGTGGTAGATATGCCCACCTGCGGGAACGCGCGCTACAGCTACAGGCAAGATCAGGTCTACGCGTTGACTGCCGTAGAGATCTTGACGTTCCATTCCGGATGGCCCCCGTATCTCGAGTAGGGGCTACTCATGTGCCGGGGATCTTGGGTGGTCACACTTGGTGGGAACGGAGGTGGATCATGCGGTATCGGCTTGACCCGGCGGCCGAGGCCGAAGCGGCGCGCGGCAACCTGCTCGGCGGCCTCTACACCGGCGGCATAGCCTCGCTCGTCTTCGCCTACATGACCGGCCGGATTCGAGCGGTGACCGTCGTCGTGGAGATCCCGCGCACCTTCGAGCTCTTCCCCTGGCTGGCCGGCGGCACTGGCCTGGCCTCCGCGCTGTTCGCCGTCGCGCTGGTCGTGCGCGTGGTCCGCTGGCAGATCGCGCTGTCGCAGCGGCGGCAGGCGCGCGATCCGGCCAAGGCGCTGCTGCTGCCGCCCTCGGCCGAGCACGGCGCCGCCCTGCGGCAGTCGCGGCCCGGCCGTACCACGCTGGGCAACGTCGTGCCGCTGGCCCTGCTGTGGGTGGGTTTCCCGTTGGTGATCGTGGCGCTGGGCGCCTTGCTCACGCCCGAGCGGATGGGGTCGCGCGAAGAGGAGGCGATGCTGGTCGCCGCCGTGGGCGGCGGGGCGGCGGCGGTCGTGCTGCTCGTGGTCGGCGTCGACGTCACGCGCCGGCGCCTGCTGGCCAGGCAGGTGCGCGTACTGTCGCAGGACCCAGCCTTCGCCGAGCTGATGCCGCCCGCCACCGCCGTTCTCTCCCGTTACCGGGCGCCGGTCATCCCCGAACTGAAGATCACCTACTACGCGCCGCCCCGGAGCATCGTCTTCGGCCTGCCAAAGGTCAGCACCGCGCGCAACGTCTTCGGTCAGCCGCCGCTGAGCATCGCCTACTTCCGGCTGTTCGAGAACGAGTTGCGGGTGCGTGACTTCGTCAAGGGGGCCTTTCGCCGCTGCGGGTACGTGCACCTGCTGCGCAGCGCCGCCTCCGTGCGCTACTCCGAGCTGGCGCGGATGCGGCGCGCCGGGACGCTCGGGGAGCTGTTCATCGCCTCCGACCGGCGCATGCTGCGCGAGCTCAACGCGCGGCCCCTCGATCCGCTGCCCAGCGGTTTTCGCACCATCAGGGCCGTCGGCGGCAAAGGCGTGCGCGTCTGGGACCGCAAAGGCAGCTACCCCATGTCCGCCTACCTGTGCCACGGCGCCTACTGGAAACGCGCGGTCGACACCTTGCTGGATCTCGCCGACCTCGTCGTCATCGACCTGTCAGGCTTCCAGAAGGAGAACATCGGCACCGGCTACGAACTTCAGCGCGTCATCGACCGCTACCCCATCCACCGCGTGATCGTTCTCGCCGACACCGGCAGCGACACCCGCTATCTGGCCACGCACATCCGGCACGCCTGGTCGAGGATGGCGCCCGACTCGCCCAACGCTGGCGATGGCACCAGAAGCCTGCTGGTCGGCCAGATCGCCGTAGGCGGCCAGGCGGCCACCCACCACTTACTGGCCCACGCGCACAAACGACTGAGGTGATCGACGGTGCCCGCCCCGCGTGCTGAGCTGTCCCCGCCGCCCGCTCCCGGCAACGACCTGGCTCCGGTGATCGAGCTCTACAAGATCGCGGTGGAGATGGCCGACCGGGTCTCGGCCCGGCGCACCCTGGCCAACGCCTTAGGTCAGTCAGTCGTTGGGTCAGGCCCTGGCGGGAGGTGCTCCCCTACATCATCTCTGTCAGTCGTCGATTGCCTGGTAGAGGGTGGTCCAGAAGTCGTGGATGGCCCGCGCCGAATCCGGGGTGGACATCCCGGTCTGGGTGAGCAGGATTCCGACGAGCTGGTTGTCCGGGTCGGCGTATGTAGTGGTCCCGGCTCCGCCGTCCCAGCCGAACTGGCCGATGGGCGCGTAGTCACCACGGTAGGTGCGCACTGTCATGCCGAAGCCCCAGCCGCCGGTCTGCCCCTGGCCGTGTGACAAATGGACGACGCTGCGGGCCCAGGCCTGTAGGGCGACTGTCTGCTCGGGCGTGAGGCGGTTGGTGGTCATCAGCTCGACGGCGGGCCGGGACAGGATCCGCTGGGTCCCGTGCATCCCGTGGTTGAGCAGCATCCGGAAGTAGGCGTGGTAGTCGTCGACGGTCGAGTCGAGTCCGCCGCCGCCTGACTGGAACGCCGGAGGCTTACTGTGGTGTCCCCCTTCGACCTCGTCCTCCACGAGGAACTCTCCGGTCTGCCAATCGGGGGCGTACAGGGGCGGCAGCCGGTCGATCTTGTCGGCGGGCACATGGAAACCGGTGTCCTTCATGCCCAGCGGATCGAAGATGCGTTCGCGCAGGAACGCCTCAAACGACTGGCCGGTGACCCTGGCCACCAGTACGCCGAGCACGTCGTCGCTGACGTTGTACAGCCACCGCTCTCCGGGCTGGTACATCAGCGGGAGCGTGCCCAGGCGGCGCATCCACTCATCCGGCTCCGGTGCCGGCAACAGCCATCCATCCTCCTGGCCGTAAACCCCCTGCTCGAAGAACGCGCCCATCATCGGAGCGGTCCGCGCCGTCATATCCAGTCCGAGCCCGCACGTGGAGGTGAGCAGGTCCCGGACGGTGATCGGCCGCCGCGCCGGCACGGTGTCCTCCAGCGGGCCGTCGGGCCGCGTCAGCACCTTCCGGTCGGCGAGCTCGGGCAGCCACGGATCCACCGGGTCGTCCAGCCGCAGCCGGCACTCATCCAGCAGGGCCATCGTCGCCGCCACCGCGACCGGCTTGGTCGTCGAGGCCATCCGGAAGATGGTGTCGCGGCACATCGGCGCGCCACCGTCATGGCGCATAGTCCCGATCGCTTCGACGTGTGTCTCCTCGCCTCGGCCGACCAGGGCGACGAGCCCGGGGATCTTCCCGGACTCGACATGCCGTGTCAGCACCTCGCGCAGTCTGCGCAGCCCTGCTTCGGAGAAGCCGCTGTTGCCTTGTCCCATCATGAATTTCCTTACCTACAGTGTTCGATACACACACAGTGTTTGATCTTGCGAGACCCGTCCCGGAGTGGCGCTCATGGGCTTTGCCTGGGCTACGCACGAGGGTCGGGGGAGGGGCTCGGCGTGGCCCCGGTTCGCAGCCCCGAGGGCGCAATCGCTGAACCGTTCATGGCATCCACCATCGCCGGCCGCTCTGATACCGGCTGTCGCCGTCTTGGCGCCCCCGCTGACCCGCGGCGAGAAGTAGCCGGCCGGGCACGACCCGCCGCATAGTGCAGACAGTCGATGAAGTGGTGCTCGGCTCCGGGCACGATGAGCTGTGTCGTTATCAGACTGTCGTGTCTTCTTTTCCGGTGTCTTCGCCGGCGGCGCGCGTGATGGCGTCGGTCAGATGCTTCCGCGCACGGGTGGGGACGTAGCCGCCCTCGGTGTAGTTCTGGACGAACGCCTCGGCGAACTCCACCGGGTCCTGCCCGACGATCTCGCGGATCGGCATTCCGTCCGCCGCGGCCTGTTCGAACAGGTCGGCGAGGTCTTCGAACCTCGACGCATCGCTGTCGCCGTCGGTCGGCACGAAGTGCATCATGTACCGCTCGATCGCTTCGACCGCCGTGCGGTAGTTTGGCGGAAGTTGTCTCACGCGCGCCTTGTACTGCCGCCACCGCCGCTTGGGGCCGATCACCTTTGCGAGGAAGCCACTCTTTTCAGCGTCGGACATGGTTACTTGCCTCCTTTGCGGAGCTGTTCGAGCCGTTCTGCGAGGAAGCTCCAGGTCCTCCAGAACTCATCGAGGTGCTCGCGTCCCTGAGCGTTGAGGGAATACACCTTGCGCGGCGGCCCCTTCTCCGACGGGACCTTCTGCACGTCGACGAGGCCGCGCTGTTCGATGCGAACCAGCAGCGCGTAGATGGTTCCTTCGGCGATGTCGGCGAAGCCCTGGTCGCGCAGCGAGGCTGTGATCTCGTAGCCATAGGCGGGCCGGTCGGACAGGAGCGCCAGGACGATGCCCTCCAGCGTTCCCTTGAGCATCTCCGTCAGCTGTTTTCCCATGGAACACCCCCTTTCATCTACTCGGTGTCGCTTACTACCAGTACACAGTAACACTGACTACTGGTACTTAGCAACACCGAATAGCAGAGGTGCAAGCCGAGACCACAAGCATGTGGATGCGGGCGACCCGATCGCTGCTCGTGAGCGAGCCCGTCGGCGCCCCTCAGGAGAGGCCGGGCTGCGTCAGCCCGCCGAAGATTTCGATCCTCGGCTCCGCCGTCGCGGACGCGACGGGAGTATCGGCGACCACGAGCGCGGTCGCGAATGCCGCAATCGCTGAACCGTTCATGGCATCCACCATCACCGATCGCGCTGATACCGGGCCGTTGCCGTGCTGACGCGACCGCTCACACGACACTGCAGCAGACCTGACCACCGCCGGGACCTCCGCCGGCCTGGCGCGCCGCCCGACGACATCGCCGCCGGCCACGTTGAAAACCTCACACCCGAGATTCCTGACGCCCCCTACCCCGGATGGCATGTTCTCGGCCTGCTGTCGGCCGGGGCCGCGCCGCCGGACGACGCCGCCGGGCTGTTCGTCCTGTACGCGGTGCTGCTGCGGGCCAAGGGCGAGGGGGTGAGCGCCGAGGACGTCCATGATGCCTGGTCAGCGTGGATGAGCACACGCGATCCCGAGCACCCGGCGCTCGTCCCCTTCGCCGACCTGCCGCCGTCGACCCGGGCCGCCGACGAGCCTTACGCTGTGGCCATCCGCGCGGCCGCCTCTCAGCGGCGACGGTGACACCGGCCGCCATCCCGTGGCGTCCGGGCTCCAGAGGAGTGCCGGTCGCTGGTGGCCGCGTTCTGCGCCCAGGCCGGGATCCCCGCCGAGGCGCCGGAGCTGACCAAGCACTACCGCGACGAACTCGCCGCCGTCGCCACGGCCGTTGACGCAGGCTATCCCAGCAATACCGACCTGCTCCTGGAGGGCGGGCGACCGGTGCTGGCGCTCCGCTCCCGAACGTGTCCCCAGCCGCCAGGGGATTAGCCGGTTTCCCGACAGGCCACCGACGCGCCCCTCGGCGGCCCGGAAACCCGGACATCGGCGGATCAAACGCCGCACTGGGTGGCTGATTCTGAGGCTGAATTGACGACAGGTAGCCCTTCCTGAGGAGGGTTCGGTGCGGATCATCCACTCCTATTCGTCCACTGCGACCCAGTCCCCGCTACGGCAGCGGCACATCCTCACCGAGGCCGGGCTTCTGGTCCGGACCGGGGGCGTCGCGGAGGGGGTGTCGGAGAAGGTCGTGGAGGTGTGGCGGGCACGGGCGATGCGCAGGTACCCGTCCGACTTTGCCGGCGGCGCTGTGCTGGGTACGCGAGGCGGAGATGATCGACGGCCTGAGTTCCGGCGGGTGCAGGGCAAGCACGGCATCGTGGCCCGGCTCGCCCAGGTGCCCGGGACCTGCCCGAGGAACTCGTCCGGAAGGCGATGTACGGTCGCCCAGCGCGGATGACATATGAGCGGTCGGCGAATGCCCATCGAACTCATGACCCGGACAACAGGCCAACTGCCCGCAGCCCCTCCTCATAGCCCCCTTCGGAACATGCCCAGAATCGCTCGGCGGCATCGATGACGGCCAGACGCTGGCACGTGGTCCACGCCTCGATCATGCACAGCAGGGCGCACCCGTCGGCCGCCCAGATCTCTGGCCTGCCCAACGCGATCACAGCCGCCACTTCCTGCGCCAGCAACTGCGTCTTGGCCAGGCGATCGGTGGAGGACAACCCGTTCACCGCATCCACGATCAACAGGGCTTGACGCAGAGTGAGCGGAGGCATCCGGCGGCACGCCCCCGGGACGGCATGCAGCGCCTCCGTCAGCATTTCAGCGGTGGGAGCCCGTTCCGGATCGATGAGGTGCTGCAGGATCAACCCCGTCAGCAGGGTCAGATAGAAGGCACCGACTGCCCGCTGCTTCGCAGGAGGCAACGTCGCCTCGGCGAGCCAGCGGGCCAGTTCCAGCCGGGCGGTCTCCTGTGCGTCGGCCAGCGCTTGCCGCAGCCGTGGCCGGCGCTCGGCCTGGGCGAAGGCCTCGATGTTGGCCACGAAGACGGGGCGGTGCACGTCAAGCAGTTCGATCGCCCGCTGCCACAGCGTCTCGTACCCCTCGCGTGGCACGTCGTCCGCCAGAGCGTGGCGCAGCTTGTCGGCCCAGTCGGCGGTCGCCTCGAGCATGGTCTCGACCAGCAGCGCGTCCTTCGATCCGAAGTGGTAGCCGATGGAGGCCAGATTGGCGCCGGAGGTCTGGGCGATGTCGCGCGCCGTGGTGTGCGCGTAGCCGCGTTCCTCCAGGCAGCGTGTGGCGCCCTCGATCAGCTTGTCTCGCTCTTTCATGCCGCAAACCCTATCCAAACATTTGTCACAAACATATGTTTTGCACGAGTGTTCTAAACGTGTGTATGGTCTGCGGCATGGCACAAGCAACCGCCACGGCCATGGCCGCGAGCGACTTCAGCCGCCTGTCCAGACGCGTCAGGCAGGCAGGCCTCCTCGACCGCCGTCCCCGCTACTACCTGGTACGGCTCAGCGCGGTGGCAGGTCTCTACCTGGCGGGCACAGCGGCGTTCTTCTGGCTCGGCGACTCCTGGCTTCAGGTGCCGCTGGCCGCCCTGTTCGCGATCGTCTTCGCCCAGGTCGCCCTCGTGCTGCACGATCTGGCGCACCGGCAGATCTTCCTCAGCCGAAGGCCGAGCGAGATCCTCGGCCGCCTCTGCGGCAATCTCGGAATCGGGCTCGGCTACGGCTGGTGGATGAACAAGCACACCCGCCACCACGCCAACTCCAACCACGAGGACCTCGATCCGGACGTCGTGCCCGACGTCCTGGTGTGGTCACAGGAAGATCCGGACGTCGTGCCCGACGTCCTGGTGTGGTCACAGGAAGATCCGGACGTCGTGCCCGACGTCCTGGTGTGGTCACAGGAACAGGCACGCGACAGCCGTGGGCCGGCCCGGCTCATCGGCGGCCGGCAGGCGCTGCTGTTCTATCCGCTGCTCCTGCTGGAAGGACTCAACCTGCGCCTGGGCGGCCTGCGCGCGCTGCGACAGCCCTGGATGAAACACCGTGCTCTGGAAGGAGCCCTGCTCGCCCATGTCGCCCTCTACCTGGGCGCGCTCGCCTGGGTCCTGTCGCCGGGCAAGGCCCTGGTCTTCTTCGCCGTGCACCAGGGGCTGTTCGGCCTCTACATGGGCTGCGTCTTCGCCCCCGGCCACAAGGGCATGCCGACGCTGACCGGGCGGGCCTCCCTGGACTTCCTGCGCAAGCAGGTGCTCACCACCCGCAACGTGCGCGGCGGCCGGTTCATCGACATCGCCATGGGCGGGCTCAACTACCAGATCGAACACCACCTGTTTCCCCACATGCCCACCCCCAACCTGCGCCTGGCGCAACCCATCGTGCGGGCCTACTGCCACCAGCTCGGCCTGCCGTACCACGAAGTCGGTTTCGTGGCTTCGCACAGCGAGGCCCTCCGCCACCTGCACCACGCCGGTGCTCCCCTCCGCGAGAAAGGCCGCTCATGAAAGCCGGACGCAAGCAGTGGATCGGGCTGGCCGTCCTGGTCCTGCCCGTGCTCCTGATCTCCGTTGACCTGCACGTGCTGTCCTACGCGCTGCCGTTCATCAGCGCCAGCCTGGCACCGAGCGGCTCCCAGCTGCTGTGGATCATCGACATCTACCCCTTCATGCTGGCCGGACTGCTGCTGCCGATGGGCACGCTGGGCGACCGGGTCGGACGGCGACGGCTGCTGATGGCCGGGGCGGCGGCGTTCGGCGCCGCCTCCGCAGTCGCTGCCTTCTCGCCCAGCGCAGACCTGCTCATCGTCACCCGGGCCCTGCTCGGGGTGGGCGGAGCCACGCTGATGCCCTCGACGCTCTCGCTGATCCGCAACATGTTCCACGACGACGGCCAGCGCCGCACCGCCATCGCCATCTGGACCGGCGCGTTCGCCGGTGGCGCCATGCTGGGGCCGTTGATGGGCGGCGCGCTGCTGGAGCACTTCTGGTGGGGCTCGGTGTTCCTGGTCAACCTGCCGGTGATGGCGCTGCTGCTGATCCTGGCACCGCTGCTGCTCCCCGAGTCGTGTGACCCCCGCCCGAGCCGGTTCGACCTGCTCAGCGTGGGCCTGTCACTGGGGGCGATCCTGCCCACGATTTACGGCGTCCAGCACATCGCCCAGGACGGCATCGGATGGCTGCCGGTGCTGGCCATCGCGACCGGCCTGGCGCTCGGGGTCGTCTTCGTGCGCCGCCAGCGCTCGATGGCCGACCCGATGCTGGACGTGCGCCTGTTCAGCAGCCGGGCGTTCACCGCCGCCATCAGCACCAACACCCTCGGCGTCTTCGCCATGGTCGGCTCCAGCCTTTTCACCACCCAGTACCTGCAGATGGTCATGGGTGCCCGGCCGCTCATCGCCGGCCTGTACGCGCTGCCCTCGGCCGGCATGGCGATGCTCGCCGCGGGCCTGGCTCCCGCCCTGGTGCGCAAGGTCCGTCCCGGGCTGGTGGTCTGCGCCGGGCTCCTCGTCGGCGCCACTGGGTTCGCGTTGCTGTCCCAACTGGACGTGACCGGCCAGACCGGCCTGCTGATCGCCGGGATCATGCTGATGGCCGGCGGCGTCACCCTCGTGCTGACCGTCTCCTCCGACCTGATCATCGCCACCGCCCCGCCGGAACGGGCGGGCTCAGTGGCAGGGCTGTCGCAGGTGGCCACCGAGTTCGGCGGCGCGCTCGGCATCTCCCTGCTCGGCAGCATCGGCACGGCCGTCTACCGAGGACACCTCGCCGACTCCGGCGCTCCCGCGTCGGCGCTGGACACCCTCGGCGGCGCCCTGGAGACAGCGCGGCACCTGTCCGAACCGGCAGGGATCACCCTGTCCGCCACGGCCCGCGAGGCCTTCACCCAGGGCCAGCACTACGCCATGATCGCCGCCGCGGCGGGTCTTTCCCTGATGGCGCTGCTCGCGCCAGTCATGTTGCGCTCTGTACGGCGTGCGGGCCAGCCGCGGCCTCACCCGGACCGCTCCGGACGGCACGTCATGCGTTAGCCGGCGGCTGCGTCAGCCACCGACCGAATACCGGCGGCCAGGTCGTGGGCCGTCGGGGCGTTGTCCGGATCGATCTGCCATCGCACCAGCAGACCGATGAGCAGCGTCAACAGTACCTGAGCGCCCGCCTCGTCCTGGTGGGGCAGGCGCTGGCCCAGTTCGCGCTGGGCGAGCTCCTGCCCCTCAGCGAGGCGGGCTCGCACTCCGGGGAGATGAGGCGCCTGCGCCAGGGTCTCGACGTTGGCTCGCCACACCATCGGATTGGCTCGGAAGGACTCGATCAGTTCCGCCCAGAACGGCTCGAACCACTCCTGGGAGTCATCTGGGAACGCCTTGAGGACCTCTGCGACCGCTTCTCCGGTCGTCTCGATCATCGCCTGCGCGAGCAGGGCGTCTTTGGAGCGGAAGTGGTAGTTGATCGCGGCGAGGTTGCTGCCGGAGACGGCGACGATGTCTCGGACGGTTGTGCGTGCGTATCCGCGCTCGGACAGGCACTGCTTGGCGGCGGCCAGCAAATCCTCGGGGACTCCCACGCGGGCGATTTTACCAGTGCCGCAAACAAGCGTTTCAAACGTCCGTGGCACCCTCGCGCCTTCCCGCCGGTCTTGGCAGAGCCGATCCACCAGCGGTTTCGTAGGACAGTGGCGGGAGAGGGGTGCTTTTACCCTTGGTGATGACGAGCTTGGCTGCGATGTCGCGCAGGCAGAGGTTCTGCTCGCAAAGGTGGAGGGCGAGGGTGAGCATAGTGTCGTCGGTGACGCTGGCGCCGCCGATGGTGCGGATTCGTGGCCTTCCAGGGTGCGGTCGCGGATGTACTCGCGGGCGGCTACCGGCGCGCCTTCCCGCGCACGTCCTGGAAGATCTTCTGGGGCAGGTGTCGATCCGGCGGCAGCCCGTTCGTGTAGAGGGTGACAAGACATCCAGGAGGTCACCATGAAGCAGTACCTGCTCAGCATCTACCAGCCCGACGGCGAGCCGCCCGCGCCCGACACCCTCGCGGCGATCATGCGCGACGTCGAGGAGTGGGACCGGGAGCTCAAGGCCGCAGGCGCCTGGGTGTTCACCGGGCGCCTGCACCCGGCCGGCACCGCCACCGTGGTCCGCCCCAAGGACGGCGAGCCGCTGCTGACCGACGGGCCGTACACCGAGGGCAAGGAGCACGTCGGCGGCTTCGTCGTCATCCAGGCGCCCGACCTCGACGCGGCCCTGGACTGGGGGCGCAAGGCCAGCCTCGCCACCACCCTGCCGATCGAGGTCCGCCCTCTGGTGGATTGACAGCCGTGCCGTCCGTCGAAGGCGTCTTCCGTCAGGAGTACGGCCGCGCCGTCGCCGTCCTGGTTCGCTCCTTCGGTGACATCGACCTCGTCGAGGAGGCGGTCCAGGACGCCTTCGCCGAGGCGACGCGCCGCTGGCCGGTGACGGGGACGCCACCCAGCCCGGCCGGCTGGATCATCACCACCGCCCGCAACCGCGCCATCGACCGCCTGCGCCGCGAGGCCTCACGCCAGGACCGCCACGCGCAGGCCGCGCTGCTGGCGGCCCAGGAAGAGCCCGAGTGGGAGGGGCCCGTGCACGACGACCGGCTGCGGCTCATCTTCACCTGCTGCCATCCCTCGCTCGCGCCCGCCGCCCAGGTGGCGCTCACGCTGCGGCTGCTGGGCGGGCTGAGCACGGGCGAGATCGCCCACGCCTTCCTGGTGCCGGAGCCGACCATGGCCCAGCGGCTGGTCCGGGCCAAGGGCAAGATCCGCGACGCCGGGATCCCCTACCGCGTGCCCCGCCAGGCGGACCTGCCCGACCGGTTGCGCGCCGTCCTGGCCGCCGTCTACCTGATCTTCAACGAGGGGTACGCGGCCAGCGCGGGCGCGCGTCTGGTGCGTGAGGACCTGTGCGCCGAGGCGATCCGCCTGGGCAGGCTGCTGGCCGAGCTCATGCCCGACGAGGGCGAGGTGTGGGGGCTGCTGGCGCTGATGCTGCTGCTGCACTCGCGCCGCGCGGCCCGCGCCGACGAGCAGGGCCGGCTGGTACGGCTGGCCGAGCAGGACCGCGCGCTGTGGGACCGCGGCCTGGTCGCCGAGGGGCAGGCGATCGTCCGCGCCTGCCTGCGCCGCGACCGGCCTGGCCCCTACCAGATCCAGGCGGCGATCAACGCCGTGCACAGCGACGGCGCCGCCACCGACTGGCGGCAGGTTCTCGCGCTGTACGACCAGCTGATGGCGATCGCGCCGAGCCAAGTCGTGGCGCTCAACAGGGCGGTGGCCGTGGCGGAGGTCGCCGGGCCCGAGGCGGCGCTGGAGCTGGTCGACGAGCTCGACCTGGGCGCCTTCCACCTGTTCCACGCCGTCCGCGCCGACCTGTTGCGCCGCCTCGGCCGCCCCGCGGCGGCGCGGGAGGCGTACGCGACGGCGATCGCGCTGGCGGGCAACGCCGCCGAATGCGCCTTCCTCCAGGCGCAGGCCGACAGCCTTCACCATCATTGACAACTATTATTGTCGGTGCGACAGTGGAGGCATGTTCGACGTGACGGTGATCGAGGACCCCGCGGCCGCCGAGGCCTCACTGGACCCGATCCGCGCCAGGCTCCTGGCCGAGCTGGCCGACCCCAACTCGGCCACCATGCTGTCAGCCAAGGTCGGCCTCCCCCGGCAGAAGATCAACTATCACCTCAAGACCCTCGAGAAGCACGGCCTGGTCGAACTCGTCGAAGAACGCAGGAAAGGCAACGTCACCGAGCGCGTCATGCGCGCCACCGCCGCCTCCTACGTCATCTCCCCCCGCGCACTGGCCGGCGTCCAGCCCGACCCGAGCCGCGCGCCCGACCGCCTGTCGGCCCGCTGGCTGCTGGCCGTCGCCGCACGGCTCGTCAGCGACGTCGGCCTGCTCATCACCGGCGCGGCCAAGGCGCGCAAGCGCGTGGCCACCTTCGCCATCGACGGCCAGGTCCGCTTCGCCTCGGCCGCCGACCGCGCCGCCTTCGCCGAGGAACTGGCCACCGCCGTCACCGCCCTCGTCAGCAAATACCACGACGAGTCCGCCGAGGGCGGGCGCGACCACCGCATCATCGTCGCCGTCCACCCCAGCGTCGACCAGCACACCCAGGAGCCCTGACCGTGCCGCACGAGTACGACTGGACCGCGCGGCCGGCCGTACACGCCTGCCAGGGGGTACGGCCGGCGCGGCCTACCATGGCAGTGAAGATCGCGCTTTCGGGGAGGTCATCATGGTGAGCGACGCCGACCTGCGGCACCTGCGCCGCTGCGTGGAGCTGGCGGCCGAGGCCCTGGAGGCAGGCGACGAGCCGTTCGGCTCCGTGCTCGTCGCCGGCGACGGAAAGGTCCTCCAAGAGGACCACAATCACGTGGCCTCCGGCGACCAGACCCGCCACCCGGAGTTCGAGCTCGCCCGCTGGGCCGCGGCGAACCTCACCCCCGAGCAGCGCGCGGCGGCGACCGTCTACACCTCGGGCGAGCACTGCCCCATGTGCGCCGCCGCGCACGGCTGGGTCGGCCTGGGCCGCATCGTGTACGTGGCCTCGTCGCAGCAACTGGCGGGCTGGCTGGCCGAGCTGGGAGCTCCCGCGCCTCCCGTGCGGACGCTGCCGATCAACGAGGTCGTCCCCGGCCTGGCGGTCGAGGGACCGGTTCCCGGCCTCGACGAGGAGGTGCGTGAGCTGCACCGCCGCTTCCACGGCGCCTCCTGACCGGGGTCACACCCCCTCCTCCTCGATGATCATGTGTGGTTTGCCGGTCACCAGCAGCCACGCGGGCAGCACCGCCAGGCACAGCACCGGCAGCAGGTCGAGGCCGGTCACGATGGCCGCCGCCATGAACAGGCTCAGCCACCCCTGCCGCTGATCGCCAGCACCACGCCCATCACCCCGCCGACGATCGCCAGGCTCACCGGTACGGCCGGCACGAGCGAGGCCGCCAGCAGCCCCAGCGCGACCCCGGCGAAGACCGCGGCGAAGATCCGGCCGCCGACGAACGCGACGGTGGAGGCGACCAGCAACGCGGCCAGCTTCACCACGACGATCAGGGCAAGCCCCGCGGCGTGTAGTCCGGCACCTGGACCGACAGGATCGGGTCGGCGATCAGCACGGTGGTGATCGCGCCCGTCCCCGCGGCGATCAGCGGGGCGGAGGCTCCGGCGGATACGGCCTGATCGGCATGCGCGAGCGCGTCGCCCTGCACAGCGGCACCCTCACCGTCGGCCCGCAGGCCGACGGGGGTTCGCCGTGGTGACGAGTGCCTGGGCCGCGGCACGGTCAGGGTGGCCGTCGAATCGAGTACCAAGGACGGCGGTGAGCGCCGCCACCGGGTGGCAGCACCGGCGGCGGCAGTCAGCGGAGCCGTATCCGGATCGGGGCCAGGACCAGGACCAGGGTCCTGGTCGTGGGCCGAGGGAAGGATCCAGGGCCCCGGTCCGGATCATCCGCTGCCAGGAGGTTTGCCGCCTCTCGCAGTGATGGACTGGATATCGGGCGGGAGCCCCCGGCAGACGTTCGTATTCAAGTCCGTCCGCCGGAGGACATCGTGATCCGCCCCCTGACCGGATACTCCACCAGACACCCATGGGCAGCATTGAATCTGCCGGGAGGCAAAGAATGATTATGAAGAGTGTGGGCTGGCGTCGTTTCCATGCGGTCGTGGCGTCAGCGGCCGTGGCCGCGTCCGTCGGTGCGCTGGCGGTGGGTCCGGCTCACGCATCGTCGTCCGGATACGATCGGGCGGCCTTGCAGGCGGATCTGGATGCGATCCGCGACGCCGGCACGCTGGGAGTGCAGGCGCGGGTGGTCTCACCCGGCGGTGACCTGGCCGCGGCGAGCGGTACGGCGGTGTGGGGCCGCAACGTGCCGATCCCGCTCGACGGGCACTTCCGGATGGGCAGTAACACCAAGACCTTCGTCGCTGCTGTGATCTTGCAGTTGGAAGCGGAGGGCCGCCTGTCCCTTGACGACAGCGTCGAACGGTGGCTTCCCGGACTGGTGCGCGGCAACGGCAACGACGGGCGCGCGATCACCATCAGACACCTGCTCCAGCACACCAGCGGCCTGTATGACTCCGTGGGCGACATCGAGAAGAAGATGCGCACCGAGCGGGGCTACCGCACCTACCGGTTCCTGCGCATGAACCCGCGGCGGCTGGTGGCTCTCAGCGTCGGCCACCGCCCGCTCTTCGCCCCCGGCTCCCGCTGGAGCTATTCGAACATCAACTACCTCTTGGCCGGGCTGGTCATCGAGCGGGCCACCGGGAACTCCTGGCGCAAGGAGGTGAAGCGCCGGATCATCACGCCGCTGCGGCTGCGGAACACGACGTTGCCCGGCGACTCCCCGCTCCTGCCCAAGCCGCACGTGCAGAGCTACACCCAGGACGCCAAGACCTCCCGGCCGTTCCGCGCCACCCTGCTCAGTCTCGGCTGGGCCGGCGCGGCGGGCGAGGCCGTCACCACCACCGGCGACCTGAGCAGGTTCTGGCGTGCGCTGCTGGGCGGGAAGCTACTGCCGCCGCAACAGCTGAAGAAGATGACGACCACGGTTCCCATCGGCGCGCCCGGCAGGGAGTTCGGCCTGGGCATGGCCAAGCAGCAACTGAGCTGCGGGGTCACGGCCTGGTCGCACCCCGGCGGCACACCCGGGTTCATCACCGACAACGCCGTCACCCAGGACGGCCGCACCAGCGTGATCGTCTCACGCACCACCTACCCCGGCACACGAGAGCAGGGCCAAGCCACTGCCCGCCTGATCGACAACGCACTCTGCGGCACCTCACCGACCGACTGAGATCATCCCGTGCGGCAGGACCGGTAGCGATGATCATGTGTTGCCGCGGCGGCTGGCTGAGCAGCTTTCAGATCGACTCGGATTCGATCCGCTCGTACAGGCGGCGAGTGAAGACGCGGACGGATCATCTGCGATTGGTGGCGAAGTACCTGCGGCGGCGGCCGGCGGGCGAGCTGTAGTTGAAGTAGCTGGACGAACTCCTGCTGGCGCGGGCGATGGAGCACGACTCGCCGACGCTGTTGTTCCGGCCGGTGTGCGAGTACCTGATCGCGGCGAAGGTGATCCGGCCGGGGCCGGCGGAGAGGCCGAGGGCGCCGCTGCAGGACATCACGGAGATGGACCCCTCCTGGCCTGGGCGGCCGGCCAGATCGTTTCCACCCCGAGCGATCTGAACCGCTTCTTCTCCGCCTTGCTCGGCGGCAAGCTCCTCAAAGCCCGAGCAGCTTGCCCAGACGCGTACCACTGTCAAGGTCTCCGACGAGGCCGGATGGTGGTCCGGCGCCCGGTACGGCCTCGGGCTGGCCAGCACGCCGCTGAGCTGCGGCGCGCTGAGCTGGGGTCGCGGTGGTGACATCCCCGGACGCGCACCGGTGCTACCGAGGACTGCCCCGCCGTCGCCGCCGCCGGCGCACCCGCCAAGCAGGGCCCCCGATGTCCTGGCCCTTCTCGACACCACCCTGTGCGGGAAGTGAGCGCACCGGTCCCCGCTATCCGGTGTGCCCGTCGCCCGGCGGGTCGCCGACTGCCGCTCGGGCAGTGACCAGGCCCGATTCGTAGGCCGCGATGACCGCCTGGGCGCGGTCGCGGACGGCGAGCTTGTCGAAGATGCTGGTGATGTAGTTCTTGACGGTGGAGAGGCTGATGTCCAGGACGCGGGAGATCCCGGTGTTGTCGAGGCCGGTGGCCATCAGACGCCATACCTCGACCTCGCGGGGCGTGAGTTCACCCAGGCCCGTGGGGGTCGGTGGCGCACCGTGGGGTGCGCGTACGTAGGTGGAGATCAGCCGGGTGAGCAGGCGCGGGGCGACGGCAGCCTCGCCGGCGTGGACGGTGCGGATCGCCGCGCTCAGGTCCTCTGGGGAGCTGTCCTTGGGCAGGAACCCGTAGGCTCCGGCGCGCAGGGCGCCCACGAGGTACTCGTCCATGTCGAAGGTGCTGAGGGCCAGAACCCGGGAGCCGGGCACGGTGGCGGCGAGTTCCCTGGTCGCGCCGACCCCGTCGAGGACGGGCATCCGGATGTCCATCACCACGACGTCGGGGTGCAGTTGGCGGGCGAGGGTGACGGCCTGCGCGCCGTTCTCGGCCTCTCCCACCACCTCGAAGGACGGGTCGGGGGAGAGGATCAGCGACAGCCCGCGCCGTACCAGCGGCTGGTCGTCCACGATCAGCACCCTGATCCTCGGCGGCGGCGGCGGCGGCGTCGGCCCGGTCCCGGTCATCGGCGTGCCCCCTCGTGCTGGACGGCTGCCTCGGCCGCCTCGTCCGTGGTCAGCGGCAGGTCGGCCACCACGGCGAACCCCCCGTCGGCCTGCGGGCCGGCCGTGAGGGTGCCGCTGTGCAGGGCGACGCGCTCGCGCATGCCGATCAGGCCGTATCCGCCGGAGCCCACCGTCGGCGCCCCCTCCTGCGGCGGTGTGCCCCCGCCGTCGTCCCGCACCGCGACGGTGACCCGATCCTGTCCGTACGTCAGCCGTACGGACGCGCGGGCGGGCCCCGCGTGCTTGCGGGCGTTGGTGAGGGCCTCCTGGGCGATCCTGAACACCGTGAGGCCGACGGTCGGCGGCAACGGGCGCTGCGGCCCGTGGACGCTGAACTCGGTCGGCAGTCCGGCAAGGCGGGACTCGGCCACCAGGCGGCCGAGGTCGTCGGCGCCTGGCTGGGGCTGTGACGGCGCGGCCTCCGGTTCGTCGCCGTCCCGCAGCACGTCGAGGAGCTGCCGCATCTCACGCAGCGCAAGCCGCCCGGAGGCCTCCAGGGTGACCAGGGCGTCCCGGACCACCTCCGGTTGGGCGATGTTGGCCCGGGCTCCGCCGGCCATCAGCTGCATGGTGGTGATGTGGTGGGCCACGATGTCGTGCAACTCCCGTGCGATGCGGCGGCGTTCGTCGGCCACCGCACGGTCGGCAAGGAGTCTGCGGTTGGCCGCTACCTCCCGCTGCCAACGGTTGACCGCCATGGCGGTGCCGACGACGATCAGGGTGGTGAGGGGCGAGGTAACGGCGTCCTGCCAGGGCGGAATGCGGCCGTTGCTCTGGCTCAGCAACGTCAGCGATACCGTTGCGGCGGCCGCGACCGCCGTAACCCAGCCGGGACAGGCCCTGGCGACCGAGTACAGGGCGACCACCAGGACGGCACCGAAGTGCGTGGGCAGCGGCACGGTCAGGGTGGCCGTCGCATCGAGTACCAGTACGGCGGCGAGCGCCGCGACCGGGTGGCGGCGCCGGGCGAGCAGCGGCAGGGCTGCCAGCGCGACGAGGAGGAACCCTGTCACGCTCACGGCGTGCCGGCCGTCGGGGGCGTTGAAGAACACGTAGCTGAGCAGGTTCATCACGCACGCCCCGCCGGTCACGAGTGCGTCGTTACGGGTCCACGGCGGCTCGGCGCTGTCGATATGCGGCAGCTTTCGGGCATCGCCAGGCCCGACGTGTCGGCTCCTGGGCATGTCTGTTCCCCCTGTATCCGGCCTCCTGGCCCCCGGACCAGGGTTGCACAGCAGCCGCGGTGCCAGCACCGGCGACGGTGGTTCGCGGACCAGGACCAGGACCAGGGGCCTGGTCGCGAGCCGCGGGAAGGACCCAGGGCCCCGGTCCGGATCATCCGTTGCCAGGAGGCTTGCCGCCTCTCGGAGTGATGGTCTGGATACCGGCCGGGAGCCCCCGGCAGACGTCCGCATTCAAGTCCGTCCGCCGGAGGACATCGTGATCCGCGCCCTGACCGGATACTCCACCAGACACCCATGGAAGGTCATCGCCCTCTGGGCGGCGCTGGGTGTCGCACTGAGTGCCCTGACCCCGACGCTGTTCGACCGCGTCACCCAGAACCAGACCGGGGACTTCCTGCCCCGGAGCTACGACTCGGCCGCCGCGCTGCACATCGCCGAGGAGCAGTTCGGGGTGAACCCCGACGCCACCACGGTGACGGTGCTGGTCGCCCGGTCCGACGGCAAGGCACTCAGCGCCGCCGACCAGAAGCGGGTCGGGGCCGAGGCGGCGAAGCTGGCCAAGCGCCGGGTGATCATGCCCAGGGAAGACGACGGCCCGCAGCAGTTCCTGGTCCCGGACCGCTCCCAGACCCCGCGGATCGCCGTGGCGATGACGGCGCCCGACCGGAGTTTCGAACTGCTCTCCGTCGAGCTGATCGGGAATCGCGCGGACAAGGGGGTCCAGGGCGTCTACCGGACCTTCCGGGAGGCCGCCCGGACGCAGTTCTCCGAGGCGGGGATGCGTGCCGGTTTCACCGGTGCTCTCGCCGACACCGTCGACACCGTCGATTCCCGCAAGACCGCCACGACGGTCGGGAGCGGCCTCATCATGGGGCTCATCATCCTGCTCAACGTGCTGGTGTTTCGCAGTGTGCTGGCGGCCCTGCTGCCGCTGCTCGCGGTCGCCGTGATCGGCTTCGTGGCGGCGGGAGCCGTCGCGGGTGCCGCGATGCTCACCGGGCTCAAGCTCGACGCGAGCACCCCGGGGCTGATCAACGTGGTTCTGTTCGGCATCGGCATCGACTACCTGCTGTTCCTGCTGTTCCGCTTCCGCGAGCAGCTGCGGGCCAGGCCCGAGCAGTCCGCCCGCGAGGTGGCCGCACAGGTCTCCGGCCGGGTGGGCACCGCGATCACCTCGGCGGCGCTGACCATTGTGGCCGCGTTCGCCACACTGGGCCTGGCGACCTTCGGGCAGTTCCGCTCGATGGGCCCCGCGATCGCCGTCGCGGTCCTGGTGATGCTGCTCGGCAGCCTCACCCTGCTGCCGGCGCTGCTCGCGGCCGCCGGGCGCAAGATGTTCTGGCCCTCCCGGGCGGCCTTGAGCGGCGAGCCGCGCGAGGGTCGTGCCGCCCGCCTGGGCACGCTGGTCACGCGACGACCACTGATGATGCTGACCGCCTCCGTCGCCCTGCTCGCCGCGCTGGCCGCCGGGTTGATCGGCATCAGCATGGACTACGGTCAGGGCGGCTCCGGTGCCCAGACCCCCGCCGCGGCCACCGCGGCCGAGATCTCCCGCACGCTGCCAGCCGGCGTGTCGGACCCGACGAGCGTCTTCGTCACCGCCACGGACGGCGGCGCCCTCACAGCAGACCGGCTCGACGGTCTCTCCCGTGCGCTCACCCAGGTCAAGGGCGTGGGCCAGGTCGCACGGACCGTCCTGAACAAGGACCACCGTGCTGCGCGGATCGATCTCTACCCGACCGCGGACCCGCAGAGCCAGCAGGCCCGCGACCTGGCCTCCGGACCGATCCGGGCAGCGGTCGCCCAGCACACGCCCGCCGGGACGACGGCACACGTGGGCGGGACGCCGGCGATCATCGCCGACATGTCGACCGCCGTCGACCACGACCTGAAGATCGTGTTCCCGGTCGCGGCCGGGCTGATCGCACTGATCCTCCTGCTGCTCCTGCGCAGCCTGCTCGCACCGGTGATCCTGATGCTCTCCGTCGGGCTCGGCTTCGCCGCCACCCTCGGTGCCGCCACCCTGCTGTTCCAGCACGTTCTCGGCAAGCCGGGCGTCAGCTTCGCCCTCCCGCTGGTGCTGTTCCTGTTCGTCGTGGCGCTGGGCACCGACTACAACATCCTGATCACCGACCGGATCCGGGAGGAGCTGCGGCGACCGGGTACGGCTCGCGCCGCCGTGGCCCGCGCCGTACAGCACACGACACCGGCCATCGCGACGGCCGGCGTGGTACTGGCCGCCTCCTTCGCCAGCCTCATCACGTCCCCGGGCAACGAGCAGATGGCCTTCGCGATGACGCTCGGCATCATGCTCTCCGCGCTCGTCGTGTCGCTGGTGCTGCTCCCCGCCCTTGCCGCACTCCTCGGCCGGGCCATGTGGTGGCCGATCCGCCCGCGGCCCACCGCAGGCGGCCACAGGCAGGACCGTGCGACCGAACCTGCCCCGGAACCCGACCGGGTCACGGCCTACTGAGGCTTGGACCGGAGCGCCTCAGGGGTGCATGAGCGCGGTGACGGCGGCGCGCACCCCGATCGTCCGGGTTCCTCGGGTGGGGCGCTTCGGTCCGGTGGACCTGGCGGGGTGCGGCGACTCGCACCGCGGCCGTGCCCGGCAGCTCGTCGGCCACCGGGAGCGGGAACACGGCGAACCCGTACCCGCCCGCGACCAGGGAGGAAAGACCTCACGGTTGACCTGCAAGAACGGGCTTAGCGTACGTTTTCGTTCCGCTGCACTTCGACCCCCGGATCAGCGCGGCGGCGACCGGAGTGCCGAACAGCGCGCCGATGGTGCCGGCGGCGGCCAGGCCGAGCCACGTCGACGCGGCGATGCCCGAGACCCCTGCCCGGCCGGACGAGACGCCGGGCTGCGCTGCCGCCCGCTCGGGATCTCCCGGGTCGCGCGTCATGAGGTGGAGGGTTTCCCGCGGTCGCCGTTCCCGACGGTCACGCCATCGCAAAGACCACGCTATGAACAGAATGTTCACAATGATGAGTTGACAGCAGTTTGTTGGTCCCGCCATGCTGATCACATGACATCGACCGACCCCTTCACTCCCCCGCACCCCGACCAGGCGCGGGCCCACCGCGTCCACGCCTCCCTGCTGCGCATCGCCGAGCGCCACGCGGCCACCGACGCACAGCGCAGCCGCCAGATCCACTCCTCCGCCATCGCCCCGCACGAGGCCGTCAGGCTCGTCTCGTTCCTGCTCAGCGGGGCCGCCCAGCTCGACGACGGCGAACCCGAGGTGGACCAGCCCGACATCACCGCCGCCCTGAGCCTCATCCCGCTGGTGCGCGGCGAGCTGGACGCGCTGGAGGCAGGGCTGCTGCAGATGGCACGGGGGCGCGGCATGACCTGGTCCGAGATCGCCTTCGGCCTCGGCCTCGGCACCCCACAGGCCGCCCGCCAGCGCTACGAACGGCTGGCCGAGCGCACCCCCGCCGACGAGACCCCGTAGCCGCCGACACCGAGGCTTCTGTCGTTCACGACTGCTATAGACATCGGCATGCACCTCTCCCCCCTCGCCCAGCGCCTGCTCGATCTGATCACCGGGGCCACCAAGGACGCCACGTACTGGCCCGAGGCCTCCCAGCTGAGCACCGCGCTGTGCGCGCCGGTCCCCGTCGACGACGGCAGCCCGATATCGGCTCAGCGCGCGCTCGACGAACAGACCAGGCAGCGGATGGCCGCGCCGGCCCGCGAGCTGGTCGGATTCCTGCTGCGCGAGGAAAGACGACCTGTCAAACCCTTCCCCGTGCTGGTGGCGGCGGGAATCGCGGCCATGGACGCCGACGTGCGCGCCCAGCTCGCCGAGGGGCGCGGGCCCATCGCGATCGCCGAGATCGACCTGCTGCTCGGCTGGGACGTGGAACGGCGGGCGCTGTTCGCCGAGACGGTACGGGACCAGCCATACCCCGCCCCGCCACTCCCCCGGGTGATCGAATGGCTCAACGGCCAGCCCGGCTACCCGCAATTCGCCCGAACGGCGCTGGAGGCGGCCGAGGCCCGCGTCGCGGCCATCCACACCGGCGAGATCGCCTACCAGGCGGACAAGGCGTTCGACGACGGAGAGAAGGCCACCCTCGGCCGGGCCGTACGGCTGGCACTCTTCCGCGACGAGCCCTGGCTGCCCGACCTCCTGGACAGGCTGCTGCGCGGGATCGCGGTGGCGCCCACCCAGGCCAAGACCCTGCCGTCGCAGGGGCTGCTGTTCGAAATCGCCCGCGCCGTGGAGGACCACCCGACCCCCGAGGCCATCTCCTCACTGCGCGCCGCCCGCCAGACCACCCGGCACGCCGGAGTGCCCAAGCAACTGGACCGCATGTTCAAGCGCATCGAGCCCGCCCTGGCCGACCGGCTGGAGGTGGCCTTCCGGCTGCCCGACGGGCGGGTACGGCAGGCCGTCGGCGAGCACACCGCGGTGATCTCCACCGACGGCGGGGTCGAGCTGTCGTGGTGGCACGGCGACAAGAAGCTGAAGGCCGTCCCGGCGGCGGTCAGGCGGGAGCACCCCGACGAGGTCAAGCGGCTGCGCGAGCTGGCCAAGCAGACGCTGCAGCAGCAGGCCACCCTGATCAGGGCGCTGGAAGCCGGATACACCAGCCAGACGGCCCCGCCGTACCGGCAGCTGGAGGGCCATTCACTCACCGACCGGCTGATCTGGGAGTTCGAGATCTCGCCCGGCGTGTGGCGCAGCGAACTGGGGCTGGCCGTGCCCGACGTGCCGGTACGGCTGTGGCATCCGGCCCGCGCGTCCCTGGAAGAGGTCCGCGCCTGGCGCGAGGTGGTGCAGGACAAGCAGCTGCGCCAGCCGTACAAGCAGGCCTTCCGCGAGGTCTACCTGCTCACCCCGGCCGAGGAGACGACCGCCACCTACTCCAACCGGTTCGCCGGGCACGTGGTCGACTACCGCAAGCTCCGCGCGCTGTTCAAACAGCGCGGCTGGCAGTCCGAATACCTGGGGTGGTGGGACGGCGGCAGCGAAGGGGACGGTGCCCGGCGGGTGCTGGCGGGCGGACAGTGGCGGGTGACGCTGGACCACGGTCTGTACGACGAGGGCTACGCGCTCACCGACCAGGTCCGCTTCCACCGGTCGGCCGAGGGCAGATGGCACCAGGCGCCGTTGACGCAGGTCCCGCCGCTGGTGTTCAGCGAGGCCATGCGCGACGTCGACCTGTTCGTGGCCGTCACCTCGATCGCGGCCGACCCCCAGTGGGCCGATCAAGGGCCCGACCGGCTGCGCGACTACTGGCGGACCGGCTCGTTCGCGGCGCTGCCGCCCTCCGCCGAGGTGCGCCGCGACGCGCTGTCGCGACTGATCGGGCGTACGGCCATCGCCGACCGGTGCACCATGACCGACCGCTTCCTGGTGGTCCGGGGCGACCTGCGCACCTACAAGATCCACCTGGGGTCGGCGAACATCCTGATGGAACCCAACGACGCCTACCTGTGCATCGTCTCCGGACGCGACCCCCATGCCGGGCTGTTCCTCCCGTTCGAGGAGGACGGCCGGTTGGCGCTCATCCTCAGCAAGGCTTTCCTGCTGGCGAACGACACCGCCATCACCGACCCCTCCATCACCCGCCAACTCCGGGGTTGATCCAGGCGGCATCCGCGCGAGTGATAGCTTGTCGCCTCGTGTCCGACTACCTGCGCGAGCTCTTCTCCCTGCACGGCCGCAAGGCACTGGTCACCGGCGGCAGCTCCGGCATCGGCTACGCCATCGCCGAAGCCCTCGGCCGTGCGGGCGCCGAGATCACCATCGTCGCCCGCAGGGAACCAGAGCTGCGACAGGCCACCGCCAGACTCCACGCCCACGGCGTCAAAGCCTCGTGGATCAGCGCCGACCTCGGCGTGCGCTCCGACGTCGACCGGGTCTGCGCCGAGTCGGGCGAGGTCGACATCCTCGTCAACGACGCGGCCAACAACATCCGCAAGCCCATGGCCGAGCTCACCGACGACGACTACGAGCAGACCATCGCCGTCAACCTCACCGCCCCCTACCTGCTCGGCCAGCACGTCGCCCGCCACATGGTCGAGCAGGGCTGGGGCAGGATCATCAACATCGGCTCGCAGCAGACGGTCAGCGCCTTCGGCAACAGCAGTGTGTACGGCGCGGCCAAGGCGGCCATCGCGGGCCTGACCCGCTCCCAGGCCGAGGCATGGTCACCGTACGGCGTGCGGGTGAACACGATCATTCCCGGGTTCGTGCTCACCCCGCTCACCGAGCCCGCCCAGTCGATCCCCGGACGCGTCGAGGAGCTCGCCGCCCGCCACATGGTCGGCCGCAACGGCGTGCCGGCCGACTTCGCGGGCGCCGCCGTCTTCCTGGCCGGCGAGGCCGCCGCCTTCGTCACCGGGCAGATCCTCTACGTCGACGGCGGCTTCTCCGTGCACTGAGGCGTCGGGTCGAACCAGCCCGATGCCTTTACAAAGTAGATTTCCTACTGGCGTTCCACCCGCCGGACACCGCGGCCCTCGTGCCACATGTCGATCATCAGCTGGTCGCCCTCGACCCTGGTCCACACCACCTCCGTCACGTCGATCCGGAACAGGTGCGGGCCCTCACCCGGCATCTCGAACCTCGCCACCACCTCCGGATCGGTGACCTCGACCGCCCTGCCCGAAAGCTTCGCGTCTCCCGCCCATTGGGACGGGTCGTCCTCGTCCGGCGTCGTCGGCGCCGCGTGCAGGGCCAACCGCGGATCACGCCGCAGATCGAGCGCCTTCATCGCGCCCGGCATCGACCCCAGCCACAGTTCGCCGTCCCTGAAGTCGACCTCGGTGCCGCTGATGCGTGGCGAGCCGTCCTTCCTGATGGTGGCCAGCGTCTTGTGTTGGCGAGTGTCGAACAGGCCGCGGACCCGCGTCGCCAGGTCGGGCGCCTGCTTCTCGAACTCCTGCCACGAACTCATCCGACCATCCTGCACCCCGCCACCGACAGTCCCGCCCGTGCGCGAGCCCCGGGCGGGAGGGCAGCGCTCCCGCGTCCGCATGGTGCCGCACTCGGCGCCGAGCCCAGGGCGGCCGGTCAGGCGAAGGCGGCCACCAGGTCGTCCAGGCCCGCCTTCACGCGTTCGGCTGTCACCCCGCACGCCCGTAGCCGGTGCGCCAGCAGCGGCGCGGCCAGCGGCGCCAGCAGCGCGTCGGCCAGCACGTAGCCGTCGGCCTCCGGCCTGACCTGCCCGATGAGCATCGACAGGTGGGCATGGTAGGCGTCGTACGCGCCGCCGTACCGGGCGAACGGCGAGGCGGTCTCCGCCATCAGCAACAGGTCCAGCTGCTCCACGGTCCTGTCGGTCAGCCCGTGCAGGAACGCCCGGATCCGTTCCGGCGCGCCCGCGCCCGGCCCCAGCGGCGGCGGACCTTCGATGAAGGCCGCCTGGAACTCCCGCTCCCGCGAGTCGATCAGCGCGTACGCCAGCCCCGAGCGATCACCGAAGCGCCGGTACAGCGTGCCGACGCCCACGCCGGCGGCCGCGGCCACCTCCGCCATGGACAGCCCTTCGACGCCCTGGATCGCGACGATGTCGGCGGCGGCGGCGAGGATCTTCGCCCGGTTGCGAGCGGCGTCGACCCGCTCGCGCCGCGGGTTCGCGACGGCGTTCACGATCACCAGGCTACTGGACCCCTTGCAACCGGAACGCATTCCGCTTTACTCTCAAGCGGAACGCATTCCGGATAAGGAGCATGTCATGACGCGCAAGGTCGCACTCGTCACCGGAGGAAGCCGCGGGATCGGCGCCGCCATCGCCGCGCGGCTGGCCGCCGAGGGCGCTGACGTGGTCATCACCTACGCGCGCTCGGCCGAACGCGCCGCCGCGGTGGTCAAGGAGATCGAAGCCGCCGGTGGCCGCGGGCTGGCCGTGGAGGCGGAGGCGAGCGACGCCGCCCAGCTCGTCGCGTCCGTCGAGCGTACGGTCACCGCCTTCGGCCGGATCGACATCGTGGTCAGCAATGCCGGCATCGCGCCGTTCGGCCCGCTGGAGGAGGTGACGCTCGACGAGGTCGACACCACGCTGGCCGTCCACGCCCGCGCCGCGTTCGTCCTCGCCCAGGCCGCCGCCAGGCACATGACAAGCGGCGGGCGGATCATCAGCATCGGCAGCAGCCTGGCCGAGCGCGTGCCGTACCCGGGATGGACGCTCTACGCGATGAGCAAGTCGGCGCTGATCGGCCTGACCAAGGGCCTGGCCAGGGATCTGGGCCCGCGCGGCATCACGGTCAACCTCGTGCATCCCGGCTCGACCGACACCGAGATGAACCCGGCCGACAGCCCCGAGGCGGAGCAGGAGCGGGCCTACACCGCGCTGGGCCGTTACCTCGACCCCGGCGACGTCGCCGCCACGGTCGCGCACCTGGCGGGCGAGGGCGGCAGGAACATCACCGGCGCCGCCATCACCGTCGACGCCGGCACCACCGCCTGACCGCAGCCGTCACCGTCGACGCCAGGCGCCGCCATCGCCTGACCGCTGCCTGACCGTCGCCGTCACCGTCGACGCCAGCGACATGACCGACCGCCGCCGTCGACGCCAGGTGCCACCGCTTTACCGCGCTGATCAGCTGGGCCAGTGCTCCAGCATCGAGTGGAGGGCGTCGATGGCGCGCTCCCACGACGCGCCGACGTCGCGGGGATGCCCGAAGCCGCCGCTCGCCTCGAGGCTCACGAATCCGTGGAAGGCGCTGCGCAGGACCCGCACCGCGTCGGTCATGTCGGGCTCGGACAGGCCGTAGCCGCGCAGCAGCGCGTAGCACGCCTCGAAGACGCGCTGGTGCGCCTGCGACTCGGCGACCAGCTCGGGCGGGAGCTGGCTCTGCCCAGCGGCGTAGCGTCCGGGATGGGCGAGCGCGTAGTCGCGGTAGGCGTGGGCGAAGGCCACCAGCGCGTCCTTGCCCGCCCGGCCGGCGACGGCGGGCACGATGCGCTCGGCCATGTCGCGAGCGGCGATCATCGCGACCTTGTTGCGCAGATCCTGCAGGTTCCTGACGTGGGAGTACAGGCTGGCGTCCTTGACCCCGAACCCGCGCGCCAGCGCCGAGATCGTCACCTTGTCGAAGCCGATCCGGTCCGCCAGGTCGGCCGCGGCGGTCGCCACGCGGTCGGTCGTCAGCCCAGCACGCGCCACGAAAACTCCTTTGCCTAATACTCCTAGGCAAGGATACCGTTCGCCGCATGAAGCCACTCACCGAGCAGGATATTCGTGCGTCGTTCGTCAACTGTTCCAAGGGCGATGCCAAGCGCCTGGCCGTACCACGTGATCTCGCCGGCAGATCATGGGAGGACCTGGACTTCCTGGGCTGGCGCGACCCCGGCGCGCCCGAGCGCAGCTACATCGTGACCGAGCACGCCGGGCGGCTCGTCGGCGTCGCGCTCAGGTTCCCCGCCCAGCAGCGCAGTTTCCTGCAGCGCAGCATGTGCTCGTTGTGCCTGACCACCCACCCTGGCAACGGCGTGTCGTTGATGACGGCCCGCAGGGCCGGCGAGGCGGGACGGCAGAGCAACTCCGTGGGCGTCTACATCTGCACCGACCTGGACTGCTCGCTCTACGTTCGCGGCGTGAAGTCCCCCGACCCGGGCGGCCGGATGGAGGAGTCGCTCTCGGTGGAGGAGCAGATCGAGCGCACCAGGGGCAAACTGTCGGCCTTCGTCGACAAGGTGCTCGTCTGACAGACTCACCGAGTGATCGCACGCCGCGCCAGGGTCGCCGTCTGCTTCTCCTTCGCCCTGCTCGGCCTCGTCTCAGGAGTGTGGGCCGCCCGCATCCCCACCGTCAAGGCATCGCTGCAGCTCGGCGACGGCCAGCTCAGCCTGGCCCTGCTGGCGGTCGCCGTCGGCCTGGTCACCGGCATGCAGGTCGCGGGGCGCCTCACCGACCGCCTCGGCAGCGCAAGGGTCGTCACCCCCGCGGGGGCGGCCTGCAGCCTGGCGATGATCCCCGCGGGGTTCGCCCCGAACCTGGCCGTCCTGATCGTCGTCCTGTTCGTGTGGGGGCTGCTCAACGCCTTCCTCGACGTGTCGATGAACACCCACGCGGTCGAGGTGGAGCGCGCGTACGGCAGGCCGCTGATGTCCTCCTTCCACGGCATGTACAGCGCGGGCGGGCTGGTCGGCGCCGCGGCTGGCGCGCTGTCGGCATGGCTGGAGGTCTCCCCCGGCGTCACGTTCACCGTGGTCACCATCCCGCTGGCGGTCCTGGCCGTCCTGGCCCGGAGCTCGCTGCTGCCCTCCTCGCCCGCCCACCACGAGCGGCCCCCCGGCAGGCGCGTCAGGTGGCACGGCAGGGTGGTGTTCATGGGCGCGATGGCGTTCGCGGGGCTGCTCGGCGAGGGGTCGGCGGGTGACTGGAGCGCCGTCTACCTGCACAACGACCTCGGCGCCGCGACCGGTCTGGCGGCGATCGCGTTCGCGGCCTTCTCCACCGCGATGACCGTGGGCAGGTTCGCGGGCGACCGGCTCGCGCTGCGGTTCGGGCCCGTCGCGCTGGTGCGCGCGTCGGGGGTGCTGGCCGCCGCCGGGCTCGGCCTCGCGCTGCTGCTCGCCGAGCCTGCCGTGGCGATCGCCGGGTTCGGGCTGTTCGGCCTGGGCCTGGCCACCATGGTGCCGCAGGTGTTCTCCGCGGCGGGCGAGCACGACCCCGCGCGGGCCGGGGCGGCGATCGCCCAGGTCGCGACGCTCGGGTACGCGGGGCTCATGCTCGGGCCGGTGATCATCGGCGGCGTGGCCGAGGTCGTCGGACTGCGGCTCGCGCTCGCCCAGGTCGCGACGCTCGGGTACGCGGGGCTCATGCTCGGGCCGGTGATCATCGGCGGCGTGGCCGAGGTCGTCGGACTGCGGCTCGCGCTC
>NZ_JBHZBH010000038.1:0-22125 GCF_042754765.1 Nonomuraea sp. NPDC059194 | reverse complement strand
GCCATCCCTGTCGTGCTCTGCCTGTTCATGTCGGCGTCGGCGGTGTCGCTCCGTCCGGGCAGGCCGTGAACCAGCCGAGCCCCTTTACAAAGTAGATCCGCGGCGGGCGCGGTAGGCCGTGGCCTTCGCCCGGTTCTGACAGGCCAGCCCGCAGAAGCGGCGCGAGGCGTTGCGCGCGACCGCCTGCCCAAGCAGGCGCTGGAGGCCAGGCTGCGCGGCATGGACAGGACCTGCACGTCACCGGCCCACCCTGCCCCCAGCGTCGGCTTGACCCTGACACCGTGTCAGGCGGCACGGTGTCCCGTATGTCGCTCCCCTACGTCGGCTCAGGGCCGTACTGCTACGCCAACTCCCTCGCGATGCTGCTGGGCGCCGAAGCCCCGCCTCCGGCCGTGATCGAGGTCCTGACGGGTTCCCCGTACGGAATGCAGCTCATCAGCGGGCGCCTGCCGCTGTTCGACCCGTTCGGGTGGGATCCTGAGATCGGGCTCGACGCCGCCATCGACCTGCTGGGCTGGACCTGCGAGCGCGCGGACGGCGGTCCGGCCGACGCGGCGCTGGAGCGGCTCCGCCGCGCCTGCCAGGACGGGCCGGTGCTGGCAGGGCCGCTGGAGCTCGGCCTGCTGGCGTACCAGCCGGGGTCGGGCAAGGCGATCGGCGCCGACCACTACCTGGTGGTGCTGAAGGTGGGCGACGACATGGTGCTCGCGCACGACCCACAGGGCTACCCGTACGCCACCCTTCCGATCGGGGCCTTCGTCGATGCGTGGCGCGGTGAGCTGATCAGCTATCTGGAGCGGCCGTTCGCCATGCGGTCGGGGTTCGCCCGGCAGGTGCGGGTGGCGCCGGATGAGGCGCTGCGCAGATCGCTGCCCGCCGGGCTGGCCTGGCTGGCGGGCCGAACGGACGTGGCCGTCTCCGCGGGCACGCTGGGGCAGGCCGAGGCCGCCGAACGCACGGCCGAGCTGGTGGAGGAAGGGCTGGATGCCGAGACCAGAGCAGTGTGGCAGGCGTTCGCGGTACGGGTTGGCGCCCGCCGCTCCAACGACCTGGCGGTCTGCCTGTCGTCTCTCGGCCTCGACGCGGGTGCCGCCGTGGCGGCGGAGCAGGCCCGCATCGTGGGCGGCCTGCAGGGTCCCGTCGTGTCGGGCGACGACGCGGCGCTCGCGGCAGGGCTGCGCCGACTGGCTCCGACGTACGAGCGGCTGCTGGATGCCCTGGGCGGCCGCTGAGGAGTGCCCGCCGGTCGCGATGTCCTGGCCACGGTCTGGGCGTACCGGGCGGTTGGCTACATTCCTCCGCCGAGCAGGCCCCGCCCGCCGTACTTCTTGTGTACGGCCTGCTTGGTCACGCCGATCGCGTCGGCGATCGTCGACCACGCCAAACCCTTGACCCTGGCCCTGCGCACCTGGACCGCCTCCATGCGCTCGATCTCGCGACGCAGCGCGGCGGTCGCCCGCAGCGCCATCAGCGGATCGTCGTCCTCCGTCTGCCGCACCAGGGTCGCCAGGTCGTTCGTCATGCCAGCCACGCTATCGGGCCTCGGCCACCAACCGCACGCCAGCGCGATCAGCACCACACCGGAGACCTGCTCCCGGCGCCGTTTATCCGCCGATCGCCTCGGCGATCTCCTCCAGCGCGGCCGGATCCTCGATCGTGGAGGGCGTCTGGTAGTCGGCGCCCGCGGCGATGGCCCGCATGGTGCTCCGCAGGATCTTGCCCGAGCGCGTCTTGGGCAGCCGGGCCACGACGACCGCCCTGCGGAAGGCCGCCACCGGGCCGATCCGCTGCCTGACCAGCGCGACCAGCTCGGCCTCCACCTCCTGCTCCGGACGGTCGACGCCCGCCTTCAGCACGACGAGCCCGAGCGGGAGCTGGCCCTTCAACTCGTCGGCCACGCCGATCACCGCGCACTCGGCCACGTCCGGGTGGCCCGCGATGACCTCCTCCATCGCCCCCGTCGACAGGCGGTGACCCGCGACGTTGATGACGTCGTCGGTGCGGCCCATGACGAACAGGTAGCCGTCGTCGTCGAAGTAGCCGCCGTCGCCGGTCAGGTAGTAGCCGGGGAAGCGCGACAGGTAGGCGGCGTGGAAGCGCTCGTCGTCGCGGTACAGGGTGGGCAGACAGCCGGGCGGCAGCGGCAGCTTGATCACCACCGCGCCCTCGACGCCCGGCGGGCACTCCTCACCCTGCGGGTCGAGGACGCGCACGTCGTATCCGGGGACGGGTTTGGTGGGCGAGCCAGGCTTGATCGGCAGGGTCTCGATGCCGACGCAGTTGGCGGCGACCGGCCAGCCGGTCTCGGTCTGCCACCAGTGGTCGATCACCGGGACGCCCAGCAGGTCGGTGGCCCAGTGGTAGGTGTCGGGGTCGAGCCGCTCACCGGCCAGGAACAGATGACGCAGGTCGTGTTTGCGCAGGTAGGAGCCGGTGGGGTCCTCCTTCTTGATGGCGCGGATCGCGGTCGGCGCGGTGAACAGCGTCCGCACGTCGTGCTCGGCGACCACCCGCCAGAACGCGCCGGGGTCGGGGGTGCCGACCGGCTTGCCCTCGTACAGCACAGTGGTGCATCCGGCCAGCAGCGGCCCGTAGACGATGTAGGAGTGGCCGACCACCCAGCCGACGTCGGAGGCGGCCCAGAACACCTCGCCGGGGGCGGCGCCGTACACGTGGGACATGCTCCAGTGCAGCGCCACGGCGTGACCACCGTTGTCGCGCAGCACGCCCTTGGGCGAGCCCGTGGTGCCGGAGGTGTAGAGGATGTAGAGCGGGTCGGTCGCCGCGACGCTCACGCAGCCGGCCGGCTCGCTGTCGAAACCGGCCCAGTCATGCTGGCCCTCGCCCAGCTCGGCGGGGTGCTCGGGCCGCTGCAGGATGACGGTGGCGGCAGGACGGTGCGTGGCCTGCGCCAGCGCCGCGTCCAGCAGCGGCTTGTACGGCACGACCCTGCTGACCTCGATCCCGCACGAGGCGCTGAGCACGACCTTGGGCCTGGCGTGGTCGATGCGCACGGCCAGCTCGGCTGCGGCGAATCCGCCGAAGACCACCGAGTGGACCGCGCCGAGCCTGGCGCAGGCCAGCATCGCGATGGCCGCCTCAGGAACCATCGGCATGTAGATGACGACGGTGTCGCCCTTGCCGACTCCGAGGTCGCGCAGCATGCCCGCGGTGCTGGCCACCTCCTCGCGCAGGGCGGCGTAGGTGTAGGTGCGCTTGACCCCGGTGACGGGACTGTCGTAGATGAGCGCGGCCTGCTCGCCCCTCCCGCTCTCGACGTGCCGGTCGAGGGCGTTGAAGCAGGTGTTGAGCCGTCCGTCGGGAAACCACCGCCCTTCGCCGAAGACGGTGCGTGGTTCGACGTCCCAGGTGATCCCGCGCGCGGCGGCGCCCCAGTCAAGCTCGCTCACACCTCGATCAGACCAAGCCCGACCCCGGGCGCGCAAGCATCACGGTGCCCGCGGGCGGAAACCTGGTGTCCTTTTTGCGGGTTCCGCCGGTAAGGTGGGCGATCAAGGGTGGCTCCTGGACGCGCTTCCTTCTCCTTAACCTCAAGGCTCCCAGCGCTTCCGCTCTCCACCCTTTTTTCATGCCCCGCGCGAGGAGGTGCCCCCGGTGATCGGACCCGCTGACGTGCTGCTGCGCAGGAGGAACCTGGTGGCGCCCGACCTCATGGCCGCCGAGTCGCAGCAGGTCACGCCCCAGCGGCAGGTGAGCGCCGCCGACGGCGTCGCCGCCCTGGAGGGCGAGCTGCTGCAGTACGGCTTCCTGCTGTCGGCCGAGCTGCGTCAGGCGCTGGCCGCGATGCAGGTGCCCGACCTGGCTGCGGCGGGCACGCGCCTGCTCCGCGGCGCCGCCGCCAGGCTCGGCGCGGACGTCCACCATGTGCCGCTATTCAGGAAGTTCCCGGAGAGCGTGCCGAGCGACACCGGCGACTTCTTCGTGCGCCGCGTCTTCACCCTGCTGCTGCAGGAGCCGCGCCGGCCGTGCGTGCTGTGCGGCAGAACCGGCACGGTGCACCCCGTCGCGCCGTGCGCGCACCTGGTGTGCCGCTCCTGCTGGGACGGCTCCGACTTCAGCGCGTGCCCGATCTGCCACCGCAGGATCGACCCCGCCGACCCCTTCCTGATCCCCACAGCCCTGAACCCCACAGCCGGGCGGGAGCACGCCGCCCGCGTGGCCACCTTCGGCACGACCCTGCTGCATCTGTGCCGCGACCCGGACGCCGCCGCGCGCGAGCTGGCCGTCTCGATGCTGTCGAGGCAGACGCCGATGCCGGCCGACGAGCGCGGCGACCTGCTGGCGCTGATGGACGCCTACTGGCCGCGCTCGGCCGGATGGCTGCCTGAGGTCATCGCCGTCAAGGAGACCAGGGCGATCGCGCTGGCCGCCGCGCTCACCGCGCCGGGCACCGTACGGGCCGCGCCCAGGGTCGCCCGCCCCGACCTCGGACCGGCAGCGGAGCTGCTGGCCCGCCATCTGGGCACGGCGACCGACGTGCTCAGGCTCATGTACGTGCTCATGGGCGCCGACCCCGGCGTGCGCACCAGGCCCGAGCAACGCGTCTCGCTGCCCAGGCGGCTGCGCAGGACGCTGCTCGGCGCGCTGGACGGTTTCGCGATGCCGTACCTGATCGAGGACCTGCACCGCCACGGCGAGCAGTGGAAGCGCATGGCGGAGGTGCTGCACCCGCACGAGCACCACGCCCGCCATCCCGACGCGGCGCTGGCCTTCGCCGCGCTGCGCGGCACCAGGCTCGACCCGGCGACCGCGTTCGGCGGGGCGCTGCTGGAGCGGGCGGCGGCCCATCCCGAGCTGCTGGCCGTGCGCGACGGGCGGCTGCGGGTGACCACGTTCGGGACGCACGTGGAGCGGGCGCTGGCCGCCAAGGACGGCGAGCGGGCGCTCGCCCTGCTCTCGCGCCGTCCCGGCGAGCTGGGCCGCCGCCTGAGCCAGTTGCTGCGCCTGTCTCCCGAGCTGGTAGCGGGCTCGCTGGAGCCCGCGCTGCGCTCGATCGCGCCCGGCGTGCTGATGTCGGCGCTCGGCCAGCTGCGCACCCAGCCCGGTGGCACGCGACTGTTCCTGCCCAGGGGCGGCGGCGCGCGCTTCCACACCCGCGACGACGAGCGCGCGCCGCTGCCCGAGGCCGCGGCGGGCAGCGCCGCCGAGCTGATCTCCGGCGAGCTGCTGCGGCGGGCGGACGGGCTGCCCGCCGTGTCGTGCGCGCTGCTCGACGAGGGGCTGGCCGCCCTGGTCGCGCCGACCTCCGAGCGGGCCGCCACCACGTCGCTGGTACGGCTGGCGCGCGGCAGCGTGCAGCCGATCCCCGCCGAGCAGGTGGTCAGGCTGTTCCTGCACTGGGCCGAGCCCGAGGGCACCCGCGTCGACCTCGACCTGTCGGTGGCGGTGTTCGACACCACGTGGGAGTTCGTCGGCCTGTGCGACTACACCAGCCTGCGCCTGGGCGACGACGCGCTCGTGCACTCGGGCGACCTGACCTCGGCGCCGGAGCCGCTCGGCTCATCGGAGTTCGTCGACCTCGACGTCGCCAAGCTGGCCGGGATGGGCGGGCGCTACGTGGTGCCGGTCGTCTTCAGCTACAACGACGTGCCGTTCGAGCTGCTGGTGCGCGGGTTCGCCGGGTTCATGCGCGCGCCTGACGGGTTGTTCGATCCGCTGGCCGTACGGCAACGCTTCGACCTGACGGGCGCGGCCAGGATCCTGGTGCCGCTGGTGGCCGACCTGTGGGCGGGCACGATGCGCTGGGCCGAGCTGAACCTGTCGGCCAGCGGCCGCTTCCACAGCGTGGCGAGCACCTCCGAGGAGCTGGCCAGGGTGGGCCGGGCGATGGAGAGCGCGTTCGGGCCCGGCGGGCAGGCGACTGACGGGCGGGTGACCGGCGGGAGGGTGACTGACAGGCGGGCGACTGACGGGCAGATGGCCGGCGGGCGGGTGACGCTGTGGGAGGTGGCGTGCTGGCACGCCGCGGCGCGGGCCGGCACGGTGCTGGTACGGCGCGGCGACAGCGTGCTGCGCTTCCGGCGGCGCGAGGACGAGCCCGTCGGCGCGTTCGCCGACCGGCTGACGGCCGGGGCGGGCGGCGTCGAGCACTCCGGCGGCCTGACCGGCGTCGACTGGGCCGCGCTCGTCACCGGCGACGTGGAGTTGGATACCGGCGTCCAGACCTACGCCCTGTACCCGGGAGGGCTCGGCGAGGTGCGGCGGATGGAGGCCGCCGACCTGGTCGGCGGCCTGGAGGCGGGGACATGAGCACGGACGACCTGATCCTGTCGGTGATCACCGGCTCCCGGGCCTACGGTCTCGACATGCCCTCCTCCGACACCGACAGGAGGGGCGTGTTCGTGGCGCCCACCGAGGCGTTCTGGCGGCTCGACAAGCCGCCGACCCACCGCGACGGTCCGCTGCCCGAGCAGTTCTCGTGGGAGGTGGAGCGCTTCTGCGTGCTGGCGCTGGAGGCCAACCCGACGGTGCTGGAGACGCTGTGGTCGCCGCTGGTCGAGCTGGTCACGCCCGCGGGCGTGCGGCTGCTGGGCCTGCGGAAGGCGTTCCTGTCGCAGCGGGCCCACCAGACGTTCGCGCGCTACGCCGACGCGCAGTTCCGCCGCCTCGACCCGGCCGCGCCCCGGTGGAAGCAGGCCATGCACATGATCAGGCTGCTGCTGAGCGGCACCCACCTGGTCGAGCGCGGCCAGCCGCTGGTGGACGTCGGCGCGCACCGCGAGCGGCTGCTCGAGGTCAGGCGGGGCGAGATGTCGTGGGAGGAGCTGCAGGCCTGGCGCGCCTCGCTGACGGCCGCCTTCGAGCGGGCGCTGCCGCGCAGCGTGCTGCCCGCCCGGCCCGATCGCGCGGCGGTGGAGGAGTTCCTGATCGAGGTGCGGAGGTCCCGGCTGTGATAGCCCGCACACCATCTCCCTGGACGTGAACCGGGGCTATGGCGCAACTGTGGCGGCCGCCGAAGGCCTTCGGACGACCGGTGTTGATTCGTTTGCTATCGGCAACGGGAAACCTGTGGGCATGACCAGGGGCACTTTAAGAATCGTTTTCACCGCTGAAGACCTCGCCCGCGTGCGGATCGCCTCCCGTGTCGATCCGATGTGGGAGATGGTGATGAGCCTGTATCGCCTCAGAGATCGCGGCGGCGGCACGACGATGATCAGCTGGCGGCGGCAGGTGCGCGCCGACCTGGCAGCTGCGGGTCTGCTCGCGCAGGTTCGAGACGTGCTGATCCCCCTGACCCCGGCGGGGGCCTACTTCCCCGACTTCCTGACACCGATCGAGGCCCAAGCCGGACTCAAGCACGGCATCGAGGCCCTGGCCGACACCACGCGGGTACGCATCCGCCAGGAGATGAACCTGCTGCGCGCCCACGTCGGCCTGCCCTCCGGCCTGGAGGATCTGGCCCGGGGCGATCCTCGCTCGATCCGCCGCCTGAGCCGCCTGACGGCCGACTACTGCCGCCTCGCCTTCGGCCCCCACCACACGATGCTGGAAAGCGCCCTGGGCCGGGAACGTGCCGGCCTGGCCCGCCATCTGACCGACGACGGCGTGGAAACCATGCTCGCGAGCTTGGCGCCGACGATGCGCTGGCGCCCCCCGGCTCTGGAGGCCGCCTACCCCGCGGGCAACCGTGAGATCCAGCTACGCGGCCGAGGCCTGACCCTCATCCCCTCCTACTTCTGCCAGATCACCCCGGTCGCGCTGGTCGATCACCACCTGCCCCCTGTCCTGGTCTACCCGGCCACCCGCCACCCGCCGCCCGCCCCCGGCTCCCAAGAGTCCCTGGCCGATCTGCTGGGCGCCACCCGCGCCCAGATGCTGCGCTGCATCGCCTCCGGCGTGGGTTGCACCACCACCGAACTCGCTCGCCGTACCGGAGCCTCCCTGTCCAACGCCAGCCAACACGCTCAGGTACTGCACCGGGCCGGGCTGATCACCAGCACCCGCCACGCCAACATGATGCTGCACCAGATAACCGAACTCGGCACCCAACTAACCCGCCACCACACGGCTCCCGCATCGACGCCGACAAGCTGACCCGAATACCACATTCGACCAGCGAAAACTCCAAGAGCGCAGGGTTTTCACCGAAGCCGATGTTGAGGTGCCCCGAAGGTTCCGGACAGGCAGCTACATAAGCTGACATGTAGTCCGGAAGAGGTAGGTACGTGGCGCTCCCCGCAGGAGTTTCTCCCCTGAGTTCAAGGAGGAGCAACTACACCTCGGACGAGTTCAGGCGCTTCCTGAAGAACCTGGGCATCCGCCGCTCGGTGGGACGAACCGTGATTTGCTACGACAATACGATGGCCGAATCGTTCTTCTCGGCCATCAAGACGGAGTGGCTCAACCGGTTCGTGTTCACCACACGAGCCAGGGCAAAGGTCAGGTCGTCCGCTATATCGAGGGTTTCTACAACTGGGATCGGCTGCATTCGGCTCTGGATTACCGGTCGCCACTTGAGGTGCTGGATGAGTACTTTGCACTCAAATCTGTAGCTTAAAATACCCTATAGCTGCCTGTCCGGAATGATCTCGGCGCCCGGACACCAGGGCGAGGTTTGCTCCCGAGGATCGAGCCTTCCTGGCTGCGCTCCTGACATCGGTGCCTCGCGAGGTCCCGCCTCGGCCAAGTCCACGCGCGCCTGTCGCCGCCAGCCGTTCAGCGCGCCGCCTCCGCCGACTTCTGGAGCACATGCAGGCTCATCGCCATTTCCCACAGCTCATCGACGCGCGAGGCGATGCGCACCCGGGCCAGGTCTTCCCCTGTGAAGATGATCTTCAGCGTGCCTCTTGATCATATTCACATGCTTTACGGCGGGTGTCGCAAAGCTATCAAAGTCTTGTCGAAGCAGAGGTCTTCCGTGGCTGTGAGCTGGATGTTTCAGCTCGGGTGGGAACACGTGGACCTTGACTGCCGTCGTGTTGTGAACTGACACCAGCACGAAGCGGACCGTGACGCTGTCCAAACTCACCGGCAAACGCTGCTACTCGTCATCAACTCGTCATCGACGAAATCAGTTCACGTCGCAAAGCTGCGGCCAAGGTTCGGTTGCGCTCTGCGACTTCCTGCGCTGCTTGTGACGAGTCCCTATCGCTGCGCGCGAAGGTCGTGCGGCCTCCCTCGCGCCCTAGAGCGCAGTCCATCGAGCAACAGAAGGGGACGAATGCCATATCTCGCTCGCCAGCGTCACAGGATCGCGTGCCTGGCCGTGTCTTTGAGTGCCCTGTCTGCCTGCTCGCCCGCTCATCCCGCTCAGCCAGGCATCACCGCTGAACAGCGTGAACTCATCGACCAGGCGCGCCAGGAACTCATCCGACGATGCCTGGAGAAACGGGGATTCTCCTTCTGGCCGTCGGAACCGGCTGATCCGGGTGAAACCCGTCCTGTCGGCTATGTACTCGATGACGTCGCGTGGGCGAAGGTCTACGGGTACGGCCGGCGGATCCGCGAGAAGGTCATGGCGGAAAGACGCGCCAATCCAAACCGGCGCTACCTGGAGAGCCTGACAGAGGCGCAACGCACCCGGCTCGGCCAGGCCATGTACGGCTCCTCCGACGCGACGGTTTCGATCAAGTTGCCCAGCGGTCCCACGATCTCCGGAGGCGCTGGTGGCTGCTCGGCCGAGGCCGACACGGCGCTCTATGGCGACTTCCGGCTGTGGTTCCGCGTCAGCCGTACCACCGACAATTTGAGCCCGCTCTACGTGCCGCAGATCTTCGCCGACGCCCGCTACACGCAGGCCGTCAAGGCCTGGGCGGGCTGCATGCGCGCGGCCGGGTTCACCTACGACAACCCCAGCGCCATCCGTGCGGGCCTGGCCAAGCTCGAGCCGGCGAAAGAGGTCCCTTTGGCCACAGCCGAGGCCACGTGCGCCCTGTCCACCCCACTCTCGGACACGATCCGCGAGCTCGAACGGCATTACGGGGGCATCGTGCGCCGCCGTTTCGATGAGGAGGTCGAGACGAGGAACCGACTGGAACAGACGGCACTGACCCGAGCCAGAGCGCTCTTAGCCGACATCGAAAGGTGAACACCAAGATGAGAAGAGTCAGACTCCTGCTCAGCGTGGCCGCCCTGGTCACGCTGGCGGGCTTGTTCGCGCCCGCCCACGCGGAAACCCCACCCGCCGATCCCACGGGCACCTCCGCAGCACCGGCCCCGTCGGAAACGCCGACCAGCGAGGCGGCCGTCGATCCGGAGCCAGCGTTCTCAACCGCGGCCGCGTGCAGCCAGAAACCCCTCGACGGAAAGGTGTATCTCTACCGCTACAAGAACTGCGGTGAGGTGTTGTGCTCCGCCGGCGGCGACGACCTCGACTACAGCAACGACTCGGGGTGCGCGGGCAGCGACAACGACCGCACCTCCTCCGTGCACAACCGGGGATACGCCAATGGTTGGGGCATCGTCGCCGTCTACCGTGATGCGGGGGCCGACGGGAGCACTGGATACTTCTGCGTCCATCCCGGTAACTGGGTCGACGACCTGGATGACCCCGGCGACAACGACTATTTCGCCGGCACCAACGTCCTGGCCGACAACCGAGCCTCGTCGCACAGGTGGGAACGAAGCTGCAGCCACTTCCCCTGGTGACCTGGAGGGTGCGCCGGTTCTCTCGACCGGCGCACCCTGCGGGACCGTACGGTTCTCGCTCTGGCACGAATTCGGTGGTGACGGTGCGTGGTTAGGAGAGCAGGATCCGTTGCCGTAAACGTGTCCTGCTCGCCGACTGAGCCAGCCCGCTCACGAAATTCGTGCCAGAGCCCGAATCCTGACCCTCTGATGTTGTTGTTGGTTACTGTTCGCACGACCCGGTGGACAAGCCAGTGGAGGAGATCCACCCGATCCGAGACGAGATCGAGCGCCGTGTCCGAGCGCCCCCAGCGGGCTCGGAGTCCTCGTGTCACGACCATGAATAGGCATCGTTTGGCCTCGTCATAGCCAGGCACGCCTCCATCGACTTCGGTGATCGCCTCGTCCTGGGCGGCCTGTACGATCTCGGTCACTGCTCACCCCGATCCGGCGGCGTCTGGCTGCTGGTGGCGAGCTGATCCAGCAGCGCGAAGAACTTTCCCTGCACCTCGATCACCTGGCGGGTCTTGCCGAGCTCGGCGCGTAGCCGCTCGACCTCCGCCCTGTCCGGAAAGTCCGGAAACCGATCCCGCGGCGCCTTCGGGCACGGCCGTCCTTAGGGGATGGGGACGCTGGAGGCCGACCTGACCAGGCTGCTGGAGTACGGCCCCGCCTACCTGCCCGAGCTGGTGGCCGCCAAGCGCGAGGCCGAGCACGGGCCCGCGTCGACTGTGGCCTCGGCAGCCGACGACGTGGCGCGGATGACGGCGCGGCTGGAGGAGGAGCGCGAGGCCTCGCGCCTGCCGGAGGTGGCCTCGGCGGGCCAGGCGCTCCACGACCTGGTCGTGCGGACGCGGCTCGGCCGTTAGTTGGCGCAGTCCTGGTTCGTCAGCGCCAGGCCCATCTCGTAGATGCGGTTCTTCTGCAGCAGGAAGTAGTAGTAGGCCTTCGGGTTGCCGGGGACCGTGACGATGGGGAAGCCGCTGGCGGCGCGCTTCAGCTTGGGGTAGGCCTTGTGCAGCTGCTTGTCTGTGGAGCCGAGGCCGATGCCCTGGGGCGTCCTGACGCCCTTCGGCGCGAAGATCATGGCGACGCCGCGCTTCTTGGAGATCCACATGCCCACGCTGTCGCGGCCGGAGGGGTAGGCCTTCAGGTCCCAGCCGGAGCAGTGCCCCGCGTTCATCTTCCGCACGACCTTCCCTGTGGCCTTGGCGTCCTTGGCGTTCATGCCCAGCTGGACGCCACCCAGGCCGTACGGACCGAGCGTGTCCCGGGCGGGCTCGGCCGCTGCCGCGGGCGCGAGGCCCGCCACCATCAGTGCGCCCGCCAGCGCGGCCACCAGCGTCGAGCGGCCCGGCCTGTTGTACGTCATCGTGATCCCCCACCTGGTGATGAACTGTTCACCGGGTTTGATGACCATGGTGCCGTCCTGGTTCATCCCACCTTGCGGGAATTTGGGGATCGAGATGAGTAGAGGCTGCTCATTCCCGAGCGGAACGCCGCGCAGGCGCTCGCGGTCAGCCTGGCCAAGGTCTACGACTCCGTCTCCACCAGGATCGTCGAGGACAACGCCGCCTCCCCCGCTCGTGGCCAGGGCGACTGCTGGCGATCAGGGTGGGCGGGTTACGCCAGCCCTGAGCGCACCGTCAGCGGGAACGGGTTGTCAGGCAGCAGGATGAGCCTGCGGTCGTCGCCGCGCTCGGCCGCGTCCAGGTGCAGCAGCGCGGCGCCGATGCCGGCGGCGCCCACCATGTAGCCGGTGTCGGCGGTGATCTCGGCGGGGCGCAGTCTGCGGTAGGCCTGCCACCACCGCCCCTGGTGCGCCGCGCCGACCAGGTGCTCGCCGAGGATGAGGGCGAAGGCCCGGTACTCCTCGTGTCCGGTGGCCGCCCACAGGCCGACGAACAGCTCCAGCAGCCCCGCCACGCCGCAGCACTGGCACAGGACGTTCCAGAACCCGGGAGTGCGCCGGTACGGCACGCCGCTGGTGAGGATGCCGTGCGCCAGCCGTTCCACCCAGTCGTCGTCGCCCAGCTCGTGGAACATCCTGGCCACTCCGGCCGAGCCTGAGCAGAACCCGAGATAGTGCAGGTGGCGGCCCTGCGGGAGGTGGTGGGGCACCAGCGCGCAGGAGCCGTTGACCTCGCTGACCGCTCTGACGAAGGCGGCGCCCCTGACGGCCGCGTCGTGGAAGCGGGGCTCGCCGGTCACCGCGTGGAGACGGGCCAGCAGGAACGCGGTGCCGGCCGTACCGGAAAGGAAGCCGGGGGTGACGGCGTCGACGGGCAGGTCGGCGGGCGACTCTGCGGGTGAGTCCGGGCCGAAGCGGTGGCCAGGCACGGGCAGGTCGGCGATGCGCAGGCCCGCCTCGACGGCCACGCGCTCGTAGGCGGGCGCGCCGAGCAGCGCGGAGGCGTGCAGGAGGGTGAGGATGATGCCGCCGTCGCCGCGCTGGCACGGGTCGCCCGTCCAGGTGGGGCCCGCGGCGGCCAGCAGGTCGGCGGCTTGTGCGGCGGCGACGGTGAAGGCGTCGTCGATGACCCAGCCGGCCTCGGCCAGCGCGAACACCATCCCGGCCAGGCCGTCGTGGAAGGTGGGGTCGCGTTGTTCGGGCCAGACAGCGCTGAGGTAGCGGGCGCCCTCGGCGGCGTCCTCCAGGTAGGAGTCGTCGCCCGTGGCCGCGGCCAGTTCGAGGAAGAACAGCACGATGCCGGCCGCGCCCGAGTAGAGCGAGGCGGGCCGGTGCGGCAGTGCCGCGCGGTCGCCCGCGTGCCAGTGGCGGCCTCGGGCGTCGTCGACGGCGCACGCGCGGATCCACTGTGCGGCCTGGACGGCGGCCTGCACAGGGGCCTCGATCGGGCTCATGGCATCAGTTTCGCACCCCGGTCGGCCAGCGCGTCAATAACCCGCAAACCTCATAGGTTTAATGTGTTTTAGTACAGTGTGGGGCGATGACGAACGATGAGATGTGCAGCGTGTGCCTGGGCACGGCCCAGGAGGAGCTCGCGCCCGGCCTGACCCGCGCCTGTCGCGCGTGCGCGGGCACCGGCCGCCGCCGCGAGCAGATGGTCTGGGGGCTGGCCCACCTGGAGGCCGAGCAGCTCATCACGCTGCCGATCGTCCGCGACCTCGTACGGCAGGCCCGCGGCCCCTTCCACCTGTCGGAGGTCGCCGACACCGTCAGGACCATGCTCGACCTGCCCGCCGGCAGGCTTCCCGTCGGCCCGAGGGTGCGCGACCTGCTGCTCCAGATGGAGGCCGCGGGCGAGATCGTGATGGTGTCGGCCCCCGACGAGCTGCTCGACGGCACCGAGGTCGTGCTACATCGCGATCCGGCGTGGGAGCGGGTCCGCACGCTCGGACTCTAGACCGATCAGGTCAGACGCGGCAGAGGATCTCGCCGTGCAGGATCGAGATCCATCCGTCGCCGTGCGCGGTCCATTCGCGCCAGCCGTCCGAGATCCGCTGCAGGTCGGCCTGCGTGGCCGCGCCCGAGGCCAGCGCCTGGCGGGCCATGTCGGAGCGCAGGATCCGCTCGGCCCACATGCCGCCCCACCACTGCCGGTCCTCGTCGGTGGCGAAGCACCAGGTCGAGGAGGTGGCGGTGACGTCGGTGAACCCGGCCTCGCGGGCCCATGACAGCAGGCGCCGCCCGGCGTCGGGTTCGCCGCCGTTGGCGCGGGCGACCCGCTGGTAGAGCGCCATCCACTCGTCCAGCGCGGGCAGGCGCGGATACCAGGCGAAGGCGGCGTAGTCGCTGTCGCGGACCGCGACGAGACCGCCGGGCTTGGTGACCCTGCGCATCTCGCGCAGCGCCTGGACGGGGTCGCCGACGTGCTGGAGCACCTGGTGGGCATGGACGACGCCGAAGGTGTCGTCGGGATGGTCGAGCGCGTGCACGTCGGCGACGGCGAAGTCGACGTTCGTCAGGCCGCGGCCCGTCACCTCCGCCCTGGCCAGCTCCAGCGCCTCGGCGGTGACCTCCGAAACGGTCAGGTGGCCGACCAGGGCCGCCAGGTCCGCGCTGATGGTGCCAGGGCCCGCGCCGACGTCGAGGACCTTCATGTCCGGCTTCAGGTGAGGCAGCAGGTAGGCGGCCGAGTTCTCGGCGGTGCGCCAGCGGTGCGAGCGCAGAACCGACTCGTGGTGGCCATGGGTATATACGGCGTTCATGGGACTGCACACTAGCCCTACTTCTCATATTTTAAGAAGATATGTCTCATATATAGAGACGCCGCTCACGAATGTCCTGTGAAATAAGGAATAGCGGAGGACAATGCCACGTTGGCGTCCTGTTGTCTTCAACCCCAGGAGCTCGCCTTGCTACCGTCCGTCGTCGATCAGCAAGAGCTTGCCGTCTACGCCGCGGGCCCGCTGGCGGCGCCGCCGCGCACCCTGCTGGACATCCTCGACGCGACGACGGCGGCGCACCCCGGGGCGCCCGCCCTCGACGACGGCCAGGTCTCACTGACCTACGCCGAGCTCGCCGCCCACGTGCGGCGGCTGGCCGGCGAGCTGACCGAGGCGGGGGTACGGCGCGGCGACCGGGTGGGCGTGCGGGTGCCGTCCGGCACCGTCGGCCTCTACATCACGATCCTCGCCGTGCTGAGCGCGGGCGCGGCCTACGTGCCCGTCGACGCCGACGACCCCGACGAGCGCGCCGAGCTGGTCTTCTCCGAGGCGGGCGTCCGCGCGGTGGTCACCGACAAGATCACCATGTACGGCGAGCCCGCCCCCTGGACCCACGACGGCGGGCCCACGGTCGACGACGACGCCTGGATCATCTTCACCTCGGGCTCGACGGGCAGGCCCAAGGGCGTGGCCGTCACCCACCGCAACGCCGCCGCCTTCGTCGACGCCGAGGCGGGCCTGTTCCTGGCCGACCGGCCGCTGGGCCCCGGCGACCGCGTGCTGGCCGGGCTGTCGGTGGCCTTCGACGCCTCGTGCGAGGAGATGTGGCTGGCCTGGCGGCACGGCGCGTGCCTGGTCGCCGCCCCGCGGTCGCTGGTGCGCACCGGCATGGATCTCGGACCGTGGCTGGTCGCCCACGGCATCACGGTCGTCTCGACCGTGCCGACGCTGGCGGCGCTGTGGCCGGCCGAGACGCTCGACGACGTCCGCCTGCTGATCTTCGGCGGCGAGGCCTGCCCTCCCGAGCTGGCGGCGCGGCTGGCCGTACCCGGCAGAGAGGTCTGGAACACCTACGGCCCCACGGAGGCCACGGTCGTGGCCAGCGCCGCGCTGATGACCGGCGAGGGGCCGGTCAGGATCGGGCTGCCGCTGGACGGCTGGGACCTGGCGGTGGTCGACGAGCGGGGCGAGCCGGTCGAGATGGGCGGCACCGGCGAGCTGATCATCGGCGGCGTCGGCCTGGCCCGCTACCTGGACCCCGTCAAGGACGCCGAGAAGTACGCGCCGCTGCCCAGCCTGGGCTGGGAGCGCGCCTATCGCAGCGGCGACCTCGTCCGCGCCGAGCCCGAGGGGCTGGTCTTCGCCGGCCGCGCCGACGAGCAGGTCAAGCTGGGCGGGCGGCGCATCGAGCTCGGCGAGGTGGACGCGGCCCTGCGGGCGCTGGCCGGCGTGGCCGGCGCGGCGGCGGCCGTGCGCGGCCAGCTCCTGGTCGGCTACCTCGTCGCGGCCGACGACTTCGACCTGGCCGAGGCCAGGGAACTGCTCCATGACCGGCTGCCGGCCGCGCTCGTGCCCCGCCTGGCGATCGTCGAGGACCTGCCGACCCGCACCTCCGGCAAGATCGACCGCGACGCCCTGCCGTGGCCGCTGCCCCGGCAGCGGGCGCAGCGGGGATGGCTGGCCGAGCAGTGGGCGGCGGTGCTCGGCGTCGCGCCAGAAAGCCCCGAGACCGATTTCTTCACCGAGGGGGGCGGCAGCCTGGCGGCGGCGCGGCTGGTGTCCGCCCTGCGCCTGCGCTACCCCGCGGTGACGGTCGCCGACCTCTACGAGCATTCGACGTTCGGCGCCCTCCACGACCTGCTGGGCGACGAGCGGTCACAACCGGCCCCCGAGCCCGCGCGCCAGGTCACGCCCATGCCGGTGCCCGCTTCGATGGCGCAGGCGGCGCTCATGGTGCCGCTGATGACCGTGACGGGGCTGCGCCTGTTGGTGGTAGTCGCTGCGCTGGCCAACCTGCTGTGGACGCCGGTGCTGTCGTGGTGGTGGGTCGCGGCCGGCGCGCTGGTGCTGCTGTCGCCGCCGGGGCGGCTCGCGCTGTCGGCGGCCGTCGCCCGCCTGCTGCTGCGCCGTCTCAGGCCGGGACGCTACCCGCGGGGCGGCGCCGTCCATCTGCGGCTGTGGTTCGCCGAGCAGTTCGCGGCCAGGCTCGGGCTGCCCGACCTGGGCAGCGCTCCGCTGATGTCGTGGTACGCGCGACTGCTGGGCGCGCAGGTGGGCGCGGACGCCGACCTGCACTCCGCGCCGCCCGTCACCGGCATGCTGAGGCTCGGCAGGGGCGCCTCCGTCGAGCCCGAGGTCGACCTGAGCGGCGTGTGGTACGACGGCGACCAGGTGCGCGTCGGCGAGATCAGGATCGGCGCGGGCGCGGCGGTCGGCTCGCGCTCGACGCTGCTGCCCGGCACGAAGATCGGCAAGCACGCGCAGGTCGCGCCTGGCTCGGCGGTCCAGGGGGCGATCCCGGCCGGCACGCGGTGGGCGGGCGCCCCCGCCTCCAGACAGGGCAAGGCGCGCCGCGCCGAGGAGCGGCCGCCCAGGTCGCGGCTGTGGGTGGGCGTGTACGCGGTCTCGGCCCTCGCGCTGAGCCTGCTGCCCGCCCTCGGGGTCGGCGCGGGCCTGGCGGTGCTGCTGGCGGCGAACACGCTGTGGGCGCTGCCCGTGGCGACGGTGGCGGGGATGGCGGTGTTCGCGCTGGTCACGCTGGCGGGCGTGCGGCTGCTGGCGATCGGCCTGGTCGCCGGCCTGTATCCCGTGCACAGCCGTACGGCCTGGCAGGCGTGGGCGACGGGCAGGCTGATGGCCTCGGCCAGGGTGTGGCTGTTCCCGCTGTACGCCAGCGTCCTGACGCCGGGCTGGCTGCGCGCGCTCGGCATGAAGGTGGGCCGTGACGCGGAGCTGTCCACCGTGCTCGCGCTGCCGTCCATGACCTCGGTCGGGGACGGCGCTTTCCTGGCCGACGACACGATGGTGGCCCCCTACGAGCTCGACGGCGGGTGGATGCGCATCGCGGAGGCCCGCATCGGCAAGCGCGCCTTCCTCGGCAACTCCGGCATGACCGCGCCGGGCCGCAAGGTGCCCAAGGACGGCCTGGTCGGCGTGCTGTCGGCGACGCCGAAGAAGGCCAAGTCGGGCTCCTCCTACCTGGGCATGCCGCCGGTGGAGCTGCGCCGTACCAGCCAGGACGGCGACCGCAGCCGCACCTACGACCCGCCCGCGCGGCTGAAGGCCGCCCGCGCCCTGGTCGAGCTGTGCCGCCTGCTGCCGGCCACCTGCACGGCCGCGCTGGCGGCGCTAAGCGCGGGCGCGCTGCTGTGGATCGCCACCACGTACGGCACGGCCGCCGCCGCCCTGCTGAGCGGCGTGGTGCTGCTGGCGGCCGGTGTGCTCGCCGCCGCGGTCGCGAGCCTGGCCAAGTGGGCGCTGCTGGGCCGGATCGCCGCCGGTGACCGGCCGCTGTGGAGCTCGTTCGTCTGGCGCAACGAGCTGGCAGACAACTTCGTCGAGGTGCTGGCCGCCCCGTGGTTCGCCGACCCGTGGCTGGGCACCGCGCCGCTGAACGTGTGGCTGCGCTCGCTCGGGGCACGCGTCGGCCGTGGAGTCACCTGCCACACCTACTGGCTGCCCGAGGCGGACCTGGTGAGCCTCGGCGACGGCGCGTGCGTCAACCGCGGATGCGTCCTGCAGACGCACCTGTTCCATGATCGGGTCATGAGCATCGACACGGTCGGCCTGGCCACCGGCGCTACACTCGGCCCTCACGGGGTCGTGTTGCCCGCCGCGACGATCGGCGCGCACGCCACGGTCGGCCCCGCCTCACTGGTGATGCGGGGAGAGAACGTGCCCGACGGGACGCGCTGGTTCGGCAACCCCATCTCGCCATGGCGCTGACCCCCTACTTCCCCGGGCACGGCGATCCGCGCTTCGGTGTCACGCACTACGACCTCGACCTGCGCTACCGCGTGTCGACGAACTGGCTGGGCGCCCTGGCCACGCTGTCGGTGGAGACCGCCGAGCCGGTGACCGACCTGGAGCTCGACCTGGGCCCGTTCACGGTGACCGCGGTCAAGGTCGACGGCGTCCGCGTCCGGCACACGCATCGGGCGGGCCGGCTCACGGTGCACCTCGGCAGGGTGCGACCGGCGGGGACGGCGATCGGCGTCGAGGTCGCCTACGCGGGCAAGCCGCGGCCGGTCTCCAGCCCCTTCGGCGGCGTGGGCTGGGAGGAGCTGAGCGACGGCGCGCTGGTGGCCAGCCAGCCGATCGGCGCGCCCTCCTGGTTCCCGTGCAACGACCGGCCGGACGACAAGGCCACCTACACCATGACGGTGACGACGGCCTCGCCGTACCAGGTGCTGACCAACGGCGCGCCGGTGCACAAGCGGCGCGCTGGCGGCGCCACCACCTGGATCTTCTCCCGCACCGATCCGATGGCCACCTACCTGGCCAGCGTCCAGATCGGCCGCTACCAGCTCGGCGACGGGCTGGCCTACCCCGCCAGGCTCGGCACGCGCGTCAGGCACGACTTCGCCCGGCAGGGCGAGATGCTGGCGCTGTTCAGCGACAGGTTCGGCCCCTTCCCCTTCGACGGCTACACCGCGGTCGTCGCCGACGACGAGCTGGAGATCCCGATCGAGGCGCAGGGGCTGTCGATCTTCGGGCGCAACCACGTCGACGGGCGGCGCGGCTTCGAGCGGCTGGTCGCCCACGAGCTGGCCCACCAGTGGTTCGGCAACAGCCTGACCCTCGGTAACTGGAACGACATCTGGCTGCACGAGGGGTTCGCCGCCTACGCCGAATGGCTCTGGTCGGAGGCCTCGGGCGGCGAGCCTGCCTCCGCGAACGCCAAGCGCTGGCACCAGCGGCTGACGGAAATGCCGCAGGACTTCACGCTCGCCGACCCGGGGCCCGGCCGCCTGTTCGACGACCGCGTCTACAAGCGGGGCGCGCTGACAGTGCACCGGCTGCGGGAGGAGATGGGCGATCCGGCCTTCTTCCCGATGGTGCGCGCGTGGACGGCCGACAACCGGCACGGCACCGTCACCACCGACGCGTTCGCCGCCCACGCGCAGCGGCACACCTCCCGCCCGCTGGAGCCGCTGTTCTCAGACTGGTTGTACGGCAGGGCGCTGCCTAGGCTGTGAGCACGGCGGCGATCCACCGTTCGGCGGCGGCGGCGACGGTCGCCTGGCCGTACAGGGCGGTGCTGTGGCCGCTGCCGGGCAGCACCAGCACCGACACCAGCGGCGAGCGGGCGTGCAGCGCGAGGCTGGGCCGCGCGGGGACGAACTCGCCGGCGGAGTGGACGATGAGCGCCGGGACGCCGACGCCCTCGACCTCCATGCTCGACCAGGTCCCCGGGCACCGGTACGGCGGGCAGCCCGCCAGGGCGACGGCCGACTCGCGCAGGCGGCGGGCCAGGGCCGAGGCGTTGGCGGCGCCGCCCGCCCAGTAGGCGCTCGTGGGTGAGACGACGGGCGAGAAGCCGACCACGCCGCGCAGTCCCTCCGGCCCCCCTTCGTACTCTCCGGCCTCCAGCGCCAGGTGCCCGCCGGCCGAGAAGCCGACGATGACGTAGCGGTCGGGGTCGAAGCCGTAGCGGGCGGCGTGGTCGCGGGCGTGGGCGATGGCGGCCAGCACGTCGTCGCGCGGCGCGGGCCAGGTGGCGGTGCCGGACAGGCGGTAGTTGAGGTTGAACACGGCGTAGCCCAGGCTCGCGAAGCGCCGCGCGACCGAGCTGAGGTCGGACTTGTCGCCCTGCGACCACCAGCCGCCGTGGACGACGAACACGCCAGGCCGGCCGGGGGCGCGGCCAGGGTAGACGTCCATGCGGGGGGCGGCGCCGACGTCACAGGCGTCGGCGCGGACGGGAGCGGGGATCGCGAGGAGGGCCAGGACCAGCAGGAACGCTCGCTTTCTCACCCTCAGGAGTTACCACGGACGATCTTTCCGCTCGCCCGCACGCCCCCCGCTCTGCGCCGAACGGCACACCCCATGCCGTCCTGCGGTCGGCAGGAGCGGTCGGCAGGTGCCAACGGTCGTGCCTCGGGTAGCGGAACGGACATGAAGGCACTCACCTGGCACGGCAAGCGCGACGTCAGGGTCGAGGAGGTCCCCGACCCGGCGATCAAGGAGCCGACCGACGCGATCATCAAGGTCACCACCACCGCGATCTGCGGCTCCGACCTGCACCTGTACGAGGTGCTCGGCCCGTTCATGGGCGAGGGCGACATCCTCGGCCACGAGGCGATGGGGGTGGTGGAGGAGGTCGGCACGGCGGTCGGCACCATCAGGCCCGGCGAGCGGGTGGTGATCCCGTTCAACATCTCCTGCGGGCACTGCCCCATGTGCCAGCGGGAGCTGTACGCGCAGTGCGAGACCACGCAGGTGCGCGAGTACGGCACGGGCGCCGCCCTGTTCGGCTACACCAAGCTCTACGGCGAGGTCCCCGGCGGCCAGGCCGAGTACCTGCGGGTGCCGCAGGCCCAGTTCGGCCCGATCAGCGTGCCTGAGGGACCGCCCGACGAAAGGTTCGTGTACCTGTCCGACGTGCTGCCCACCGCGTGGCAGGCCGTGGAGTGGGCCGACGTCCCCGAGGGCGGCAGCCTCGTGGTGTTCGGTCTGGGCCCGATCGGCCAGATGTGCACCCGCATCGCCAAGCACCGCGGCTACCGGGTGATCGGCGTCGACGGCGTCGACGAGCGCCTGGACATGGCCAGGCGGCACGACATCGAGGTCCTGGACGCCCGCGACCAGCACGTGCCCGACAAGGTGCGCGACCTGACCGGGGGCAGGGGCGCCGACTCGGTCATCGACGCCGTCGGCATGGAGGCGCACGGCTCGCCCGTGGCCAAACTCGGTCAGGCCGTCACGGGCCTGCTGCCCGATGCGCTGGCCGCGCCGCTGATGCGCACCGCGGGCGTGGACCGGCTGGCCGCGCTCCACGACTGCATCGACGCGGTACGGCGGGGCGGCACGATCTCCGTCACCGGCGTCTACGGCGGGATGACCGACCCGCTTCCCATGCTGAAGATGTTCGACAAGGGCCTCACGATCCGCATGGGGCAGGCGCACGTGCGCCGCTGGATTCCGCGGCTGATGCCGCTGGTCATGGATGTCGCCGATCCGCTCGGCGTCATGGACCTGGCCACGCACCGGATGCCGCTGGAGGAGGCGCCGCTCGGCTACGAGATCTTCCAGAAGAAGCGCGACGGCGCGATCAAGGTGCTGCTGACGCCCTGAGGCGCAGCCTTGGCGGGGGGCCCCGCCCCCGGGGCGGCGGGCACCCACCAACAACCGGTGGAAATTAAACATAAACAAAACGCCCGGAGCCTGAATAAAAAGGGGGGGTGG
>NZ_JBHZBH010000037.1:0-88276 GCF_042754765.1 Nonomuraea sp. NPDC059194 | reverse complement strand
ATCGCCGCCGTTGCAACGCGATCGTGATCACAGGCCAGGCCTCAAAGCCTCTGCGCCACCGTCGCGCAGTCGATCACGAAATTTGCGGAAGAGCCGCATTCCATGGCCGCCGTCACCATATTGATCTTCAACCGCTGTCAGAACTCATCTACAAGCGCTGTCCCGTTCAGAGGTTCTGGTGCACATTCCGGAATGTGCAACAGAGCCCGTTCAGACCAACAAAATCATCTCTCTGACCCCCTAGCCCGGCCCCGAGCGGAGCGGCAGGTCTCGGCGTTGCCGGTCATAGTCCACCGGCATGCTCGATCCCGATGGCATCAGCCGACGTGGTGGCGTGCAGGAGCGACTGGCTCTCAATCTCGCCGACACCTCCAGTGGAGAAGATCACCAAGTGGCTCTCGGAGCCGTCGACAACTGGCTCCCAAAATCAGTGACGTAGCCAGGAGGCCGTCGCGCATGCGGCTGGTGTAGAGGCGGCCGTCCAGGTGGTCGAGTTCGTGGGCGACCAGCCGGGCCAGACGAGCTTGCCCTCCTTGGCCGCCATCGCGAGCGCGGCCCGGAGCCGACAGACTCGATCAGCCGATCGGTGGTGCGAGGTATTCCAGCGCATAACCGTCGCCGGAGGGGGTTACGCGGGCGATGCCGGGTGAGTCGAGGTGGGCGCCGGCTACGAAGTGGTGTGGTTGGGTCAGTTGTTCGAGGAGGGCCGCTCGCGCGGCGCGGGCCTGGGACTGGTTGCCGTCGAGCTCCCAGGACACGTTCGGCTGATCGAATTGGAGCGTGGGAACGTGAACGGTGTCGCCCCAGACGAGAAGGTGGCCGGTGCCGCTCCTGATGTCGTAGACGGTGTGACCGGGTGTGTGGCCCGGTGTCGGGATCGCGGTGGTCCAGTCGTTGATCGCGACCTTCTCCGACACGGGTACGACCCGGTCGCGGATCGGCTCGAGCCGCCCCGTGAACACCGAGGTGTCGCCCGCGCCGATCCACACGCGCTCGAGTTTGGTGAACGCCTCTGAACCGTCCGGCGCGATCAGGCCGCTCACGTGGTCTTCGTGCTTGTGGGTGATGGCCACATCGGTGACATGCGCGCGGTCGATTCCCGCTTCGTCGAGCGCGTCGTAGATCAATCCCATGGTGGGGTCGTGCCAGGCGTTGGACGCGCCGGTGTCGATGAGAACCGACCGCGTGCCGTCGGTGACGAAGAAGGCGTTGACCGACAGCCGCAAGTTGTCGCCAGCCAGCGGGACGGCGGCTGGCAGCTCATCGAGCGTGCGCCCACCCTCGTCGCGGAGCCGTGTCGGCGGCATGTCGATGTACCCGTCTCGCAACGAGATCACCTGCAGATCGCCGAATTCGAACGTGGCATGGTGCTGGCCACTCGAGATCAAACGCATGGAACCTCCGTCGTGTTGGGCGCACATCGCGCGTCTCCAATAGAAGACCATATCTTCTTTAGGAGAAACCCTACACTGTGGGCAGCGAGGTACCCATCGATCGAGGAGCACGGTGGTCGAGCAAGACGGCAACGCGGCCGAACCACAGCACGGTGACGACCTGGCCGGCGCGTTCGGCGGTAACGTGCGGCGACGCCGCGAGGAGGCGGGCCTGACGCTGGAGCAGCTGTCCACACAGTCGTCGGTCAGCCGGGCGATGCTGTCCAAGGTCGAACGCGGTGAGAAGAGCCCGACGATCGGCGTCGCGTCTAGGATCGCCCACGCGCTCGACGCGTCGCTCTCGGACCTGATCGGTGCGCCAGCTGCTGCCGCGTCTGGTGTGGCCATTGTCATGCGCAAGAACGATCGCCCCGTTTTCCGTGACCCGGAAACCGGCTTCGAGCGGCACATGGTGTCAGCGGCCCCGGGCGCGGGAGGAGCCGAGATGATCGTCCACTACCTCCCCGCGCAGGTCTCTACCGGGCTGCTGCCCGCGTATCCGCCGGGTACGGAGAAACAACTCGTGGTGCTCGAAGGCACCCTCACCGTCGCGATCGGCGGGATCAGCGAGACCCTGAACACAGGCGACTCCCTGTTCTTCCAGGCCGACGCGGACCACGGCTTCGCCAACCGAACGAACGCTCCCTGCGAATACATCATGGTCATCTCGCGCAGAACCTGATCGGCCGCAGCTTGCGGGCCTGGACAAAGCTGGCTAGGGCATCGCCAAACTCACGGCATTCTTCGGGAAAGCCGACTTGCGAGCAGCTCCGCGGCGTGTCGGTCCGATTCCTCCACCCATGCGGCGTAGACCCGCAACGTAGTCGTTCCCCCGCCTGCGTGGCCGAGGCGTCCCGCAACGGTGCGGATGTCCACACAGATCTCTTCCGGCACAATCGGTGTGGTCTTGTCCGGCGGCAACATCGCCTGGACCACGTTCCGGTCGCTGGTCGGCCGCGCCGAGGGCAGCGGGGGAACTTGTGGGGTGCCTGGCCTGCACGGGAGCGCGCAGCGCGCAGCGGACCCTTCATGACGGCATCAGCCTGTTCACCCATGAGTGCCGAGCGGATCGCGGCCATCGCCTACGAGGGCGCCGAGGCGGCCGACGATCCGCTCTGGCCCGCTTCCGGCGCCACCAACCAGGCCGAGTACGGCCGCTGGTGCCGGCACGCCTGCGGCATGGCCTGCCTGCAGATGATCCTCGACCACCGCGACGGCCACGCCCCGCCCCTGCTGGAACTCGTGCGCGACTGCCGCGCCTACGGCGGCTACCGCGAAGAGGCCGACGCGACGATCAAGGGCCTGTACTACGCGCCATTCGCCGAGTTCGTCCGCGCCGAACACGACATGACCGCCCGGGTGCTCCCGCACCTGGCCGTCGCCGACCTGCCCGCCCTGCTCGCCGACGGTCACCTGGTCATGGCCTCGGTCCACAAGGAGATCCGCCGCCCCACCCTGCCAGCTCCCGGCCGCGGCGGGCACCTGGTCCTGCTCACCGGCCACGACCACGGCACGCTGCACATTGGCAACCCTTCCGGCCACACCACGACCGCCCGCCGCGCCGTCATGCCCATCAAGATGTTCGAGAGCTTCTTCGGCGGTCGCGGCATCGCCGTGACCCTGCGGTAGATCAGGTCCACCGCGACCCCGACGCCAGCGGCTCTCGCGATCTCCGGCATGCTACCTGTCGTTTTCTGTGGCGGCCGAGTTGTGAAGCTCGCGGAGTTCTCCGCCGACCTCGGGGCGGTTGAACGGGTAGAAGCCGTGAAAGTTGATGTGCTCGAACATGAGAGGCAGCACATGGGCGCGGATCTCCGGGGTGACCTGCCCGCCCTTGATACCCAGCGCGCCGCTGTCCAGCTTCTTGACCGCCGCATCGATATAGAGCGAATTCCACCAGATTATGGCGTTCAGCCCGAGGCCGAGCGCGCCCACCTGGTCCTCCATGCCGCGTTCATAGCCCCTGGTCAGGCGGCCGAGGTTGCCGAAGAAGACGCGGCGGGCCAGGGTGTGGCGGGACTCGCCGATGTTGAGCTGGGCTCCGATCATCCTGCGGTACTCCTCGACATGGATGACCTGAAGCAGGTGGAGCGATTTGAAGATCCGGCCGTAGTGGGCGAAGTCGTTCCCGAGACCGGTCAGGCGGCCGTCGGCCATCATCATCCGGATCAGGTCGTAGGCGCGGACCTGATTGGTGGCCAGCGAGCCGGCCACCCGCACCATGTCGTCCCAGTGCTGCACGATCGCCGGCAGCGACACCCGGCGCAGGCCCAGGGTGTTGAAGTCGCCCCACGCGTTGCCGGACCTGTGATTGAGGGTCAGCGTGCCCTCCAGCATCGCAGTGTCGACCCACCACAGCTGAGTGTCGGTGATGTCGGCGTGCCGCGGCGCGAACTGATAACCGCAGATCGCGAACAGGCCATACACGACGTCGCTGTAGCTGCCCTGATCGGTGGTGATCACCTCGGGGTGCTCGGCGGCGTCCAGGCGGTGAATAGCGTCCAGGATGAACAGCGAGTCGCGCAGTGTGCCGGGCACCAGCAGGCCGCCGAGCCCCATGACCTTGTCCGAGACGGTGTTCAGCCAGGTGGAGCCTCGTGCGCGCTTGCCGATTCCCCAGTAGAGCGGCGAGGGCCGGGCGTGCAGGGAGCGGACCGGCACGACGAAGCGCATGCCGTCCACCGAGGCCACCAGCCCGCCGCCCCAGTCGGCGGTGATGTCGATGCCCGCCTGCTTGTCGACCAGGCGGGCCGAGGCCGCGGCGATGCCTTCGCTGTGGAAGTAGCCCTTCTCCACGCCCAGCAGCCGGTGCTCGGCCAGCGCCGGCATCCCCTCTATGATCACCGGCACCAGGCCCACGTTGCACGAGCGGGCCACAGTGAGCGCGGCCAGGGTGATGTCGAGGTCATCGCGGCGCAGGTGCGAGCCGGAGATGTGGTGCATGCGGTCGAACATGCCGGTCTTGGCGTGCGTCTCCAGCAGCAGCTCGGGGTAGTCGATGCGCGGCAGCATCGCCGCCACCGCGTCGTGCACGGCCTTGAAGCCCTCCGGCAGCGGGGCGGCCTTCAGCCGGGACAGGTGCAACTTGCCGCCCTTGATGTTCACCGACGCGTTCGCCGCCAGCCCGGCGGCGACCTGGGTGTAGGCGTCGTCGACGAGGTCGGCCAGCTCACGCAGATGCGCGCGCGGATCGGCCTGCAGGCCCAGCGCCGTCAGCACCGAGGAACGCTCACGAACCCACAGCCGCTCCTCGATCAGCCGAGCCCGCGGGTTGCCCCACTTGTCCGCGCCCACCGCGTACACATCGCGGCGGCGCAGGGCCAGATGCAGGGCCTCCAGGATCGAAAAAACGTAGGCGGGCCTGTCGATCTGCGGCGCCTCCAGCTTGGGGTTGGCGAACACCAGCCGCCGCCACGACCCGGTCACCAGCTCCTCGAACCCCTTGATGTGCTCGCGGCCCGGCTTGCGCGCCGCCGTCAGCCTCGGCAGCGCCTTCACCGCGGCGACGATCGGCGAGCCGGCCGCCGTCGCCCCCCCACGGGATGACCGAGGCCAGCTGCTCGATGAACGGCTTGACGGTGCCGTAGCGCTCCACCAGCTCCGCCCGCCACTCCAGATCGCCGTCGTCCTCATCAGCCGGCAGCGGCAGCAGCTCCGCGATCGTGGCCAGCGCCGCCCCCAACTGCTCCCGGCTGACCACCTGCACCACCGCGCTCACCACCTCGCTCGCCGTGGTGTCCTTGGGCCCGCCATCGTCGCCGACACGCGTCGGCGGGGTATCACGCGCGATCGCCCACGCGGTCGCCAGCCGGGCCGCCGCCACCCGCAGCCGCGGCAGAGTCCGCAGCTTCTCCTTCTCCCCGGCCCGGCCGGCCTGCGACAGCAGCTTCGTCGACATCAGCAGGTCGAACAGCAACAACGCGTCATCGACCGCGACCCCCTCCAGCTGTCGCACCGTCGCCAGCAGCGTGGCCTCGCGACGATCGTCTTGAAGTTGCCTGATCCGAAAGGCCTTCGCGGTAGTGCCGAATCTGGCCAGCTCGGCCATTTTCACCGGCGCCACCGCGCTGCAGTCCACCGCCCCCGTGCCCAGCCCCAGCACATACGCCGCCCGGTCGAAGGCCTCGCCCATGCCCGTGCCCGACAGCTTGGTCACCGCGGTGCGCATCCACTCCAGCACCGACACCTTCTTGCCCTCGGGCACAGTGAGCGTGGCCACCAGCTCCCCGCGCATGTGACGCGGCGCCGCCTCCACCAACGCCCTGTTGATCGCGGCCAGCCCCTCCCGCCGTACCTCGGTCACCAGCCGCGACACCGTCGTGATGCCCGGCAGCAGCACCCGGTTCTCAATCAGCCACAACACCGCCCGGTCGAACAACTCCCGCTTGGAATCGCGCGTCTTGGCCACCCGCGAAGCGATGAACGCCGTCACCTCGGCCTCGGCCTCGCTGAACTCCCGGTACTTCAGCAGCTTGCGGATCTGCGCCGCGTGATCGTAGGGCGTCTGCCACCGGTCGCCGTAGCACTTGACGACCGTCCAGTCCTCGGTCCCCAGTTGCTCGGCCACGTAGCGGATCACCACCTCCGGCACCTCAGCGGGCCCGGAATCGGTCAGGAACGTGCCGAGCATCCGCACCGTCCCCCACTGCAACGACCAGCCGAGCCGATTCTCCACACCCCGCCGCCCCCGCGCCCTGCGCCAGCGCGGCCTCATCCAGGAAGAAGAACCTCTCCAGCTCCTCGGGTGTCGGATCCGCCACAAACCGGCCGTACCGGCTCACCTGCTCGCCAGATAAATACTCATGCTGCACGGACCGTAACCGTACGAGAACACTCCGTCACCACTCGCCAGTATGTCGAAATCGAGACCGACTCGACCTGCTGCAACCCCCCAGCACTCAGCTGACCTGCGGCTCAGCGCTTATCGAGAAGTCTCGTCGGAATATGACCACGACCTCTGGTAGCCGAGCACGAGGCGCTGGCCGCCTTCCACGGCGACAACTACCTGCCGCTGCTGGACCGCTTCTACCGCTCACACCGCGGGCTGCTGCTGCGCCTGGCTGGCGTGCTGGTGCTGGAGCCGGCCAGCACGGACCGCAGGCTGCTGGAGGCGCTGGAGTTCGTACGCGCCAACGCCACCCGCACCAGCGAGCTCATCGGCGACGAATACACCGCCGAGGAGGAGGTCGTCGATGAGACGACCGGCGAGATCTCCACAGTGACGGTGCGCAAGCACGTGGACGTCTCCTTCGCGCCGGAGGCCTGGCAGAAAGTGATCGCCGACAAGCGGCGCCCCGGCAAGCTGGTACGCCGGCACTTCGAAATCTGCGTCTTCTCCTGCCTGGCGGACGAACTGGTGCGCGGCGATGTGGCGGCGGTCGGCTCGGAGGCCTACGCCAACTGGCAGTCCCAGCTGCTGAGCTGGGAGGACTGCCAGCCGCACCTGGCCACCTACTGCGCCGAGGTGGGCCTGCCCGCCACGGCCTCGGAGTTCGTGGCGCAGTTGAAGACCCGTATGAAGAACATGGCCGCGGCCGTGGATGCGGGCTACCCGGACAACGCCGACCTGCTCATCGACGAGCAGGGCCGGCCCTCGCTCAAGGCCCGCAAGTCCGGCGGCGTCGCTTACCACCACATCGCCGATAACTACATCGCGCTCTTTTCAAGATTCGTGCCGTGCGGGGTGTGGGAGGCCGTCTACATCATCGAAGGGCTGCTGGAGCAGGAGAGCGACGCGGCCCCCAAGGAGATCCACGCCGACACGCAAGGCCAGTCGTTTCCTGTCTTCGGACTGGCGCACCTGTTCGGGTTCGAGCTGCTGCCGCGTATCCGCAACTTCCGGGACCTGACCTTCCACCGGCCCGAGCCCGGCGTCCGCTATCGGCATATCGACGCGCTGTTCGGCGAACCGATCAACTGGCAGCTGATCGAAAATCACTGGCAGGACCTGATGAAGGTGGCCATCTCCATCCGCGAAGGCGAGCTGTCGTCGATCACGCTGCTGCGGCGGCTGCGGCACGACTCCAAACGCAACAAGATCTACCGCGCCTTCCGCGAGCTGGGCCGCGTGATCCGCACCATGGTGCTTCTTCGGCACGTCTCCGACGCCACGCTGCGGGAGAACATCACCCGGGCCACCAACATGGTCGAGTCCTACAACAACTTCTCCAAGTGGATCGGGTTCGGCAACAACGGGGTGATCGCCGAGAACGACCCGGAGGAGCAGGAAAAGGCGATCAAGTTCAACACCCTGGTCGCCGACCTGGTCATGTACCAGACCACCCTGGACATGTCCCTGGTACTCAACCAGCTGCGCGGCGAGGGCGAGACGGTGCATCGCGCCGACGTGGCCATCATGTCGCCCTATCAGGAGGACAACGTGCGCCGCTTCGGCGACTACATCTACGACCTGGACGCGCCGCTGGAGGGTATGGAGGTCCATCTCGATCTCGAGGAGGAGGCGGCGGCCTGAAACGGCCCCTGCTGCGCCGCCGGGCCGTTCTCGAAACGGCCGGACTGAAGTTGACGGGATCCCGTCTGATCATCGCGATCAGGCGGGATCTTGTCGTTTCAGGGGCAGCCACGGCACGAGGACGGCCGCGACGGCCCCGTGCATGAGCGATAGCGCGATCTTCGTTCCCACGGACGCCTCGACGCCGAGGATCGGGAGAAAGGACACGGCGAGGGTGGTCAGGGCCAGGATGCGCCAGATGGTTTTTCCGTGCTTGGCGTATTTCTCCAGCGCCGTAAGCACGCCCCAGGCCAGCAGGGACAAGCTGAGAGTGAACCCCGCGACCTGGGCAAGGCCCACCGGCGTGGGCGGTTGCCCGTTGCGCATGTCGACCACGAGGTCAACGTTCAACGCGTGGGCGATGAACCACAGCACGCATGCGGCCAGCCTTGCGCTGAGGATGGCAGAGGCCTTGCCGTACCGGATGAAGATGTTCATGGGATGAGGATGATCTTTCCGCGGGTCTGGCCGGCTTCGCTGCGGGCATGGACCGCGGGCAGGTCCGACAGGGGAAGGGTCTGGGCGATGTCGAGGCTCAGGTCGCCGGCGTCGATGAGCGCGACGAGTTCGCGCAGTTGCGCGGGATCGTTGCGGGTGACGAAGTGCGGATAGGTCGGTATCGGGGTGGCGACAGATACCGCCGAACCACCAGGGCGAACGAGCTCGGCCAGCCCGGCAGCCGATTCGGGGCTGATCGGGGCCAGGTTGATCACTGCATCCATGCCATCGGGCAGCGGTTCGGCCGTGTAGTCGACGATCTGGTCGGCGCCCTGGGCGGTGACCGCGGCGGCGCTGCGGGCGCTGGCCGTGGCGACGACGAAGGCCCCCGCGAGTTTGGCGAGTTGGACGGTGAACCCGCCGATCCCGCCACCGGCGCCGTTGATCAGCACCCGCTGGCCGGGAGTCACCTTCACCTGCTCGTGCACCGCCTGCCACGCCGTCAGGCCCGCCACGGGGATCGCCGCCGCCTGCGTCAACGGGATGCTGGTCGGCGCGGGGGCCAGTACGTCGGCCCTGGCGACGACGTATTCGGCCGCGGTCCCGCCCGCGTCCAGGCGGCCGATCACCTGATCACCTTCGGCCCATCCGCTCGCTCCGTCGACGACGGTGCCCGCGACGTCCCAGCCCAAGGTGTACGGCAACGCCACGGGGAACACCGTCCGCAACATTCCCGAGCGCAGGGCCGTCTCGGTGGGGTTGAACGAGGTGGCAGCCACCTTGATGAGCACCTCGCCGGGGCCTGGGACTGAGATGGGTACCTGGTGGAGCTCGATGACATCCGGGGAACCGTACTGCGTGAATCTCGCTGCATTCATCATGCGCTCAACGCTAGAGCGATTGTGCGAGATGATGAATGCCTAGAAGTCTTGAATCCATAAGAGATAGTCTTCGCTTGTGGATCTGCTCTGTGATGTGGTCACGGTGATGCGTTCCGGTCGGCCCAGCTCCGCCCGTGTTGCCTGGCATGCCCCCTGGGGGCAGCGTTTTCCCTCGATGCCAGGCTCGGCGGGGTTCCAGGTGCTCCTGCAGGGTTCCTGCTGGCTCATCCCGCCCTCTGGTGATCCGGTCGCGTTGGGAGTCGGCGACGTGCTGTTCGCTCCCCGCGGCCTCGGGTACGGCTTGGCCGACACCCCGGTCAGGAATCTGGCCGAGCCCTCCTGCGACCCCACCGAAGACAGCGACCTGTTCGTCTCCGACTTCATCGGACAAGACGGGCCTCTCACCGTGACGCTCTGCGGCGGCTACCGGCTCGCCCCCGGTCGCGCCCATCCGCTGCTGCAGGACCTGCCCGACCTGCTCCACCTGCCGGCCCGGCTCGGCCACCACCCACAGCTCCGCGCCGCGGTGGACCTGCTCGGCGCCGAGGTCGAACGCCCGCACATGGGAGCCGACACCGTCGTCCTGGCCCTGCTGGACACGCTGCTGATCTACATCCTGCGCGCCTGGTTCGCCGAGCAACCCAGCAAACCCAGGACCGGCTGGGCCGCCGCGATGGCCGACCCAGCGATCAGCGCAGCGCTGTCCGCGGTCCACCGCGACCCGGCTCACCCGTGGACCGTCAAGACCCTGGCCGACCAGGCCAGCCTCTCGCGCGCGGCCTTCTCCCACCGTTTCGCCATGCTGATCGGCCAGCCGCCGCTCACGTACCTCACCTGGTGGCGCTTGACCCTGGCCGCTCGCATGCTCCGCGAGAGCGACGCGTCCCTGAGCGAGGTAGCCGCCCGGGTGGGGTACGGCTCGGAGTTCTCCTTCGCCAACGCGTTCAAGCGTGAGTACGGCACAGCCCCCGGGCGCTATCGACGCCAGGCCGCGTGAAGAGCACTCGCACGCCGGGAAACGATCAAGGAGGTTCCGGGAAGCGATCTTCTCAAGGCGGTCCGACCCAAGCCAGGTCCATTCGTGAACACCCCGCCGCCGCACAGGCCCCATCCTCGCAGCAAGCGCCGGGCCCGGCGGGCCCCCCGAGGCTGAAGACGCGAAGCAAGATTTCCGCGGATGAATTCGGTTGCACTGGGACTGCTGAGCTTGGTGGGGTATCTGCATGAATGGTGCCACTGAGCAGGGGCAACGGGCGAGGACAGGAAGAGACCGTACGATCACGCGACGTCCGGCTCCATGGCACAGGCTGGCGGTGCTCGGGGCTCTGATGCTGGCCGCCCTCACCTTCAACACCGCGGAGAACCTGCCGGTCGGCCTCCTGAGGCTCATGTCCGAAGACCTACGGGTGTCCCTGTCAGCGGTTGGTCTCCTGGTCACCGGTTACGGCGTGACGGTGGCCATCGCATCTGTGCCGATTGCTCACGTCGTGCGGGCCGTGCCCCGACGTTATGTGCTCACGGGACTGCTGGCCGCGCTCGTGGTGTCCAGTCTCGTTGCCGCGCTGGCCCCCTCTTACTGGTTGCTCCTCGTGGCGCGGCTGCTGACCGCGCTCGCCCAGGCGCTGTTTTGGGCCGTGATGGGGCCGGTCGCGGTGGGCCTGTTCGCGCCCGAGGTTCGGGGGCGTGTGGTCGGGGCGCTGTCCGTGGCTGGTTCGCTCGCCCTCGTGTTTGGTGTTCCCGCTGGGACCTGGCTGGGCCAGCAGAGTACCTGGCAGGTGCCCATCGCCATGCTGGCGGCTCTGGGGCTTGTCTCTCTGGTGACGATCGCCGTTCTGCTGCCGACTTCGCGTCCGGAAGGAGAGCCCGCCGCCTACGCGACCGATCCCGACGTGTGGCGGTTCGGGACGGTGCTGGCGGCCGGAGCCTTGTCCGCCACCGGGGCGTTCACGGGATACACCTACATCGTGACGTTCCTGGGCGACGTGAGCGGGTTCTCCCCCCGCGCGGCCAGCGTCCTGTTCGTGGTTTTCGGTGTCGCGTGTCTGGCCGGGGTGAGCATCACCGGGGCGTTGCTGGACCGCTTTCCGCAGTCCGCGTTGGCCACCGCCGTGACCACGCAGGCCGTGGGCATGCTCGGCCTGTACGCGTTCGGCGCTCATCAGGTGGCGGCGGTGATGTTCCTTATGCTGATGGGCGGCGCACTCGGCCCGGTGTTCATGACCACGCAAAACGCGATGCTGCACTGCGCGCCGGGCCGCACGGACATCGCCTTCGCAGCGAACTCCGGTGCTTACAATGCCGGCATCGCGGCGGGTGCCGCGCTTGGGGGACTGGTCCTGTCGCTCGCCGAGGTACGGAGCACCTTCCTCGCCGGCGGGCTGCTGACCGTCGGGTCCTGCGCGGTCCTACTCGGCGGCCAGCTGCTGAGTGGGGCGCCGCCGTCCGGAACGCTCAGCACGCCGACGAGGGACGCCAGCTCGAATTCGCCGACCATGACAGGGCGTGCCTGAAGGCTGCAGGTGCGCACTTTGGACGGTCAGATCGCCGATGCCGCTGCGGTCGCGGGCGGGAGAGCTCTGATGATCCGATCGCCCGGCCGTATTCTACGTACTTCCGAGATTGACATAATCTCGGAAGTAGATTGTCAGGTGTGAGTTCCGAGATTACGCGCTCCGAATCCTCGCAGGTGCCTGGATCCGCTTCCGAGATTACGAGGCGCCGTCCGGGCGCCCGCCCCACCCGGCTGCCGCCGGCCTACGACGCGGTGCTCGGCGAGTACGCCGCGGCGCTGGAGCGCGCGCCGTTGTGGCCTCCCAGTACTAGTGGAACGATGAACCGGGGTTAGTGTCACATGATTTGACAGGCTGCCTCTGACCAGGCCAACCTTGCGCTGTGGCGGATTCTGAGGGTGTGGCGTTCCTGCGGTCGGATGTTGCCCGGTTCTGCGGAGAGATAGCCCATCTGGCGCCCGCGGTACGACTGGCGCGGCTGGCGGAGCTGCGGGCGATGCTCGATGAGGTCACCTCGCACGCGATGGCCGCGGCGATGGCGGACGCCCGCGGAGAGGGGTGGGGGCTGCGCCGGATCGGCAAGCACGCCGGGGTCTCCCATGAACAAGTCCGGCGGATGCTCGTGCCGCCCGAGGCGCAGCCCGCCACACCGGGGTGAGCGGTGGCGCGGCCCAGGGGTTACTGGCCGGGCGGGGGTGTGCGCAGCGGGCGCAGGGCCCCGTCGCGGATGATCTCCGGCAAGGCGAAGTTGTAGCGCCCCAGGAAATTGAAATGCTCAAATCCCAGCGGGGAAAGTCGGGCGATGTCGGCGGCTGCTATCTTCTTTCCTTCGGCTCGGATTTCGTCCAGCGCGCGAGCCGTATAGACCGTGTTCCACAAAATGCAGACGTTGGTGATGAAACCCAGCGTCCCCAGTTGATCTTCCTGGCCTTCTTTGTATTTCTGCCGGAGTTCACCTTTTTGGCCGTGGAAGATTTTCCGGGCCAGGGTGTGGCGCGATTCTTGACGGTTGAGCTGAGTTTGCACACGGCGGCGCAGGAGTTCGTCGTCGAAGTAGCAGGCCAGGTAGGTGGAGCGATCCAGCTTGCCCAGCTCCATCAGCGCCCGACCGATCGGGGTGGGCGTGCCGCCGCCGGCGAAGTAGCGAAACAGCTCGCTGGCCTTGACCGCGCCGGTGCTCAGGGACGCGGCGACGCGCAGCAGGTCATCCCAGTTGTCGCGGATGAGGCCGAGGTTGACCCGGCTGCGGATCAGGCCGTCCAGCCGCCCGTAGTAGGCGGCCGGATCGGCGCGGAACAGGGTGGCGCTGCCGACGTCGGCCAGGCGCGGGGAGAACTGCCAGCCCAGCAGCCGGAAGATGCCGAAAGCGATTTCGGAGGCCCCCGAGGTGTCGGAGGCGATCTCGGTCGGCTTCAGCGACGTCTCCTGCTCCAGCAACCCTTCCAGGATGTAATACCAATCCTTCGGCGTACCCGGAATGACGATGCCGTGAAAGCCGGTGAATTGGTCGGAGGTGAAATTGTAATAGGTGACGCCCTTGGCGCCCTTGCCCTTCCCCAGTATTTGGTGTTGGGCCCGGCGTTGATGGTTTTCACCGGGACGACGAAGCGCAGGCCGTCGGCGGAGGCCAATTCGCCGCCGCCCCAGGCTTTTACCAGATCCAGCTTGGTGTGGTAGTCGACCGGCGTTGGCGGCGGTGATGGTGGCCGCCCGCAGGTAGTTCTGCTCCACCCAGAACAGCCGGTCCAGAGCGAGCGCCGGTTCGCCTTCGGAGACCATGGGCCGCATCCCGACATTCATGCTCTGGGAGACCAGGACGGCGGCGATCGAGGTGATCATGTTCTCTTTGCGGGAGGGCGCGTCGCCGGACAGGTGGGTGAAGTGGTCCAGGCGAGCCGGTCCAGGCGTGGACCTCGAGTAGCGCCTCGGGCAGGTCCACGATGGGGATGCGGGCGTCGACGTCGGCGCGCAGCGCCGTGAGGGAGGCGCTGCTCGAACTCCTGTGTCACGCGCCCCGACGCAGGTCAACAGCCACTATCGCGCAGAGTGTCAAAGTATGTGACAGTAACCCCGGTTCATCGTTCCACTAGTACTGGGAGGCCAGGCCGACGCCGCTGGGGTGCTGCGCCACGACAAAGGCCACACAACCTACTGATCTTCAATTTCATCTCCTGGATCTCCTCGATATCGATCCACGAGATCTCCGCTGAAGATCACTCAGGTGCGGAATCCGCGGGCTCAGGGCGATGACCAGGCCGGACTGACACGTCAGTCGGTGGGCTGGGTGGCGGCGAGGGCGGTGGCGGGGTCGGGCTCCGGCGGGCCCGCAGGGAACCAGTCGCCGTCCGCGTCGACGAACGGGTGCCAGCGGCCGTCCCTGCCGTAGCGGACCTGGACGCCGCCGAGCGTCCAGCGGTTGCGGGCGGCCTCGAAGCCGGGCAGCTGCCATCCGGCGCGGGCGACGGCCTGCTTGGGCGGGGTCCACGCGGTGGTGAGCGTGTCGAGGGCGTCGGCGCCGCCGTACCGCCACGACTGGACTGCGGCGGGCAGGCCGATGTCGAGATCGTGGGTGGCGGCCAGCCGTACCCTGTCCTGGAACTCGGTGAGGACGGCGGCGGCGCCCGAGACCAGCAGCTCGCGGGCGCGCAGGGCGGCGTCGGCGGCCAGCACCCGCAGCGCGGCGGGGTCGATGCCCGGCGCGGGCTCCACCTCCAGCGGTTCGGGTGCGGGCAGCGCGGCGTCGGCGAAGGACGGCAGCGGCGGTACGCCGTGGGCGTAGGCCTCGGCGACGGGCGTGCCGATGGGCGCACTGGCCCGCTGGAGCGAGGCGATCAGGTCGTCCTTGTCCAGCCCGCGCATGAGCATCAGCAGGAACGGGTCCCGGTCGAGCAGCCACGAGGCCTGGTAACACAGCGCGGCGGCGTGCTTGCAGGGGTGCCCCCAGTCGGGGCAGTCGCACTCGGGCTCCAGGTCGCCGACGCCTGGCAGCAGCTCCACCAGGTCGTACGGCAGGTCGCCGTCCAGCAGCGCGGCCAGGTGGCCCGCCTTGGCCGCGATCTGCTCCACGAACGCCGCGGCCACGGGCGCGACGTGCACGACGGCGGTGTACTCGCCCTCGGCGACCGCGGCGAGGCGGCCGGGGCTGACCGTGATGGGGCCGAGCTGCCCCGTCTTGGCGTAGGCACGTCCTTTGGCGAGGAGGGCGTGGTCGAGCGAGGTGTCCTCCAGCGCCTTGAGCCACGCCCTGCCCCACCACGAGGTGGCGAAGCGGGCGCCGGCGCGCTGCGGGGCGAAGGCGGGAAAACCCTTGGCGGCGGTCATCGCAGCTCCACGAGGTTGAGCAGGTCCGCGTCGGTGAGTTCGGTGAAGTCGTTGGACAGGACGGCCTCGGCCAGCGATCGCTTGGTTTCGAGCATGGTCGCGATGCGGTCCTCGATGGTGCCCTCGGCGATGAGCCGGTGCACCTGGACGGGACGGGTCTGGCCGATGCGGTAGGCGCGGTCGGTGGCCTGGTCCTCGACGGCGGGGTTCCACCAGCGGTCGAAGTGGATGACGTGGTCGGCGCGGGTGAGGTTGAGCCCGGTGCCCGCGGCCTTGAGCGAGAGCAGGAAGACGGGCGCCTGGCCGTCCTGGAAGCGTTCGACCATCTCCTCCCGCCTGGCCACGGGGGTGCCGCCGTGGAGGAACTGCGTGGCGATGCCCCTGTCGGCGAGGAAGCGTTCGAGCAGGCGGGCCATCGTGACGTACTGGGTGAAGACCAGCACCGCGCCGTCCTCGGAGAGGATGGTCTCCAGCAGCTCTTCGAGCAGTTCGAGCTTGCCCGAGCGGCCTTCCAGCACCGGATCCTTCTCGTGCAGGAACTGCGCGGGGTGGTTGCAGATCTGTTTGAGCCCGGTCAGCAGCTTGACGATCAGGCCGCGCCTGGCCATGCCGTCTGCCGCCGAGATGGACGACATCAGCTCGCGCACCGTCGCCTCGTAGAGCGCCCCCTGCTCCTTGGTGAGCGAGACAGGCCGGTCGGTCTCGGTCTTGGGCGGCAGCTCGGGCGCGATCCCGGGGTCGGACTTGCGGCGGCGCAGCAGGAAGGGCGCGATCAGCCGGCCGAGCCGTTCGGGCCGCGGCTCCCAGCGCGTACGGAAGCGGGACAGCGAGCCGAGCAGCCCCGGCGTGGTCCAGTCGAGGATCGCCCACAGCTCCGACAGCGTGTTCTCCACCGGCGTGCCGGTCAGCGCGACGCGGGCGGCAGAGGGGATCTCGCGCAGCGCCTTGGCGGTGCCCGAGCGGTGGTTCTTGACGTGCTGGGCCTCGTCGGCCACCACCAGGTCCCACGGATGCTCGGCAAGGGCGGCGGCGTCGACGCGCATGGTGCCGTAGGTGGTGAGGACGAACCCGGTGTCGGCCAGCGTGCGCTGGGCCCCGTGGTAGCGGCGGACCGGGACCCCTGGGGCGAACCTGGCGATCTCTCTCTCCCAGTTGCCCAGCAGCGAGGCTGGGCAGACCACCAGCGTCGGGCCGCTGTCGCGGTGGAGATGGAGCGCGATGAGCGTGATGGTCTTGCCCAGGCCCATGTCGTCGGCCAGGCAGCCGCCGAGCCCGAGCGAGGTCATCTGGGCCAGCCAGCGCAGGCCCGCCAGCTGGTAGTCGCGCAGTGTCGCGGCCAGCCCGCTCGGCGCCTCCACGGGCTCGGCCACCAGCCGGGCACGCAGCTCCTCCAGCACGGGGCCGGGGGAGACCTCGATCTCCTCCTCTTCCACCAGCGCCGTTCCGGTGAGGGCGGCGCCGAGGGCCTCGATGCCGGTCAGCGGCTTCATCTCGCGGTTTCTGGCCTTGCGGGCCAGGTCGGGGTCGATGAGCACCCACTGGTCGCGCAACCGGACGATGGGACGGTGGGCCTCGGCCAGGCGGTCCATCTCGGCGGCGGTCAGCTCGTCGTCGCCGAGCGTCAGATGCCAGTCGAAGCGGAACAGCCCGCTGGACTCGCCGCCGAGCACGGCCCTGGCGCTGACCCCGCGCACGAGGTCGCGCGGCCAGTGCACGTCGATGCCCTTGGCCGCGCCGGACAGCAGGTCGGAGACCTCCTCGTCGGACAGGTCGAGCTCGTCGGGCACCTCGGCGTCGAGCAGGCGTTCCAGCGGCGGCCACCGCCGGGCCGCCCTGCGCAGCTCGACGACCGCCTCGACCTGCGCCCTCGGGCCGAGCCCCTGGTCGCGGCCGGCCCACAGCTCGGCGGCGTCCACGACGAGCGAGGGGTCGGCCAGGCTGTGCAGCTGCACGACCGCGCGGAAGACGGTGTGCTCGGCGCCGCCGGTCTCGACCCGCAGCGACAGCCGTACGCCGGGGGCGGCGGCCCACTCTCGCAGCTGCGGCGCCTTGACCGGCTTGGCGGCCGAGTAGGCGGGCACGCCCACGGCACGCACGGCGCCGGGGGAGCGCGGCATCCCGTCGGCGACGGCGTCGAGGAAGGCGCGGACCAGGCTCTCGGCGTCGGGCAGCAGATCGGGCGCCGACGGCAGGGGAACGGCCCGCGCCGTGGCGGGCATCGCGTCGGCAAGCTCCCTGATCTTGGCGGTGTCGGCGGCGTCCAGCGGGCCGGCGTGCCAGGCGGCGTGGTCGCTCGGGCTCACGGCCGGCCTGATGCGGCCCTTGGCGACGATCTGGAGCGCCAGCAGCGCCACCGCGCCCCAGAACCGGCTGGCGGGGTCGGCGTTCTGGTCGGCGCGGGCCCTGCTGAGCAGTGCGACCGCGTCGGTGGCGGGCACGCGGGTGACGAATGTCTCACGGGTTCCTTCGGGCTCCGCGATCGTCGCCGTCTCGTCGCCTGCCGGGTTGAGGAAGGCCACCGTACCTGCTCTGGGAGGGTCGCCCGGTTCGAAGATGGCCGCGTGCCGAAGGAGTTCGCGCATAGCCGTACAGCGTACCGTACGGTATAGCTGTGGTTTACCACAGCCGCAAATCGGAAGGTGACCTCATTCTGGGCATATTCGATCACTCATAGGCTCTGGGGCATGACTTCTAACGACGGGATCGCCGGCTGGGCGACGGGCCTGATGGAGACCATGGGCGCACCCGGTGCGGGGATCGCCATCGCACTGGAGAACCTCTTTCCCCCGCTGCCGAGCGAGGTGATCCTCCCTCTGGCCGGGTTCACCGCAGGTCGGGGCGGCATGGGGCTCATCGAGGCGCTGGTGTGGACCACGGCGGGCTCGGTCATCGGCGCCCTCGCCCTCTACCTGATCGGGGCGTTGCTGGGCAGGGACAGAGTGGTGGCGATCGCCGAGCGCCTGCCCCTGGTGAAGGTCTCCGACATCGAGAAGACCGAGGGCTGGTTCGCCAAACATGGTGTCAAGACGGTGTTCTTCGGGCGGATGATCCCGATCTTCCGCAGCATGATCTCTATCCCTGCCGGGGTCCAGCGCATGCCGCTCGGCCTCTTCCTGCTGTTCACCACCCTCGGCAGCGCGATCTGGAACACGATCTTCGTGATGGCCGGCTACTTCCTGGGCGAGAACTGGTCGCTCGTGGAGGGTTACGTCGGCATCGGCACCAACCTCGTGATCGGCGTGGTGGTGCTGGCCTTTCTCATCTTCGTCGGCGTACGGCTGGGCGAGCGCCGCAAGGGCCGTCACGCGGGCCGTCGCTGAGGTCACGCGGCCGATGCGAGAATCGTCGCCGTGAGAACCACCGAAGGCCTGCCATGCGGGTGACGCTCGCTGAAGACTCCACGCTGCTGCGCGAGGGCCTGGCCAGACTCCTGGTCGAGGAGGGCCACGACGTCGTGGCCGCGGTCGGCGACGGCGACGCCCTGCTCGAGGCGGTCGCCGCCGACCAGCCCGACATCGTGGTGGCGGACGTGCGCATGCCGCCCACCCACACCGACGAGGGGCTGCGCGCCGCGCTGGAGATCAGGCGCCGCTGGCCGTCGGTCAGGGTGCTGGTGCTGTCGCAGTACGTGGAGAAGAAATACGCCACCGAGCTGATGACGGGCGACGTGGAAGGCGTCGGCTACCTGCTGAAGGACCGGGTGGCCCAGGTCGCCGACTTCCTCGACGCGCTGGAGCGCGTCGGCGCGGGCGGCGCCGCCTTCGACCCCGAGGTGGTACGGCAGCTGCTGGCCCGCACGACGCGGGCCGACCCGCTGGCCAAGCTCACCCCCCGCGAGCGCGAGGTGCTCGAACACATGGCGCAGGGCTACACGAACGCCTCCATCGCCGAGGCGCTGTTCGTCTCGCAGAGCGCGGTCGAAAAGCACGTCAACGCCGTCTTCGACAAGCTTGGCCTGTCGCACACCAGCGGGTACAGCCGCCGCGTGCTGGCCGTACTGCGCTTCCTGTCCTGACCGCGGAATGTCGGTGGCCCGCTCTAGGGTGGGTGCCGTGATCAGCCAGCGGGCGCTCAACCGCGCCACTCTCGCCAGGCAGCTGCTCCTGCGCCGGCACGCGATGAGCCCCATGCAGGCCATCGAGCACCTCGTCGGCCTCCAGGCCCAGGCGCCCTTCCCGCCCTACTTCGGGCTGTGGTCGCGCCTGGCGGCCTTCCGGCCGGAAGAGCTGGCCGAGCTGCTGGTCAAGCGCGAGGTCGTGCGCATCACGCTGATGCGCGGCACCGTCCACCTGGTCAGCGCCCGCGACTGCCTGACGATCAGGCCGCTCATCCAGCCCATGCTCACCCGGGCCCTGATGGCCAGGCGGGCCAATGGCGTCGACCACGCCGCCGTGGTGGCCGCGGGCAGGGCGCTGCTGACCGAGCGGCCGCTGTCGGTGAAGGCCATGACGCCGCTGCTGGCCGAGAGCTTCCCCGACGCCGCCCCCGCAGACCTGCCGGTGATCCTGCGCTGGCTGCTGCCCATGGTCCAGGTGCCGCCGCGGGCCGTGTGGGGCAAGGCGGGCGACGCCGTCCTCACCCCGGTGGAGGCGTGGCTGGGCCGCGACCTCGATCCCGAGCCCGCCGTCGAGCACCTGCTGCGGCGCTACCTGGCGGCCTTCGGCCCCGCCACGGTCGCCGACATGCAGGCCTGGTCGGGGCTGACCGGGCTGCGCGCGGCCGTGGCCGCGCTCGACCTGGTCGACCTGGGCGGCGGCCTGCTCGACCTTCCCGACGCGCCGCGCCCCGACGAGGACACCCCGGCTCCCGTACGGCTGGTCGCGCCGTTCGACAACCTGGTGCTCAGCCACGCCGACCGCACCAGGGTCATCTCCGACGAGCACCGCAAACGGGTCGTCACGATCAACGGCCAGGTCCACGGCACCGTTCTGGTCGACGGCTACGTCCACGGCAGCTGGAAGCGCGACAAGGCCACCGTGACAGTCTCGCCGTTCGGCCCGCTGACCGCGGCCCAGCGCGAGGAGATCGAGGCCGAGGCCGTCGACCTCCTCGCCTTCGCCGAGCCGGGCAAGCCGCCGTCGGTCAGATTCGACTGAAGAACGCCTTGATGTCGGCGGCCAGCAGGTCGGGCTCCTCCATCGCGGCGAAGTGGCCGCCCCTGTCGAACTCGCTCCAGTGCACGATGGCGTTGGTCAGCTCGGCCAGCGCCCGCACCGGCTTGGCGTTCTCCCTGGGGAAGACCGCGATGCCGGTCGGCACGTCCAGGCGTTCCGGCGCGCCCCAGTTCTTGGCGCCCTCGTAGTAGAGCTGCGCCGACGAACCCGCGGTGCCGGTCAGCCAGTAGATCATCACGTTGGTGAGCAGGAGGTCGCGGTCGACCGCCTCCTCCGGCACGTCCTTGGAGTCGGTCCACTCCTTGAACTTCTCCACGATCCACGCCAGCTGACCCACCGGTGAGTCGTGCAGGCCGTACGCGAGCGTCTGCGGCCTCGTGGCCTGGATCTGCAGGTAGCCCGACCCGCCCTCGAAGCCGTCGTACTCGGCCAGGCGCTCCCTGTCGGCCTCGCTCAGCTCGGACAGGTCGCCGAAGGGGAAGGTGAGCAGGAAGTTGAGGTGCACGCCGATCACCCGCTCGGGTTCGGCGATGCCCAGCTCACGGGAGATGCCCGAACCCCAGTCGCCGCCCTGCGCGCCGTAGCGCTCGTAGCCGAGGCGGCTCATCAGCTCGGCCCACGCCCGAGCCACCCGCTTGAGGTCCCAGCCCGCCTCGCCGGTCGGCCCCGAGAAGCCGTAGCCGGGGATGGAGGGGATCACCAGGTGGAAGTCCTGCGACAGCGGTTCGATGACGTCGAGGAACTCCACGAACGAGCCCGGCCACCCGTGCGTGAGGATCAGCGGCGTGGCGTCCTCGCGCGGCGAGCGGACGTGGACGAAGTGCACGTTCGTGCCGTCGATCTCGGTGGTGAACTGCGGCAGGGAGTTCAGCCGCGCCTCCTGCGCGCGCCAGTCGTAGCGCTCGGCCCAGTAGGTCACCAGTTCCCTGAGGTAGCCGGTGGGGACGCCGCGGCTCCAGCCCTGGCCCGGGATCTCCGAGGGCCAGCGGGTACGGCCCAGCCGCTCGCGAAGGTCGTCGAGGTCGGCCTGCGGGACATCGATGCGGAACTCCTTGATTTCCATGTCTCGACAGTAGAATCAATAAAGGACAGATCCCGCCCTCAATTGCCGCCCTTCATAGGAAAGAGACGTGACCCCGACCCGGCTGCTGCGCCTGCTGTCGCTCTTCCAGTCACGCCGCGACTGGACCGGCGCCGAGCTGGCCGAACGCCTCGGCGTCGACGTGCGCACGCTCAGACGCGACATCGAGCGGCTGCGCGAGCTCGGCTACCCGGTCCACGCGGCCAGGGGAGTGGCGGGCGGATACCGCCTGGGCGCGGGAGCGGCGCTGCCGCCGCTGCTGCTCGACGACGAGGAGGCGGTTGCGGTGGCCGTCGGCCTGCGCACCGCCGCCGGGGGCACGGTCGCGGGCATCGAGGAGAGTTCGGTGCGCGCGCTGGCCAAACTGGAGCAGGTGCTGCCCTCCCGCCTGCGCCACCGCGTCAGCGCCCTGCATGACACCACGGTCACGATGGAGGGCGGCCTCCCGCAGGTCGACCACACCACGCTGACCACCATCGCCGCCGCCTGCCGCGACCGCCAACGCCTGCGCTTCGACTATCTCAGCCACCGCGGCCAGGCGGGCCGCCGCCACGTCGAGCCGCTGAGCCTGGCCCACCTCGGCCGCCGCTGGTACCTGCTGGCCTGGGACGTCGACCGGGCCGACTGGCGCACCTTCCGCGTCGACCGCGTCACCGCCCCCGCGCTCGGCGCCCGCTTCCCGGCGCGCCGGCCTCCGGCCGACGATCTGGCCGACTACATCTCCCGCAGGGTCAGCGGCTCCGTCTACCGCTACCGCGCCCGGGTCACCGTACACGCTCCCATTGAGCAGGTACGGCGGAGCGTCAGCCCCACCATGGGCTCGCTCACCCCCATCGACGAGCACTCGTGCCTGCTGGAGCTGGGCGCCGACTCGCTGACGGGCATCGCCTACCTGGTGGGGATGCTCGGCGTGGAGTTCGAGGTGCACGAGCCGCCCGAGCTGCCCGCCGCGCTGACCGAGCTGGCCGGACGGCTGCTGCGCGGTGCGGGCAGGGCGTGAAGGGCGGCGCGGTGCTCGTCCGCCCTTAGGAGACTGTTTCCTGCCGGGCGTGGGGCTTGGCGCGCACGTGCATGCGTTCGCCCTGGCGGCCGAACAGGTTGAGGACCTCCACGGGAGTGTCGCCCGCGGGGCCGAACCAGTGCGGCAGGCGGGTGTCGAACTCGGCGGCCTCGCCCGGTCCCATGATCAGGTCGTGGTCGGCCACGATGAGCCGCACGCGTCCGGACAGGACGTACATCCATTCGTAGCCTTCATGCGTGATCGGCTGCGGTTGGCTCTGCTCGGCAGGGATGATCGACTTCCACGCCTGCAGGGGTCCCGGCTGCGTGGTCAGGGGGAGTACGGTCCGCCCGTTGCGGACGAGGGGCTTGCAGCGGATGCGCGGGTCGCCGACCTCCGGCGCGCCGACCAGCTCGTCCAGCGGTACCTGATGCGCCTGCGCGATCGGCAGCAGGAGTTCCAGGCTGGGGCGGCGCTGGCCTGACTCCAGCCGCGAGAGCGTGCTCTTGGAGATGCCGGTGGTCTCGGCCAGTGCCGACAGGGTGACGCCACGCTGGGTGCGGATACGCCTGAGGCGGGGGCCGACCTGAGCCAGCGCGGCGCTTATCGAGGATTGCTGCTCCATGGGGCCCATTCCACCGCGCTGTTCCAGGAATGGCAACAGGAGTTGCCAGCGGCTCGGGCGGGACGCACCATCGGGGGCCGGAGGTGATCGTTCGCTTTCGCCGTCAACGGCGACCTGGCGGACGAGGACGTCCGCCACGCCAGCGCCACGCCTCGGCTGCCACCAGCAGGTAGCCGACCGCCACCGCACTCTCACCCCGCAAAAGGAGACTCACTCATGCCCGCGCAGACTTTCGCCGAACGCGTCATCCAAGCGACACGGCCCGTCCTGATGTGCCAGACGGCCGACCGCTCCGGCGCGGTACGTGACGGGGGTGTGGACCAGTGAGCGCCGAGGCCGCGATCCAGCAGGCGCCGGTCGCCCGCGGCAGGCTGCCGCTGGGGGTCTACCTGCTGTCGTTCAGTCTGTTCTCGATGGGCAGCGCGGAGTTCCTGCTCGCCGGGGTCCTGCCGGCCGTCGCCGAGGACCTGCGGATCACGCTGTCCTCCGCCGGAGCGCTGATCTCGACGTTCGCCGCGGGCGTCGTCGTCGGCGGGCCGCCCCTGGCCATCATGACCCTCCGCTGGCCACGGCGGACGACGTTGGTGGTCACGCAGGCGGTCTTCGCCGCCTGCGTGGCGATCGGCATCCTCACCGACAGCTACCCGGTGCTCCTGGCCACGCGTTTCCTCTGCGGTCTCGCCTACGCGGGGTTCTGGGCGGTCGCGGCGGTCACCGCGATCAGCCTGGTCCCGTCCGACCGTACCGCCCGCGCCTCCGGCGTCGTCGTCAGCGGGCTCAGCCTCGCGATGATCGCCGGTGGCCCGGCCGGTGCGTTGCTCAGCTATTTCACCGGCTGGCGTGGTGGCTTCTGGGCCGTGGCCGCCCTCACCGTCGCCGGCGCAGTCGTGACGCTCGTCGCGCTGCCCGCTACGAGTGTGCGCGGTGAGGCGAGCGTGAGGAGCGAGCTTCGCACGATGAGGCGGCCCCAGCTGTGGGTGGTCTACGCCGTCACCCTGCTGAGCACCGCCGCCTACATGATCTCGTTCAACTACCTGGCGGCGTTCCTGACCGACGTCACCCGCATACCCGAGGTCTGGGTTCCGGCGATCCTGACCCTGTTCGGCGTCGGCGCCCTCATCGGCCTGTCCATCGGGGGCAGGATCGCCGACAGGTTGCCCACCCACGCGCTCCTGGCCGGGGCGCTCGGGATCGCGGCCTGTTCCGTCCTGCTCGCCGTACTCGCCCCGCACGCGCTGGCCGTCGTCCCTCTGGTCCTGCTTCTCGGCGTTGCCGGATTCGTGCTGAACCCGGCCGTCTACGGGCGTGTGTTCGCCATCGCGTCGCAGGCGCCCACGCTCGCCGGGGCCACCACCGTCTCCGCCTTCCAGCTCGGCATCAGCCTCGTTCCCGTGCTGGCCGCCGCCGCGCTGGATGCCGGAGCAGGGCTCACCGCCATCCCGTGGCTCGGCGCGGGCCTGGCCGCGATCACGACCGTGCCCGTCCTGCTCGACTGGATGATGTCACGTCGGCGGGCCTGAGCATCGCTTACTCATCGGCCTGTGCCCGCCGCGCTCGCGTCCGCGCCCCAGCTCGCCAGCAGGCGCAGGTCGTCGGCCGCGGCGGAGCCCGGCCGGGCGTGGTAGACGGTCAGGCACTGCTCGGGGTCGTCGGGCAGCCGCAGCGACTCGAAGGACAGGGTGAGCTCGCCCACCAGCGGGTGACGCAATCGCCGGGTGCCGTGGCTCTTCTCCTTCACGTCGTGCCGAGCCCACAGGCGGCGGAACTCCTCGCTTTTCACCGACAGCTCGCCCACCAGCGCCGACAGTTGCGGGTCGGTCGGCCGCCAGCCGGCCTCCAGTCGCAGCGCGCCGACGGTGTCGGCCGCCGCGGACTCCCAGTCCACGAACAGCAGGCGCGCGTCGGGGCGCAGGAACACCAGCCGTGCCCAGTTGCGCTCCCGGGGCGGAACCCGGTCCCAGTCGCCGAACAGCGCCGCCGCGACCGGGTTCCAGGCGAGGATCTCGGCGCGGGGGCCGGTCACGTACGTGGGTACGGTCTCCATGGAGGCGAGCAGTTCCCGCAGCGAGGAGCGCACCCGCGGCTGGGACGGCGCCTTCCGGTGCGGCTGGCGCCTGAGCAGGTGTGTCAGGTAGTCGTGCTCGGTGTCCGACAGTCGCAGGGCGGCCGAGATCGCGCCCAGCACCTCGTCCGAGACGTTGTTGCCCTTGCCCTGCTCCAGCCGGGTGAGATACGCGACCGACACCCCGGCGAGCTGGGCCAGCTCCTCCCGGCGCAGGCCTGGCACCCGCCGGTAGCGGCCGGAGACCGGCAGTCCCACGTCCTCCGGCCGCAACCGGGCCCGGCGGGTGCGCAGGAACTCACCGATCTCCGCACGTGGATCGATGGCCCGCTCGCCCCCGGAAATCTCCGCCTCCATACCCGCCCAACCGTCCATGAAGCCCATTATGCGCGGGCGGCCGCGGACGAGCCTGACCCTGTCAGTGGTAGGAACGCTGATCGCACGCAGCACAGAACTCTGGAAAACCACCTGGTGGCGCGGCAGGCTCAAGCCCCGCCCCGGACATTCGGCGGGGCGCTGCAACCACCACCTGAAGAGGCGACCTCATGCGTACACCTGCCGCCGACTCCACCGATGCGGCTCCGAGCGGAAAACGACCCGAGGCCGTCCGGCCCGATCGTGTGCGCTGGCCGGGGCGACTGTGGATCGCACTGCTCGTCTGCAGCGGGGTGATCCTGCTCGACGGGCTGGAGAACTCCATGATCGCGGTGTCGATCCCGGAGATCCAGCGTGAGCTGGGCATGAGCGCGGCGACCGCGCAGTGGCTGATGGGCGCCTACATCCTGGCCTTCGGCGGCTTCCTGCTGCTGGGCGGGCGGTTCGCCGACCTGTTCGGCCGCCGTCGCGTGCTGGTGTTCGCGATGGCGGCGTTCGCGCTGTTGTCGCTGCTCGGCGCGCTCATCGACAACGGCACCCTGCTGATCGTCTCGCGTTTCGTCAAAGGCATGTCCGCGGCCTTCACCGCGCCGGCGGCCATGTCGCTGCTGACCACGACCTTCCCTGAGGGCCCGCAGCGGAACAAGGCGTTCGGTGTCTTCAACGTCTTCGAGGCCTCGGGCTACTCCTGCGGCCTGCTGATCGGCGGACTCCTCGCGGCGCTGAACTGGCGGACCACCTTCGTCCTGCCGATCCCGATCGCGCTGCTGGTGCTGGTCGGCGCACTGCTCGTGCTGCCGCCGGACCCGCCGCGCACCGAACGGCATCGGCTCGACGTCGGTGGCGCGGTGACCCTGGTCGCCGGGATGCTCCTGCTCGTCTTCACCGTCAGCTCCGCCGCCGACGCCGGCTGGACGTCCCCCCGGACGATCGGCGGGTTTGCGCTGTCCGCGCTGCTGCTCGCCGCCTTCGTGGCGGTCGAGCGCACCGTACGGCACCCGCTGATCCGCCTGGGCGTCCTCCGCGACCGGAACCTGGTCACCGCCAACGTCAGCTCCGCCCTGCTGTACGGCGGCGCGATGGGCTTCCAGTTCCTGCTCGCGCTGTACCTGCAGAACCTGCAGGGCTGGCAGCCGTGGCAGATGGCACTGGTGCTGCTGCCGGCGGGACTCATGGTGGTCCTCATCGGGCCCAAGCTCGGCGGGCTGATGGACCGGTTCGGCGTGACCAAGGTGCTGATGGTCGGCCTCGTGGCGTTCGTGCCGTGCTACCTGCTGATGCTCCGCATCGGCCCCGAGCCGGATCTGTGGACGGTGCTGGTGCCCGCGTCCCTGCTGTGGGGGCTGGGCTTCGCGCTCAGCATCTCGGCGCTGATGGTGGCCGGCACCAGCGGAATCGCCGACCATGAGCAGGGCCTGGCGTCCGGGCTGCTCACCAGCTCGCTGCAGCTCGGCGGCGCGTTCGGGCTCGCCGTCGTCACCGCCGCGATCGTGCCGGGCACCGAGCTGTCCATGCTCTACCCGGGCGTCATCGTCGTCCTGGCCTTCGCGGTCCTGACCCTCCTGGCGCAGCTCATGCGCAGGCGCGGGTGACCCGGCGGCATCAAACCGACACGCCTCGACGCCGCCCCCGACGGCAAGATCTACGCGGGCACCTATCCGCGTAGACGCGTGGTCGAGTACGACCCGGCCACCGGCCAGACCCGCGACCTCGGTCAGGCGCGGTCTTCCTGCCCCTCTCGATGCGTCGCCACCTGAGGCTCGACCGTGGACGGGAGGGCTGCGGCGATGCAGTCGAGGACGCGCTCCAGCCCGTTCCGGAACTGGTCGTCGCGGCTCAGGTGCGGCTGGCGCGCCTCCATCACGATCTTGGTGAAGATCGGGTAGTCCCCGCTCTTCACCAGCCGGTCGACGTACGGGTAGCTCCGCGCCATCCACTCCGACTCGCTGAGCCCGCTGCGGCGGACCTCCTCGGCCCAGCTGACCTCGTCGCGGACGGCGCCCTCGACGTAGCCGTTCAGCATGGCCATGAGGCCGAAGTTCTCGTCGATGGAGACGTGAACGTCGAGGGCCCCCATCACCCGTTCGATCAAGCGCAGCTGGTTGGGACCGTAGCTGGGCAGTGACCGGTGCACGGTGGCGATCCACGGGTGCCGCAGCCACATCGCCCGTACCCCCTCGGCGTAGCGCGTCAGGTCCGCGCGCCAGTCGCCGGAGGGCAGGCCCTCGACGTCGATCTCGCCCTGCAGCCGGTCGGCGATGAGCTCGATGAGGTCGTCGCGGCTCGGGACGTACCGGTAGAGGGACATCGCGCCCGCGCCGATCTCGGCGGCGATCCGCCGCATGGTGGCGGCCTCCAGCCCCTCGGCGTCGGCGATCCGGATTGCCGCCTCGGTGATCTGCGCGCGGCTGTAGGTCGGCTTCGGCCCGCGGGCCGGGCGCTCGGGCCGCATCCAGATGTTCACGTACTCGGCGTCGGTCACTGTTCCACCCCCTACTTGCGTACATAGTACCCATTAACTTAGTCTGGCCGCCACAACCGCGTACAAAGTACCCAAAGGAGGGGATCATGGCGGATCCGATCGTGGTCGCCGAGGGGCTGCGCAAGTCCTTCGGCGACACCCATGCGCTGCGCGGCCTGGACCTGAGCGTCCCGAAAGGAACGGTCTGCGGCGTGCTGGGGCCGAACGGCGCGGGCAAGACGACCGCGGTGCGCATCCTGGCGACCCTGTCCGATCCCGATGCCGGGCACGCCCGCATCGCCGGATACGACGTCGTCCGCGAGGCCGGCAAGGTGCGGGAGAGAATCGGGCTCGCGGGCCAGTACGCCGCCGTGGACGAGAAGCTCACCGGCCGTGGCAACCTGCGCATGTTCGGGCGCCTCTACCACCTGTCCCGGCGCGAGGCGCACCGGCGGGCCGAGGAGTTGCTCGAACGCTTCGGTCTGATGGACGCCGCCGATCGTCAGGTCGCCGGCTACTCCGGCGGTATGCGGCGCCGCCTCGACCTGATCACCAGCCTCATTCTGCGTCCCGAGGTGCTCTTCCTGGACGAGCCGACCACCGGCCTGGACCCGCGCAGCCGCGGCGAGATCTGGGACAGCGTCCGCGAGCTGGTGGCGGACGGCACCACGGTGCTGCTCACCACGCAGTATCTGGACGAGGCCGACCAACTGGCCGACGACATCGCCGTCATCGACCACGGGCAGGTGGTCGCCACGGGCACTCCCGACGAGCTGAAGGCCACGATCGGGGACCGCCTCGACGTCGTTGTCGAAGACCCCGCCGCGCTGCGTCCGGCGGCGACCGTACTGAACGCCCTGGCCGGGACCGATCCCACGATGACGGGCGCCGACCAGCTCAGCGTCGCCCTGCCCGGCGGCGGCCTCCGGCTGGCCGACATCGTGCGCGAGCTGGACCGCGCCGGGGTCGCCGCGGCCGACGTGACGCTGCGCCGCCCCACCCTCGACGAGGTGTTCCTGCGCCTCACCGACCGCAAGGAGACCGTTCGATGACCACATACACCCGCCTGCGGTGGACGTTCACCGACGGGCTGACCCTGGTCGGCCGCGAGCTGGGACGGCTGCGGCAGGATCCCGGGGAACTCGTCGCCGCGCTGATCTTCCCGGCCGTCATGGTGGTGCTGTTCGGATACGTCTTCGGCAGCGCGATCCAGGTGCCTGGCGGCGGCGACTACCGCGAGTACCTCATGCCAGGGCTGTTCTCGATGGTGACCTTCTCGGCGGTGATGGGGGTCATGGCGCGGATGGCCACCGACGCCTCCCGCGGGGTGATGGACCGGTTCCGCTCCATGCCGATGGCGCGGTTGGCGGTGCCGTTCGGGCAGACCGGCGCCGACTCCCTGGTCGGCCTGCTGATGCTGGCCATCATGGTGGGGGCGGGCCTGCTGGTGGGCTGGCAGCCGCACCGCGGCCTGATCCCCACGGCCGAGGCGTTCCTGCTGATGATGGTGCTGCGGTACGCGCTGAGCTGGGTGGGCGTCTATGTGGGCCTGGTGGTGAAGAACGAGCAGCTCGTCGACCAGTTGGTGCCGCTGTTCCTGCCGTTCACGATGCTGTCCAACTCCTTCGTCCCGACCGGCGGCATGCCCGGCTGGCTGCGCTTCCTGGCCGACTGGAACCCGGTCAGCGCGCTCACCGCGGCCTCCAGGGAGCTGTTCGGCAATCCGGGCGTGCCGTCCGGAGACGTGGCCTGGCCGCTCGCGCATCCGGTGGCCGCCGTCCTGCTCTGGTCGGCCGCGCTGCTGGTGGTGTTCGTCCCGCTGTCGCTGCGTGCCTACATGCGCAGGGGACGGTGAAGGCCCGGGCCGGTGGGCCGGACCACCGGCCGCCACTGATCAGCGAACACGACCGCGACGCGGCCGTGCATCGCCTGCAGGAGGCGTACGCCGAAGGGAGGCTCTCGCACGAGGAACTGGACGAAAGCCTCCACCAGGTGCTCACCGCCAAGACGCACAGCGACCTGGCCTCGTTCCCGGAGGAGAACGAGTCCACGATTGCCGCCGTCAGCGGACGGATCCGGCGGCGCGGCGTATGGCGGGTACCACGGATCCTCAAGGTCGAGTCCGCACTCGGAAGGGTGCATCTGGACCTGTCGCGGGCGGTCATCGAGCATCCGGTGGTCGACATCGAGGTGCACCTCGGCACCGGCAACGCCAGGATCACGGTGCCTCGCGACGCGATCGTCGACGTCGAGGATCTGCGCACCGGGTGGAAGGACCCGCTCTACAAGACCCGGCGGCGCTCCCGACCCGGCGGGCCGATGATCCGGATCTCTGGGACCATGGGGTTAGGCCGGTTGAAGATCCGCCACGCGCGGCGTTGAGATCCGAGTGTGGATGGCGCGGCCGACCCAGGACCTGTGAGGAAAGGACCGGCATGTTTCCCCCTATCGAGCCCTACGACCACGGTCACCTCGACACCGGCGACGGTCACCTCGTCTACTGGGAGGTTTGCGGCAACCCCGAGGGCAAGCCCGCGCTGGTCGTCCACGGCGGCCCGGGATCGGGCTGCACGCCTGGCCAGCGCCGCGCCTTCGACCCCGAGCGCTACAAGATCATCCTGTTCGACCAGCGCAACTGCGGCAGGAGCCTGCCGCACGCCAGCGACCCCGCCACGGACCTGAGCGCCAACACCACCCACCACCTCGTCGCCGACATAGAGCGGCTGCGCGAGCACCTCGGCGTGGACAGGTGGCTGCTGTACGGCGGGTCGTGGGGCTCCACGCTGATGCTCGCCTACGCCGAGGCCCATCCTTCGCGTGTGTCGGAAATGGTGTTGATCGGGGTGACCATGACGCGGCGCTCGGAGACCGAATGGCTCTACAAGGGCGTGGGCCGCTTCTTCCCCGAGCAGTGGCAGCGCTTCAGGGAAGGTGTGCCCGAGGCCGACCGCGACGGCGACCTGCTGTCGGCCTACTCCCGGCTGCTGGTCGACCCGGACCCCGAGGTGCGGGCCAAGGCCGTCCACGACTGGGTCACGTGGGAGGACACGGTGATCTCTCTCGAGGTCAACGGCAAGCCGAACGCCTACAGCGATGGGCCGCCCGCCGCGTTGGCGGCCTTCGTCAGGATCTGCGCGCACTACTTCTCCAACCATGCCTGGCTGGAGGAGGGCGTCCTGCTGCGCGACGCGCACCGGCTGGCCGGCATCCCGGCCGTGCTCATCCACGGCCGCTTCGACCTGGGCGGGCCGCTGGAGACGGCGTGGGAGCTGGCCCAGGCCTGGCCCGACGCGCGGCTCGTCGTGGTCGAGGACTCCGGGCACACCGGCAGCGACACCATGCGTAAGGAGATTCAGGCGGCCCTGGAGTCCTTCGCCGGCCGATAATCCGGCGGCGCCTACCTATGCCGCCCCCGCCGCCTCGATGCCGTCCAGCAGGACGGTCAGCCCCGACCTGAACGCCTGCCGCGCCGCCCGCTCCAGGTACGGCTCGCCGGCATCGGGCGGTGGCGAGGCCTCGCCACCGCCGCTCTCCAGCCAGTGCGCCATGGGGAACCGTTCGGCGAAGTCGGGCGCGACCTGCAGCAGCAGCGTCGAGCGCGCCTGCCACCACTCCTCGTCCGACATCCCCGTCTGTGAGGGCGCCTGCCGCGCCTCGGCGATCGTCCTGGCCGCGCCGCGCACCACGTCGAACAGGGCGGGCACGATCCCGCGCAGCACCTGCGGCGGCAGGCCCGTCGCGGCGAGGATCCGCGCGAGCGTGTCCAGCATCGCGAACTCGTTGGGCCCGAGCACCGGCCTGGCCTGCGACACCTGCAGCACCCACGGGTGGCGCACGTGGAAGTCGCAGCTGTCGCCCGCCCACCGGGTCAGCGCCGCCCGCCAGCCGTCCGACAGGTCGTAGCCGGTGGGCAGCTGCGCCAGCGCCCTGTCGTACATGAGGTCGACGAGCTCACCCTTGTTCGGCACGTAGGTGTAGAGCGCCATCGCCGTACGGCCGAGCCGCTCGCCCACGGTGCGCATCGACAGCGCCGCCATCCCCACCTCGTCGGCCACCGCGATCGCGGTGTCCACGATGAGGTCGACGCTCAGCCCCGGCTTCGGGCCGGGCTTGGCCCTGGGCTCGCTCCCCGCGCGCCACAGCAGCGCCATCGAGCCCTGCCCCGCGTACACCGTCACGCTGCGACTCCTCAACTCTTTAGGGCATAAGGATATCGCCGGCGCCATGCGGGGCCGGTAGATCCGCAAACCTCGCTTATCACCACATATCAGCGCATAGTCACCGAGGGAAGGGGCAGGTCTCCTCCTGCCAGGCGGAACACAACGCTGGAGGGGGGAACCTGAGCCATGAATCCTGACGATTGGAGAAGGGGACTGGTCGACGCTTGGACGGCGACCGCCACCTTCGTGCCCAAGTTCATCGCGTTCCTGGTCATCCTGCTGATCGGCTGGCTGATCGCCAAGCTGTTGCACAAGGTCGTGGACAAGGGGCTGGAGCGCATCGGGTTCGACCGGTGGGTCGAGCGCGGCGGCATCGGCCGGATGATGGAGCGCAGCCGCTACGACGCGTCGGATCTCATCGCGAAGCTCGTGTACTACGCGGTGCTGCTGATCACGCTGCAGGTCTCGTTCTCGGTGTTCGGGCCCAACCCGATCAGCGCGCTGCTCGGCGGCGTGGTGGCCTGGCTGCCCAAGGCCGCGGTCGCGATCATCATCATCGTCGTGGCGGCCGCGATCGCGAACGCGGTCAAGGACATCATCAGCTCCGCGCTCGGCGGGCTGTCCTACGGCCGCCTGCTCGCCACGATCGCGCAGGTGTTCATCATCGCCCTCGGCGTGATCGCCGCGCTCAACCAGGTCGAGATCGCCACCACCGTCACCATGCCGGTGCTGGTCGCGTTCCTGGCCGCGGTGGCCGGCATCCTCATCGTCGGTGTCGGCGGCGGCCTGGTCAGGCCGATGCAGCAGCGCTGGGAAGGTTGGCTCAACCGGGCGGAGGCCGAGACCGGCGCCATCCGCACGGAGTCGGCGGCCTACGACAGGGGGCGCCAGGACGCCATGGCAGGCGCCGAGGCGCCCGCTCCGGCCACGGCTCCCGCCGCCACGGCGCGGCCGGGCACGCCCGAGTCAGCGCGGCCCGCACAGCCCACGCGTCCGACGCAACCGACGCAGGGCGGCGGCTACCAGTCCCGCCCGGGTGAGGCGCCGCCCCTTTAAAACCGCGGCGGTCAGGTGCTCGGCGCGGGGGCGAGCATCAGGCACACCGCACTCATCCGCAGCGTCGCGAAATCGAGAGGGTGGCCGGGCTCTGGGGCCCGCCACCCTTTCTCGTGCGCGCCGTCCCAGAAGCCGATCAGGTAGCTGAGCAGCGCCGTATGGCCCACCTGCTCGCCGATGGAACGGATCGCGTGCCGTATGGCGGCCACATGCTGGTCGAGGAGCGCGCCCACACCGGGATGTTCGGCGGGCAGCTCGAGCACCCAATGCGCGAACTCCGCTCGAACCCGCTCAACCCATGCAAGATCAGACACTGGACGCCTCGAATGTTTGCCGTACCGTTGCTCCGTCAACCATAAACGGTGACGAGAGCAGAAACTATTTGCCACAGTCGAAGCGCATCTGAAAGAAATTGACGGGTGATCCGCGTCGAGAAATTGACCAAGGTCTTCCGCCGCCCCCGCACCTTCACCGGCCCCTTTGGGGCGTTACGCACGCTGGTCACTCGCCAGTACGAGGAGAAGACCGCCGTCGACGACGTCAGCTTCCAGATCGACGAGGGCGAGGTCATCGGCTACCTCGGACCGAACGGTGCCGGTAAGTCCACCACCATCAAGATCCTCACCGGCATCCTCACCCCGACGAGCGGCACCGTAGAGGTCAACGGCCTGGTGCCCTGGCGCAACCGCTCGGCCAACGCACGCAACGTCGGCGTGGTCTTCGGCCAGCGCAGCCAACTGTGGTGGGACTTACCGTTGATCGAGTCCCTGCGACTGGTGGGCTCCCTCTACGATGTTCCCACCCCGCGCTTCGAGACGTCGCTGAAGAAGCTGCGCGACCTGCTCGGGCTCGACGAGTTCCTCGACACTCCAGTGCGCCAGCTCAGCCTGGGCCAACGGATGCGCGGCGACCTGGCCGCAGCCGTGCTGTACGAACCCCCGCTCCTCTACCTCGACGAGCCGACCGTCGGGCTGGACGTGCTGGCCAAGGAGGCCGTGCGCGAGTTCATAGTCGAGACCAACCGCGTCGGGCGCACCACCGTCATCCTGACCACCCACGATCTGGCCGACGTCGAAGCCCTGTGCAAGCGGATCATCCTCATCGACCACGGCAAAGTGCTCTTCGATGGCGCTATCGATGCCCTGGTCAACGAGCCCCGGCGGCTGGTGGTCACGCTGGAATCCGAGCCGGAGGAGGTGCGCGGCGTGCCACGGGACGCCGAGGGCCGCTACGTCCTCGAGATACACGACGACCTGCCGGGCATGATCGCGTCGATCGCCGCCGAACACACCATCCGCGACCTGTCGATCGAGGAACCCGACCTGGAGAGCGTGATCAAAGGGATCTACACCCGATGACACGCATCGGCTTCCGCCTCGCCCTGGCCTACCGCAGCAACATCACCATCACCTGCGTCACGCTGGTCGCCCAGGTGTTCCTCCTGCGCATGATCTGGACCTCGGTGTACGGCTCGCGCCCCTCGGCCGCCGGGCTCACGCTGGACGCGCTGCTTGCCTACCTCACCTTGGCCAACCTGCAGGCATTCGCCACCCATACCGTCGTCGCCCGCACCATGCACGACCGCATCCGCACCGGCATGGTCTTCTTCGACCTGGCCCGGCCGGTCGGCTACCTGAGGCAGATGGCCGCCTTCCAGGTCGGCAACACCTTGGGCGGGCTGCTGCTACTCGCCCCGGTCATCCCGGTGGTCCTCCTGGTCGGCTCTATCACCGTGCCGGTCAACGGCCTCGGCTACCTGATCACTCTGGCACTCGGATACGTGATTGCCGTGCAGCTGGCGCTGCTGATCAGCCTGATCGGCTTCTGGACGATGGAGAGCGGGGCCATCTCGCTGCTCTACCGGCTCGTCAGCCAGTTCTTCGCCGGGACGATGGTGCCGCTCGCCTTCTTTCCCGGCTTCCTCGGCGTGTTGGCCGAGATACTGCCCTTCAAGTACATGGGCTACGTGCCCGCGGCCATCTACGTCGGACACATCTCCGACGTCTCAGGCCCTGTCCTGGTCGAGGTTGGCTGGATCGCGGGGCTGGGCGGCTTGCTCGTGCTGACCTGGTCCCGGGCTCTCCGAAGGGTGGTGATCCAGGGTGGATGAGGTCTTCCGTTCCCTGCGCCTGTACGTCCTGCTGCAGCGCGCCTCCGCCCGCGGGGCCATGCAGTACCGCCTGAACACCGTGGTCGGCATCCTCAGCGGCGCGATCTGGCAGGGCACCGGGTTCGCCTTCATCTGGGTGGTGATGCACACCTTCCCCTCGTTGGCAGGCTGGGGCCTGGCAGAGATCGCCTTCCTGTACGGCATGCGCCTGACCGCCCACGCCCTGGCGATGATTCCCCTGATGAGCGTGAACGACATCCAATGGGTGGTACGCAACGGGGAGTTCGACCGCTTCCTACTACGCCCGCTCAACCCCCTCGTCCAGCTCATGGGCAACAGAATGGGCATCGCCCAGTTCGGCGACTTGCTCGTGGGCGCCGGGCTGCTCATCGTCGCCGGCCAGAACGCGCAGATCCAGTGGAACGCCTGGATCATCACCTTCTGCTTCCTGGCGATCGTCGGCGGCGCTCTCATCGAGGCCGCCTTCTTCCTCGCGCTGTGCTCATTGGCGCTACGCATGATCGACACCTTCGCCCTGCGCGTCTTCGTCGACGACGTCTTCAGCAAGTTCGGGTCCTACCCGATGAAGATCTTCGGAGGCGTGACCGAGTGGCTGCTCACCTTCGTGCTGCCGGTCGCCTTCGTGGCGTACGTACCCGCGAGCGTCGTGCTGGGCAAGCTGGACACCCCCTGGGCGCTGGCCGCCCCGCTGCTGGGCGTAGTGCTGGTCGCGCTGGCCTACCTCATGTGGAGACGTCAGCTTGACCACTACCAAAGCGTCGGTCATTAAGCCCAGTCAAGAAATCCTCACACCGGGAGTGATCGGCTCCGAGGAGTAGCTCATCCGAGGGTCATATCCGGGGGCGGCGGCGACGGGGGGCTGGCAGTCCACAGCGCTGCCGGACCAACTCCTCCAGCGCCACGTTGATCAGATCGGCCGGGTTGCCCTTGGTCTGCACCGCGGAACGAATGGCTTGCTTGGCCACCGCCCGCACCACCTCGTACTTCACGCCCAGACGCTCGCGCAAGAACTGCCGGTGCCGCTTGGCCGTGCGACCCGCATCGGTCTCCGCGACGATCGCGTCCGCCAACTCCAGCACGTGTCGTGCTGGGCAAGACCGTCATGCCGCTCGCCTACGCCAGCCCGCTGCTGGGTGTGGCGCTGTTCGCGGTGGCCTACCGGATCTGGGCCGGGCAACTGCGCCACTACCAGAGCGCCGGGACCTAGCGTGCCGAACTCACCGGCGTGACAGCGCCGCGGTAGTGCGCTGCGAGGCCGTTCTCCGACGATCGGATGGCGACGACGTGGAGGACAAGATGAACGATGACATGGACCGGGCCGGGTGGCCGGGCTGGCCGTACACAAGATCCTCGCAAGGGAGGTGCGGGCATGATCGAGTCCGCGGCTGGCGTCGCCGAGCTGGGCGCCATCCTGGGGGTCTGGGCGCACCCGGACGACGAGGCCTACCTGGCCGGCGGTCTGATGGCGATGGCTCGTGACCACGGATCGCGGGTGGTGTGCGTGACCGCGACCCGCGGCGAACTCGGCACGGCCCACCCGGGGCAATGGCCGCCGCGTCGACTGGCCGTCGCGCGCACCGGCGAGCTGGCACGCTGCCTGGAGATCCTCGGCGTCACCGAGCACCACTGGCTCGGCTACCGGGACGGGCGGTGCGCGGCGGTCCGCACGCCCGACGCGGTCGCTCGGCTGCGCGAGCTCATCGAACAGGTTCGCCCGGACACCGTGCTGACCTTCGGCCCTGACGGCATCACCGGTCACCCCGACCATCAGGCGGTCTCGGCCTGGACCACCGCGGCGTTCGACCGCGCCGCCCCGTCGGGGGCGCGCTTGCTGTATGCCACCTTCGCGGAACGGCGGGCACCGCGCTGGAGCGCGCTCAACGAGAGCCTGGGCATCTTCGCGCAGGGATACCCGATCATGACGCCCGCCCATCGGCTGGCGGTCGACCTCGTGCTGGACGCGGAAACGGCGGCCCGCAAGGTCCGCGCCCTGATGGCCCAGGAGACCCAGACGGGCGCGCTCATCGCGGGCATGGGCGTCGGCCGCTTCACGGCCTGGGTCGGCGACGAGTCGTTCGCCGGGCGGCAGTGATCATGATCGGGTGAGGTTCCGCTCGATCGCCTGCCGCGCCAGCTCGAGGACGGCGGCCCGGCTGGGGATCGGGGTCGAGGGCGCGTCCGCGGCGTGCGCGGGAGAATCGGTGCGGTGGTCCACGGCGCCGGGGGAGCGGTCGGTGGCGGGGCGGTCTTCGGCTGGGCGGGAGCGGTCCACGGCGGGCGCGTCGGGAGCCCGGTCGGCCGCGGCGTCGATCAGTGCCGCCGGCTCGTCGTCGCCGAGCCGGCGCAGCAGGTCGGCGAGGTTGCGCAGGGTGACCCACAGGTGAGTCCAGTTGCCGTTGCGGGCGAAGTAGTCGATGACGTCGCGGTAGCCGCCCAGCGCCTCGTGGACGCGTCCGGCGGCGGCGCGCACTGAAAGGAGCCCGACGGTCGCGATGCCGACCAGAAAGGTCGCGCCCGAGGTGCGGGCCAGGTCGATGGCACGGACGTAGTGCCGTTCGGCCTGCTCGCTGTGGCCCGCGTAGCTCTCGATCTCCCCGGCGACGTAGGCGCCCCACGAGAGCATCGAGGGCGCCGCCGCCGCGGCCAGCCCCCGGTCGTTCAGTCTGCGCGCCGCGTCGAGATCGCCCGCGTAGGCCGTCGCGAGGGCGGCGATCCCGAGGCTCTCCCGGTGCGGGCCGGCCAGGACGGCCGCGGCGAGGGCATGCTCGACCACGTCGCCGTAGGCGCCGCGAGCCAGGTCGGCCACCGACAGCGCCGACAGGCACTGCCACGATCCGGTGGTCTCTTCCAGTCCGGTACGGGCGAGCCGGTCGGCCCGGCGGTAGTCGCCTCGGTGGTAGGCGGCTTCGGCCGCGGTGCCGAGCACCGCGCTCGCCCGCGGATGGGTGGCGAGCGCCGTGTCGTCGGCCAGTTCCTCCGCCCAGTCCCGAATCTCGACGAGATCGCGGTAGGAGACCGCGTCGAACATCGAGATGACCATCGCCGCCGCGTCGTCCAGACGTCCCCGGCCGCGGGCCAGCCGCCACGCGGCCCGCAGGTTCGGCAGTTCGCGGCGCAGGACGGCGTCGGCCTCGGGTTCCCGCTCGGTGGCCATGGCGGTGTCGATCCACGCGGTCAGTTCGACGGCCCACCGCACCAGGCGCTCGGCCGCGGCCTTGTCCTCGCCGGCCGCCGCGAGCCGGTCCAGCCCGAATGCCCGCAGTGTCTCCAGCAGGCGGTACCGGGTGGCCCCCTCGAAGGAGGCGTCGATCATGGAGGCGTCGACGAGGCGGGCCAGAGCGCTGCCGGGGTCGCTGTCCAGGCCCAGGTCGGTGGCGAGCCGCTCGGCGTCGTCGAGGCCGACACCGTCGACGAAGACCGACAGGTGCCGGAACAGCCGCCGCTCGTCCTCCGTGAGGAGCCGGTAGGACCACTCGAGGGTCGCGCGCAGCGTCCGGTGCCGGGACTCCGCGCTGGGCCTGCCACCAGCGAGCAGGTCGAGCGAGCGGTCGAGGCGGCCACGCAGATCGGCGAGGGAGAACGTGGACAGCCGCCCGGCGGCCAGTTCGATGGCCAGCGGCATCCCGTCGAGCCGCTGCACGATGTCGGCGACCGTACGCAACTCCGCCGGCGTGGGCGGCGGACCGGGGCGGACCCGGCGGGCCCGGTCCAGGAAGAGCGCCACGGACGGATCCCGCGCGAGCGGACCCAGCCTGAAGACGTACTCGGCGGCCAGGCCGAGAGGTTCACGGCTGGTGGCCAGCAAGGAGAGGGCGGGACACGAGGAGAGGATCACCTCCACCGCGTCGCGCATGCCGTCGAGCAGGTGTTCACAGTTGTCGATCACCAGCAGGCCGGGGTGGTCGCCCAGCACGGCGACGCAGGCCGACAGCACGTCGCCATGGTCGACCTTGAGGTTCAGGGCCGCCGCCAGCGCGTGCGGGATGGCGGCGGGATCGGTGACCGGTGCGAGCAGCAGTACCGTCGCCGTGCCGCTCTGTGTCGCGCCCTGCCGCGCGACCTCCAGGGCCACCCTGGTCTTGCCGACGCCGCCGGGCCCCACGAGCGTGACCAGACGCTCGGCCCCGAGCAGCCGGCGCAGGGCCGCGACCTGCGACTCGCGGCCGATCAGCTGGGTGGTGGGCAGGCCGGGCACCTCGGGCCTGGTGATCACCGTACCGGCGATGCCGCCGATGATGTCGCGCTCGAGCTCGCCCAGCGCGGGCGTCGGATCGAGGCCGGTCTCGTCGACCAGCCGGTGCCGGTACTCCCGTCCGACGCGCAGGGCCTCCGCGGCTTGCCCGGTCGCCGCCAGCGCCCGCATGTGCAGGAGGGCCGCGGGCTCGCGCAGGGGGTCGGCGGCCGACGACGCGGCGGCCAGGCTCAGGATCCCCTCGGCCTGTCCTGCCGCGATGCCGCCGGCGATCAGCGCGTCGGTCACGTCGCGGCGCAGTTGCGCGTACTCCTCGACGGCGGTGGCGATGGGGACGACGTCGGTCAGGTCGGCGAGAACCGGCCCCCGCCACAGCCCGTGCGCCTCCCGCAACAGCGAGAAGGCGTCGGCGGGGTCCCGGCGGGCCGTCGCGAGCAACGCTCGCGCCTGTGCCACGTCCAGTTCGTCGCGCCCGAGCGCGAGCCGGTAACCGTCCTGCCGCGTCTCCAACCGGGCCGCCGCCGAGCCGAGGTGCCCACGCAGCCGGGAGACATGGTTGTGCAGGGCTTGACGCCCTGATTCGGGCACCTCCGACGGCCACAGCGCGTCCACGAGGTGATCAACTGTCACGATCCGGCCCTCGGCGAGCGCGAGCAGCGCGAGCACCGCACGCCGCTTCGGACCTGGCACATCCACAAGGCCGCCGTCGACAAGGAGCCGCAGCGGCCCGAGCACCTCCACCCGAACCGGCGGCGGCAGGCGCCCGACTGTCATGACACCCCCCGTGTCCAGCCTGTTAGCACGACGATAGCCGGTGCGAGGGCCGTGACAGGCCGCCCGCCGACCCTTGCTGTTGTGACCGGCACCAGCCGGTCGGACACCAAGGAGAGCGAGGTGAACGCGTTCCTGGGCCGGTTCGTGAGCGATCTGGCGGCGACCGAAGCCGCCGGCTCGGTCGTGATCGGCCACCGGCTCGGCCTGTACCGCGCGCTCGCGCAGGGCCCCGCGACGCCCGGGCAGTTCGCCGAGCGCACCGGGTGCCACCCGCGCTACCTCACCGAGTGGCTGCGCGGACAGGCCGCCGGCGGGTACGTCGGCTACGAGCCGGAGACCGGCCAGTTCGCGCTGACCGAGGAGCAGGCGTTCTGCCTGGCCGACCCGAACGGCCCCAACCTGCCGGCGGCGTTCCTCATCGCACTGGGAATGCTGCGCGCCGAACCGCGCATCACCGAGGCGTTCCGCACCGGAGCGGGCTTCGGCTGGCACGAGCACGACGAGGACGTCTTCGTCGGCTGCGACGCGTTCTTCCGGCCCGGCTACGTGGCCGAGCTGATCCCCAACTGGATCCCGGCGCTGGACGGGGTCGAGGCCAAGCTCATCGACGGGGCGCGGGTCGCCGATCTCGGCTGTGGCCTCGGCTCGTCGTCGATCCTCCTCGCCGAGGCCTACCCGCGTACCACGGTCGTCGGCTCCGACTACCACGCCGAGTCGATCGAGTTGGCGCGCGAGAAGGCCGCGCAGGCCGGGCTCACCGACCGGGTCGGCTTCGAGGCGGCCACCGCGCAGACCTTCACCGGGACGGACTACGACCTGGTGACGATGTTCGACTGCCTGCACGACATGGGCGACCCGCTCGGGGCGGCCCGGCGGGTACGGCAGGCGCTGGCTCCGGACGGCACGTGGCTTCTGGTGGAGCCGCTCGCCTCCGACCGCGTCGAGGAGAACTTCAACCCGGTCGGGCGGCTGTACTACAGCGCCTCCACGTTCCTGTGCGTGCCCAACGGCCTGTCCCAGCCGGGCGGCTACGCGCTGGGCGCGCAGGCCGGTGAGGCGGCGATCCGCGAGGTGGTCACGGAGGCGGGCTTCACCCGTTTCCGGCGGGCCGCCCAGACTCCGTTCAACATCGTCTACGAGATCCGGCCATGAGGCGGCGGGGCTAGCTCCTGCCGTTGCGTCGCAGCACGTCGACGGCATGGACGGTGATGGCGCCCCGCCAGTCCAGCGCGCCCGCGGGGGAGATGGTCGCGTAGTCGACCGTCCAGCCGCCGTCCTCCTGCTGCAGGGCGGCCAGCCGGTCGAGGTCGGCGTCCACCGCCTCCTTGGCGAACAGCCTGCGCGACGGCAGGTCAGGGTAGGGCGAGAAGTCGAGCGGGCGCAGCTTCTCCTCGGCCGTGCCGCCCTCGACGTGCAGCTCGCCGTCCGGCGGGAGGAACGTGCCCAGCTTGTCCAGCAGCTCGGCGTGCTGGGGCTGGGCGTCGAGGAAGCGGATCGCGAAGGCCAGCACGTAGGCGTGCGGCCGCTCCCGCAACGACGCGATCGCCTCCAGGCAGTAGGCGCTCGCGCGGGCCAGCCACGGATGCCTGGCGACCACGCTGTCCCGCGCGGCCGTCCGCCACGCGGCAGCCGCCGTCACCGCCGTGATCTGCAGCGACGACGTCGTGGGGTCCGCACCTTGCCACCACGGCGCGGTGGCGGTCTCGACGGTCAGCGGCAGCGCGAACGGCAGCCCGCCGTCGGGCAGCGTCACCGCCTCCAGCCAGTCGCACAGCTCGGCCGCCTGCCGGCTGGGCGCATGCTCGAACACCTCGAAGGCGTGCAGCGCCGCTCCGGGCTGGCTCTCCGGCGAGCGCAGGTCGGGTTCGAGCCCCCATCCGTAGCCGCCGTCGTCGTTGCGGTAGCCCTCCAGCGCGGCCAGGGCGGCCTCGGGCGAGCCCGCGCCGGTCAGCAGCTCGAAACGGCGGCGGTCGAGCAGCCGCGCGTGACCGGCCATGAACGCGGAAATCCTGTCGATATCCATGACCTCATCCTTCCCGCCCCACGACCTGTGGTCTTGTCGATATCGGACGGCGGTCACGCCGGGTACGCGTGGGTCTCCGTGGCCTTGACCGATGCCCAGATCGCCTGGCCGGGCGTCAGGTCGAGGTCGGCGACGGCGGCCGGGGTGATGTCGGCGAACGCGGTGATCGGCCCGTCGAGATGGACGCGGACGTTGTCGCCGTGCCGTTCGATGCCCTCGATGCGGCCCTGCCACAGGTTGCGCGGGCTGCCGTCGGGACGTGAGCGGTACAGGGCGAGCGCGGCGGGCGGGAAGGCGACGAACGCGGGCCCGTCGAGCTCCTCGGTGGTGTTGAACGGCAGCTCGCCGACCGTGACCTGGTGCCCGCTGGCCACGCCGCGGTAGAAGTTGAGGCCGACCAGGCGGGCGACGTAGTCGGTGCGCGGCCTGCGGGCCACCTCGGCGGGCGCGCCGTCCTGCACGATGGCGCCGTTCTCGATGACGACGAGCCGGTCGGCCAGCACCATCGCGTCGAGCGGGTCGTGGGTGACCAGGACAGTGGCGCCGTCGAAGTCGGCCAGGTGGTGGCGCAGCTGGGTGCGGATCTCCAGCCTGGTGTGGGCGTCGAGGGCCGCGAGGGGCTCATCGAGCAGCAGCAGGCGGGGCCGTACGGCCAGCGCCCTGGCCAGCGCGACGCGCTGGGCCTGGCCGCCGGACAGCTGGCGGGGCCTGGCCGTGGCGTGCCCGGCCAGGCCCACGCGCTCCAGCCACGCGCGTGCCGTACGGCGGGACTCGGCCTTGCCCTCGCCGCGGCAGCGCAGCCCGAAGGCGACGTTGTCGAGGGCGGACAGATGAGGGAAGAGCAGGTAGTCCTGGAAGACCATGCCGATCGGCCGGTGTTCGACGGCCACGCCGTGCAGCGGCCGGTCGTCGAGCGTGATGTGTCCGCCGGCCGACAGGCCGGTGAGGCCCGCCAGGGCGCGCAGGGCGGTGGTCTTGCCCGCGCCGTTGGGCCCGAGCAGGGCGACGACCTCCCCGGCCTCGACGTCGAGCGCGATGTCGAGGCCGAAGGCCGCCCTGGTGACGACCAGGCGCGCGCGCAGCGTCATGGGCTGCTCACCCACCTGTCGCGCAGGCTGGCCAGGATGACGACGGAGACGGCGAGCAGGACGAGGCTGAGCACGATGGCCGCCTCAGGCTCGGTCTCCAGCGCCAGGTAGACCGCCAGCGGCATGGTCCTGGTGGTGCCGGGGAAGTTGCCGGCGAAGGTGATCGTGGCGCCGAACTCGCCCAGCGCCCTGGCCCAGCACAGCACCGCCCCCGCCACGACGCCCGGCATGATCAGCGGCAGGGTGACGCGGCGGAAGATGGTCCAGCGGGAGGCGCCGAGCGTGGCCGCGGCCTCCTCGAAGCGCAGGTCGGCGGCGCGCAGCGCACCCTCGACGCTGATGACGAGAAACGGCATCGCCACGAACGCCTCGGCGATGACCACGCCCGCCGTGGTGAAGGGCAGCGTGATGCCGAACGTGGCGTCGAGCCACTGGCCGATCAGGCCGCGCCGGCCCAGCACCAGCAGCAGCGCGACGCCGCCGACCACGGGCGGCAGCACCAGCGGCACGGTGACCAGGGCGCGCACCAGCCGCCGGCCGGGGAAGGAGACCCTGGCCAGCAGCCACGCCAGCGGCACGCCGAACAGCAGGCACGCGGCCGTGGCAATCGTCGAGGTCACCAGCGACAGCCGCAGCGCCTCCAGCACCTGCGGCTCGGCCAGCCGTTCGAGCAGTGTCGGCCACGGCGTGCGGACCAGCAGCCCGGCCAGCGGCAGCACCAGGAAGGCGAGGCCGAGCACCGCGGGGACCACCAGCAGCCATGGCGGGCGGCCGGTGCTCCCGCCTCGTTCGGGTGGCGCGGTGGTGGGCGTCATCGCGGTCAGGGTGCCTCGAATCCGGCCTTGGTCAGTACGGCCGTGCCCTGCGCCGACGCCACCAGGTCGGCGAACTGCTTGGCCGGGCCGGGCGCGGGCGCCTTGGACAGCACCGCGATCGGATAGTCGTTGATCGCCTGGTCGGCCTCGGGGAAGGTGATGCCCCGCACCTTGCCCGCCGCGGCGATCACGTCGGTCCGGTAGACGAGGGCGGCGTCGACCTCGCCGAGCTCGACCTTGGTAAGGGTGGCCTTGACGTCCTGTTCGAGCGTGACGGGTGTGACCTTCAGCCCGGCTGCCGCCAGGGCCTTGGCCGCGGCGGCGCCGCACGGCACCTGCTCGGCGCACAGTGCGACCTTGACCTTCGGGTCGGTCAGGTCCTTCAGGTCGTCGACCTTGGCCGGGTTGCCGGCGGGCACGGCGATCTCCAGTTTGTTGCGCGCGAACGTGGCCGGCGCGCCCGCCAGGCCCGCGTCGGTGACGGTCTTCATGGTGGCGGGGCTGGCGGCGGCGAACACGTCCGCGGGCGCGCCCGCGGTGATCTGCTGGGCCAGCGTGGCGCTGGAGCCGAAGTTCAGCTTCACCGTCGTGCCCGGGTGGGCCGCCTCGAAGGCCTTGCCGAGCTCGGTGAACGTGCCGGTCAGCGACGCGGCCGCGAACACCGTGACCGTCGTGGTTCTCTCGCCCTCGCTGCCGGCCGTACCGCAGCCGGACAGGCCCGCGAGGGCCACGACGAGGGGGAGGGCCATGGCCCACCTGGATTGACGCCTGAGCACCGAGGACTCCTTACTGACTCACAGTGCGAGTGTGGTCGGGGATCTCCACGACGACGTTGGTGGACTTGATCACGGCCACCGCCACCACGCCCACCTGCAGGTCGAGCTCGTCGGCGGCCTGGCGGCTCATCAGCGACACCACCCGGTACGGCCCGGCGGCGATCTCCACCTGGGCCATCACCGCGTCCCTGATGACCTCGGTCACGATGCCGCGGAAGCGGTTACGCGCCGAGGACACGCCCGAGCCGTCCTCCGCCTCGATCTGGGCGCGGGCGAAGGCGGCCAGCTCGGCGCCCTTCACCCGGCGGTGGCCGTGCTCGTCCCGCTCGGCCGCCAGCCGTCCCGCGTCCACCCATCGGCGCACGGTGTCGGCGCTCACCCCGAGCAGGGCGGCGGCCTCGCTGATCCGAAACGTCGTCACAAGCACTCACCATACCTTCGCAGATTCCAGCCTGAACAGCCGCCCTCGTCCGCAACAGCGGGGCGATCCACCGCTAAGCCATCGCATTCACGAGGCCAGCGCGCGCAGGGTCGTGCCGGTGAACTCGTCCAGCGGATAGAACAGCTCGATCGCCAACTCCGACAGCGTCACGTCGGCGGGCGCGCCGAAGGTGGCCATCGTGCTGAACATCGACAGCTCGCCGAGCGGCGTGCGGATCCTGAGCGGCACCTGAAAAGGGCCAGAACCGAGCTCCTCGCCCTCATCCTGAGGCTCGGGCACGGGATAGCCGCACACCTCCTCGTACAGCAGCCGCAGCTCCTCGTCGCCGGTGGCGGTGACCTGGCGCCGCAGCCTGTCGAGGAAGTGCGAGCGCACCTCGCCCAGGTTGACCAGGTGCGCGGCCAGGCCGTCGGGGTGCAGGGTGAGCCGGAACACGTTCGGGCACGGCTCCAGCAGGTGCGACGGGATGCCGTTCAGGAGTACGGACATGGCGCGGTTGCCCGCCACCACGTTCCACAGGCGGTCGACGACGACGGCGGGGTACGGCTCGTGCGCGGCCAGCATGGTCTCCAGCGCGGAACGGACCGAGGCCAGGTAGTCGTCGCTGAGTGAGCTCTCGCGGTAGGCGGGCGCGTAGTCGGCGGCCAGCAGCAGCGTGTTGCGCTCGCGCAGCGGCACCTCCAGCGCCTCCGCCAGGCGCAGCACCATCTCCCTGCTCGGGCGGGCCTTGCCGGTCTCGACGTACGACAGGTGGCGCGCGGAGCTGTCGGCGAGCAGGGCGAGGTCGAGCTGGCTGAGCCTGCGCCGCTGCCGCCACTCCCGCAGCAGGACGCCCACCCGGGACGGCCGGTCCTTGGTCATTCCCGCAAGCGTAGACGAGGCTCAGGTCAGCGCCGCCATGACCTCAGAGGTCATTGAGCCCATGAACCGCGTGCGGCACCGTCTTCTCCGAGTTCGACACCTGACGAAGGAGACCCCTGTGACCCTGTTGCGTACCATCCTGCGGATCGACGGCTGGAGCACCGCCGTCTTCGGCCTGGCCATGCTCGCCGGCGGGCCGGCGCTGAGCGGGCCGCTCGGCCTGCCGACGACGTGGTCGGTCCCGCTGGGCGTGGCCATGCTGGGCGGGGCCGCCGCCCTCGGGCTCATCGCCGGCTATCCGCGCATTCCCGCCCGCCTGGGCGGCTACGTGGTGGCGGGGAACGCGCTGTCGTGCGTCGGCCAGCTCGTGCTCGCCTTCGCGGGCCTGATCCCGCTGACCGGGCTCGGCGTGGTGTTCATGCTGGTCGGCGCGCTGGTGGTGGCGGTCTTCGCGGCGGTGCAGTTCGTCGGCCTGCGGCGGTCGATGAACGCGGGCGAGCACGCGGTCGGCGTCGCAGGCCCGGCGACGTAGGTGGCGCTCAGGCGCTCCACTCGCCGGGTCCGCCGGGGATCGGCGCTCCCTTGTCGTACGGCTCGCGGGTGAAGATGAAGGTGTTCAGGTCGAGGAACCCGTCGCCCACCCTCAGCACCTCGCCCGCGTAGTAGCCGTCCAGGCCCAGCCAGGTGCCGTCCGGCTGGGCGACGAACCGCGAGGCCCGTCCGGTCCCGTGCGCCGGTGTCAGCGACAGGCCTCGCTCGGGCAGCAGCCGCAGCAGGTAGGGCGTGGGACCCCAGTGCCACAGGCCCGTCAACGCCAGCAGGTCGGGGTCTGCGGCGACCGGCTTCCACGGCTCGGGCAGGCGCGGCTCGTGCTCGTCGAGGATGGCCAGCAGCTCGGTCAGCAGCGTACGGCTCACGCCCGAGGTGGTGTTGGCCATGAACAGCACGCCCACCCGGTCGGCGGGGTCGGTCCAGACGGTGGCCAGGAAGCCGGGCATCGATCCGGTGTGCCCGGCCAGGCGCCGCCCGTTCGCCCTGGCCAGCTGCAGGCCGAGGCCGTAGCCGGAGGTCCACGCGTCGCCGTCGTCCACGGTGGCGGGCTCGCGCATCTCGGCCAGCGTCTCGGGCCTGAGCACGCCCTGCGTGGAACCGGCCAGGAAGGCCGCCCACCTGGCCAGGTCGGCGGGCGTCGACCACAGCTGGCCCGCAGGCGCCATCGACGCCGCGTCGTGCTCGGGCTCGGGCAGCAGCACGTCGGCGAAGGGGTGCACGGCGTAGCCGGTGGCGTGGGGCGCCCGCGGCCTGGCGGTGGTGTCGGTCATCCCGAGCGGCTCCAGCACCTCCCGTCGGACCGCCTCCACCCACGGCATGCCGCGGTGGCGGGCCACCAGCTCGCCCAGCAGCCCGAAGCCGAGGTTGGAGTAGTGGAAGCGGCGGCCGGGGCGGTGCCTGGCCTCGTCGGGGCCCAGCCGCGCCACCAGCTCGTCGATCGGCAGGCCGGGCGTGCGCTCCCACCACGGCGTCGGCGGCTCGGCCGACAGCCCGCCGGTGTGCGAGAGCAGCTGGGCGATCGTGACCTGGTCGAACGGGGTGCCCTCGACGTGCTTGCCGAGCGGGTCGAGCAGATCGACCAGGCCCTCGTCACGCAACCTCATCACGACAACGGCGACCATGGACTTGGTGATCGAGCCGATCCGGTACTGCGTGCCGAGGGTCGGCGCACCGTCGCCGACCTGGCCCCTGGCCCCGAACCACGCCAGCTCGCCGTCACGCACGATCGCCGCCGTCAGCGACGGCACCCTGGACTCGGCTTGCTCCACGGCCAGCCTGCGCAGCAGCGCCTTGGCCGCGCTCTCACCCACTTCGCTCATACCGGGGAAGATTACCGAGGGTTCGCGGCTCTCGATGCACGGCCGTCGTTCCTCTTGTCTACGGTTCATGCGGGAGCACCCATCCATAGACGTGCCAGGTTGAGCCCCCGCAGCTGGACATCCTCGACATACCACCCGGAACTCGACGAGCTCATTCGGTAGGACTTCCGCAAAGGCAGGGCGACGCGGCCGACGTCGGCACGGGAAGGCCATGGCCTCGGCGCTGTCCTGCACTGCGGAGGCCATGGTGCGCGGTGCAGGCGCCGCGGTGAGGTCATCCAGCGGCCAGGTCCTCCAGCGCCTTCAGGTTCGGAAGTTCCTGCTCGGTGTCGAGGTCGATACGGCCTGCGCGGGGGTCTTCTTCCTGCCCCACCCAGTGCCGCAGAGCCTGTAGGGGCGCGAGGCCGTTGGCCCTCGCCTGGCGCAGCCGCTGTACCCATGCCACGCCCGCATTGGCGCCGAGGTCGCCGGCGTCTTCTCGCGCGACGTATTTGGCGGCGTCATCGGAGACGGCCGCCCACAGGTAGCCGACGATCGTGCTGTCGATGCTCACCGGCACATAGCGAATGGCGGACTCCGTCGTGCGCGCGTAGCTTTCTGGCGCGAACGTCGTACGAAATTTGGGCTCGTCGGTCAGTGACAACGTTGGCTTCCTTATCTGTCGGGCTGGTCAGGGAGCATCCAGCCGTATACATGCCAGATACCACCCCTCATGCGAACGTCTTCCACCATCCATGATCGGCCGCTACCCAGGAGCAACTCGCGCTCAGTGCCGTATCCGCTGATCGGTTTGACATAGATCGCCGGAGTTCCCTCGGGCACTCGAAGATGCAGCCGCACGGGCATGTCCTTCCAAGCGGCGTCCATGCCGATATTCGTCGACATGAACGCCGGGTCTCTCTGAATGGTTCCGGGAAGTTCCTCGATCGGGACGGTGAAGGCATCGTCGAAGACTCCTCGGTAAACGTCGATCGTCTCGGGCAGCAGACGGACGTACGTGGCCGAATTTATGAGCTCGATCCGCATTTCTGTATGCGCTCTCTCAAGAGAGCCGACGCCCAAGGTGGTGTTGTCGCGCAAGAATTTATTGATCTGTCTGTAATCAGAAGCAGTGTAACCCTTGAGCGCGTTCACCTGGGCCTCCGACAGGTTGTCGAGGACGCCGCCCCAGACCGCGTTGCCGAACGACTCGCTGACCAGGCGTGCGCCGAAGGGCGCGTCGAGTGGCACATGCGGTCCCGGCCCGACGTAGAGAAGGCCCGAAGGAAGCTTTTGAAGTGTGGCGACGATCTCCGGTCTGCCCTCGGGGGTCAGTCCCTCGTAACGCGGCTCGGGTTGCGTTCCGTAGCGATTGATGAGGTCGTTGCGGCGGTCTTTGAGCGTGGATTTGAGGGCGGCGGCTTCCTCGGGCGGGAAACCGTGCCGGTCGACGAGCGCGTCGATGCGTTGCTCGCTGATCTTTTCGATCTTGCGGACCCCGGCGCGGATGTCGTCGTCGGTCAGGTTTTTGAACACGTGTGCCGACTGCGGGTTCATGGAAGGATCGCGCAGGGTGTCGATCTCGCCGACGACGGGGCCGAACAGGGCGCCCTTCGGCTCGCCCTGGGCGCGGTAGAGCAGGGAACCGCCGGCGTCCAGGCGCAGCGGGTGACCGTTGCTGCTGAGCACGTTGTCGAAGGCGAGGCCGGCCACGTCCCAGTTGCCCAGCCAGGCGTCCACCGCGAAGCCAGCGTAGAGGTCTTTGAGGTAGGCGGTGTCATCGAGCCTGGCGTGGAGGTCTTGGACGCCGTCGACGATGGCCGAGCGGACGCCGAGGTGGCGCTCGCCGAAGTGGCCGTTGAGGTCGATGAGCTCGACCACTGGCACGCGGATCCCGGCTTCGCGGTAGAGCTGGTTGGCCAGTACCTCGTTTTTGGCGTGGACGTCGCTGCGGGGGGCTTTGACGTACCATTCCCGGCCGGCGGGGTCGACGAAGCGGCCGCCGAGGTTGCTGCCGCCCTGACCGCCGGTCTGGGTGTAGCCGTCCATGCGGGCGATGGTGGGTGGGCCGTCGCCGAAGGCGGCGGCAGATGGGTGTGCGGCGGCCGGGCCTGCGTCCGCGCCGGTGTGGGCGCCGGTGTGAGCGGCATGGGGGGAGGGGTCGGTCGATGACAGCACCGCGGGCCCGGCTGCCGGGTCATCGCCGTGTTTGGCGTCGTGGAACAGCGACAGCACATCGTTCAGAGACTTGACCATAGCGGGGTGCAGCTTGCCCTGGGCGGCCATGTCACCCAGTTCGAACAGCGTCACCCATCTGGCGTCGCCGGTCTCGGTCATGTCGACCCTGGGGGTGAACATGTCACCTTCGGCGGCGATGTTGGTGTACTTCCAGCCGTTGGCGGCCTCCACCACATGGGTTCCGGTCAGTTTGAGCGTGTCGAGGTAGGCCTGGTTGACGCCCAGCTCCTCGCTGATCTCCCGGGCCGCGCCCTGCGCGGGTGTCTCCTTGCTGTCCAACGCCCCGCCGGGCAGCTGCCATTTGCCCACGTTCGAGCTGACGCCCGGGCCGCGTTGCACCACCAGGTAGCGCTCCACACCCCTGGCGTCGGTGTTCCTGATCAGCACGCCGGCGGCGCCGTACTTGCCCCATAGGCCGGGGCCGGCGTAGCCGTCACCGGACCTGCCGGGGTCGGCGAGGATCTTGAACGGGCTGGGGGAGGCGTCCTTGACACCGCCGCCCGGCCCGCCGGCATCGGCGTGCCAGGCCGCCGAGGTGGAGGTGTTGTCGGCATGCCCGGTGACCGAAGACCCGCCGCTGTCGGCGTGGTGGACCGCCGACGGGCCGGCCGCGCCGGAATGCCCGCCGGCCACTGGCGAGACGGGAAGAGGGTGGGCGCCCGGCGATGTGGTCGACGGGTGAGCGGCCGGTGAAGGAGTCGCGCCCCCTGCGTGGGCGGCTCCGGTCGAGGAAGCCAGATGAGGAGCCGCCGATGGGCCCGCTGACGGGGCCGTGTGGTGCCCGCCGGCCGGTGATGCGGTGCCGGAGCCGCCGGCATGCGCCGGCGGGTGAGATGCCCCGCCGGCGGGGCCCGCCGTGCCGGCGCCCTTCAGCGCAGGCGCAGGCGCGTGCGGCGGGCCCGAACCGTTGATCAGCGAATCGATGCTCGGCTTGGGCTTCGGCCCGGTAGCGGTGTCCGACTGCGCCAACGCGTGGAAGACCGGTCCCGGCTTCCCCGGGTCAGGCTTGGAGGCGCTCGTCGCAGAGTCGATGTCCACGTGATGAGGGGTGGGCCCTAACGTGCTGTCGGCCGGTCCCTTCGTGATGTGTGTGGCCTGCGACAAGCTGGTGCTGAGGTCCAATGTGCCGTGCGCCGGGGTTTCGGCGTAGGTGTAGTGGATGCCGTAGCTCCCCGGCGTGCCGTGCTGCGCTACACCGGAGGCCTGGGTGCCCATCGTCGGGTGCGGCCCGCCCACGGCGCCGGACGTCGAATTCGTCAGCCACGACGGCGGCAGGCTGTTCTTCCACGATCCGCTGGAGGGTGGGTGGGGACCGTCGTGCGAGGTCGGGGAAAGGTCCCCGCCCGTCTTCCCCGAAGGCCCCGTGCCCGCTATCGAACCGGTCGAGGGGTTCCAGCTGGCCCAGTGCGCGTCCGCGCCGCCCACGAAACCCGCCGTCATGTTCATCAGAATGGTCCGCAGCATCTTCTCATCCAGCGGCCGGCCACTCATCACCTCCACCGTCGCCGCCGTGGCACCCCCCGCCAAACCCGACCGCGTCATCAACCCCCACATCGACCGCGTCGGAGCCAACCCCGTGAACAACGTCAAAAACGCACCCGTCAACGCGCCCGAACCCGCCGACGCCCACACCTGATCCCAATCAACGCCATCCCGCCGCGACTGCGTCGCCTGCACCGCCGCATCCATACCGCCCAGCAGCACACCGAACAACCCCACATTGATCATCAACCGCTTGCCCAACTGCCCGATCGCCAACCGCGTCAACTGCAACCGCGGCCCGATCATCGCCAGCGACACCCCACCCCACGGCCCCATCGCCGCCGCCAGCAACCAGCCGATCTGAAAAATCAGAAACCAGACCGACACCTCGATCATCCGCTTGGTGTACTCGACCTGCACCCCCACCCGGTTGAACTCCAGCGCCGCCGCCACCAACCGCTCAACCAGCTCGACCCGCTTGTCACCCCACACCTGACGAACGAACTCGACGAACTCCTGCAGCGCCTCGCCGTCCCAGTCCTCACCCTCACGAGCCGCGTACCCCATCCCCTCCGCGGCCATCACATTCTTGGCAGAGGCCGCACACGCATCAGCCAGCCGGAAACACCCCGACTCATCACCCTCCGGCCAATCCATCCCCACCACCCAGCCCACATATGGCTTGGCCCAGTCAGGAACGAGAAACCCATCAAATCCCATGTCAACTCATCCACTACGGCATCGGCGGGTAGAACTCCGACGGATACTGCTCAGCCGGGTACGAGCCGGACGGCGACTGATCCGGCTGCCCCAAAGTCGGCGGCGGCGGCACCGAGCCGGACTCCCCGCTCCAGCCCTGGCCGTCGCCGTATCCGGGTTCGGCGGAATCGTATGTCCGGGCATTGCCGTGGAGCCCGTCGCGGATGCCTTCGGCCTCGTTGATGCACGCGGTGAAGGCGTCCATGATCTCGCCCTGGAGCTTGGGCAGCTTCTTTTCCAGCTCGGCGCCATACTGGTCATCGCCCAGCGGGTTGCCTTCGGTCATGAACACTTCCAGCAGCAGGCGCTTCTCCCACCACAGGGTGTCCGCGTCCCCTTCGGCGTAGCTCGCACGCGTGCGGAGTCCCGATGTCCGCACGGAATAGCCCCCGTGCTGGGGGGTCATTCGCGGTCCTCGAGGTCGATCGGCTGGGGCAGCAGCGAGTCGAGTGAGACGTCGTCGCCGAAGAACTCCTCGTATGGCAGGCCTTCGGGCACGAACGGCGACATGAGCTCCTTGGTGCGCTCGGCCACCTCGCCCGAGGCCGCCGAGATCTGCTCGAGGATCGAGTACGCCAGCTCGGAGGGCGACAGCTTCCCGTAGACGCGCGGGTTGAACTCGATGTTCTGGACCTGCCCTCGCGGGCCGACCGTCACCGTCACCATGCCGTCGTCGGACTTCCCGACCGCGGTCGTCTCGCGCAGCTTCGCATAGGCCTGCTTGAGCTGTTCCGCCTGACGGTTGTACTCCTTGGCCATGTCCTCTATGGCCAGTCGGAACTCCTCACTCATTCCACACCACCCCCGCAAGCCTCACAAGTTAGGAAGTTTCTACCATTCCCTGACACGGAACGTCGGATGATCTTCCGATCTCCGTTCCACTGCTGCTTCCAGCTGAGGTCGCGGGCTCCAAGCTGCTCTACCCTGACCGGTGACAGTCGGGAGAGAGGTTTTCCGTGAACGCTGGTCCGGGCGGTTCCCCTGGGTCGAGTCTTGAGGCTGTCCTTGAACGGATCACCTACGCCAACGAGGAGACGGGCTACACCATCGCCCGCGTGGCCACCGAGCGTTCGGGATCCGAGCTGCTGACCGTGGTGGGGCCGCTGCTGGGCGCGCAGGTCGGCGAGTCACTGCGGCTGACCGGCAGGTGGACCTCCCATCCCCGCTACGGCAGGCAGTTCGAGGTCTGGTCGTATGCCACCGTGCTGCCCGCCACCATCCAGGGCATCCAGCGCTATCTGGGCTCCGGCCTGATCAAGGGCATCGGCCCCAAAATGGCCGAGCGGATCGTCGACCACTTCGGCACCGACACCCTCGACATCATCGAGACCGCGCCCGAACGCCTGGTCGAGGTGGCCGGGCTGGGGCCCAAGCGCACCAAGCTGATCGCGATCGCCTGGGAAGAACAGAAGATCATCAAAGAAGTCATGATCTTCCTGCAGGGTGTCGGTGTCTCGACCTCGATCGCCGTGCGGATCTTCAAGCAGTACGGCGAGGCGTCCGTCTCCGTCGTCAGGAGCCAGCCGTACAAGCTGGCCGACGACGTGTGGGGCATCGGCTTCAAGACCGCCGACACCATCGCCCAGGCCGTCGGGATCCCGCACGACAGCCCCGAGCGGGTCAAGGCGGGCCTGCGCTACACGCTGTCGCAGGCCGCCGACGACGGTCACTGCTACCTGCCCGCGCCCAACCTCGTCGCCGACGCGGTCAAGATCCTCGAGGTGCCGTCCGAGCTGGTCAAGACCTGCCTGGACGAGCTGGTCGCCGAGGAGGGCGTGGTCAGGGAGGACATCCCCGCGGGAGAGAACGTCGTCCCGGCGATCTACCTGGTGCCCTTCCACCGGGCCGAGCTTTCGCTGGCCGGCACCCTGCTCGGCCTGCTGCGCACGGGCCGCGACAGGCTGAAGGCCTTCGCCGACGTCGACTGGGAACGGGCCGAAGAGTGGCTGCGCCGGCAGAGCGGCGCGGAGCTGGCCGCCGAGCAGCGCCAGGCCGTCCGCCTGGCCCTGACCGAGAAGGTCGCGGTGCTGACCGGCGGCCCCGGATGCGGCAAGTCCTTCACCGTCCGGTCGATCGTGCAGCTGGCCCGCGCCAAGCGGGCCAAGGTCATCCTGGCCGCGCCGACGGGCCGGGCCGCCAAGCGCCTGTCCGAGCTGACCGGGCACGAGGCCACCACCGTCCACCGGCTGCTGCAGCTGCGGCCCGGCGGCGAGGCCACCTTCGACCGTGACAACCCGCTGGAGGCCGACCTGGTCGTGGTCGACGAGGCCTCCATGCTCGACCTGTTGCTGGCCAACAAGCTCGTCAAGGCCGTCGCGCCCGGCGCGCACCTGCTGCTGGTCGGCGACGTCGACCAGCTGCCGTCGGTCGGCGCGGGTGAGGTGCTGAAGGACCTGCTGGCCGCCGACGACATCCCCCGGGTACGGCTGACGCAGATCTTCCGCCAGGCCCAGGAGTCGGGCGTCGTCGTCAACGCCCACCGCGTCAACACCGGTCGTCATCCCGTCCTGGAGGGCATGAAGGACTTCTTCCTGTTTCCCTGCGAGGAGCCGGAGGAGATCGCCGAGCTGACCGTCGACGTCGTCGCCCGCCGTATCGCCCGCAAGTTCGGCCTCAATCCCCGCCGCGACGTGCAGGTGCTCGCGCCCATGCACCGCGGCGCGGCGGGTGCGGGCGCGCTCAACGCCGCCCTGCAGGAGGCGCTGACCCCCGCCCGCGAGGGCCTGCCCGAGCGCCGGTACGGCGGGCGGGTCTTCAGGATCGGCGACAAGGTGACCCAGTTGCGCAACAACTACGACAAGGGCGCGGCAGGGGTGTTCAACGGCACGGTCGGCGTGGTCACCGACATCAGGCCGGACGAGCAGAAGCTGACGGTCCTGACCGATGAGGAGGAGAGCGTCGAGTACGCCTTCGATGAACTCGACGAGCTCGCCCACGCCTACGCCGTCTCGATCCACCGTTCGCAGGGCAGCGAGTATCCGGCCGTGGTGATCCCGCTGGCCACCAGCGCGTGGATGATGCTGCAGCGCAACCTGCTCTACACCGCCATCACCAGGGCGAAGCGGCTGGTGGTCATCGTCGGCTCGCGGCGGGCGCTGGCGCAGGCCGTCAGGACCAGAGGAGCAGGAAGGAGGCATACGGGCCTGACTCACCGCTTGTCAAGCGGTTGACCACCCTATGCGTCCAAAATTGTGCGAACTCTCCCATATGATTCAGCATCCAATACGTATAGCCCTTGAGGTTTTTGGGTGCGGATTGCTGGTATGGGGGAGAGGACTGTGTTGAGCATTGCGCCAGCTTGGCGGAAGCCCGTTGCCGGGGTCGCGGTCATGGTGGCCGTGGCCATGACCGCTTCGTGCTCCGGCGGCTCGGCCACCACCGGGGGGACGAGCGGGGCGGCGGGTGAGACCGCCACGACGTCTGCCACGCCGGCGCCGCAGATCAAGATCAGTCCGGCCGAGGGCAGCGCCAAGGTGAAGCCGGACAAGAAGGTCGTGGTGACAGCCTCGGGCGGCGCGCTCGACGAGGTGGTCGTCCAGGGCGGCGGCAAGCAGCTCGAGGGCTCCTTCAACGCCGACAAGACCAAGTGGGTCTCCAAGGAGCCGCTGCGGCCCACCAGCAGCTACAGCGTGTCGGCCAAGGCGGGGACGACCACCGCGGCGGCCAGCTTCAAGACCCTCAAGCCCGAGGTCGAGCTTGCCGTCGCCGACGTGACGCCGAACCAGAAGGGCGAGAAGGTCGGCGTGGGGGCGCCGATCATCCTGACCTTCAACAACCCGGTCTCCGACAAGGCGACCGTGGAGGGGGCGCTGGAGGTCGAGGCCGAAAAGCCCGTCGAGGGCGCATGGCGGTGGATCAACGACAAGACCGTCATCTACCGCACCGCCACCTTCTGGCCCGCGCACCAGACGGTGAAGCTGACCGCGCGCCTGAGCGGCGTGCAGGGCGGCAAGGACATGTACGGGGTGAAGGACTACACCACCTCGATCAAGATCGGCGCCAAGCAGGTCAGCAAGATCAACACCAAGACGCACATGATGTACGTCTACCGCGACGGCAAGAAGGTGCAGACCATGCGGATCAGCGCCGGCATGGCCACCACCAGGGAGTACACCACCACCTCCGGCGTCCACCTGACCATGGAGAAGGCCAACCCGGTCCGGATGATCTCCCCGGGCCGCAAGAAGGGCGACCCGGGCTATTACGACGTGATGATCAATCACGTGGTGCGGATCTCCAACTCCGGCGAGTACGTCCACGCCAAGGACAACGTCTGGGCCCAGGGCCGGCAGAACGTCAGCCACGGCTGCATCAACTCCCGCCCCGACCAGGCCAAGTGGTACTTCGACCACATGCAGCGCGGCGACGTCGTCGACATCAAGGGCACCAACCGCGACCTGGAGTGGAACAACGGCTGGGGCTTCTGGCAGCTGCCGTTCAAGGAGTGGAAGAAGGGCAGCGCCCTGTAGCCAGGGTCAGGGGCACGGCGCGATGTTGTGCGAGCGGCCGAGCACGTTGTCCGGGTCCCACGCCGCCTTCACCCTGGCAAGGCGCGCGTGGTCGGCGGGGGTGTAGGCGGCTGCGGTCCTGGCCGGGTCGGTGAGGAAGTTCAGGAACGAGCCGCCCGTGGCGTACGGCCGCATCCACCCGGCCACCTCCCGCATCCGCGCGTCCACCCCGGCCGCCGCGCCGGGGTCGCCCAGCAGCGCCGTGGTGATCACCGAGAACGGCACGTCACGGTGGCCGACGGGCCCCGCGCCCGGGGCGGGTCGCGCCATCGCCCCGCCCCAGTGGCGCACCTCGATCGCGCTCACCGGCTCCTGCGCGCTCTTCACGATCACCTCGATCGCCTCGTCGGACACCTCCGGCAGCAGGTCGAGGTGCTGACGCACCGCCATCGGCGGGGGCGGAGGACCGCCGAAGACGGTGGCCGCCCGCGCGAAGCTCATCGGCGCGAACCCGTCCACGAGCGCCGGACCGGCGGCCTCCACCAGCGGCGCCAGGCAGCGCTCAGCTTCCTCGGCGGGGCCGGCGTAGAAGGCCCGTACGGCAAGCGCCCATCGGCGGTCTTTCCGCCGCGGGTGCGACAGGGACTCCCGGCGAGGGCCTCGCCCGCCAAGACGCCTGCCCTGCCGGGCTAGCGCAGCCACCGCAAAGCTGCGTCGGCGCAGTCGTCGGGGCTGCTGTTGAAGGCGATGGCTGCGCCGGGCGCGTGCTGCCGGACCAGGTTGACCACCTTCTCGAAGAACTCGAGCAACGGCTCGTGCGTGCGGATGCCACCCCCGATCACGACGCAGCCGTAGTCTTCGCGAGTCAGCGCCTCCACTATCGCTTCTTCGGGATTCTCGCCCAATGCCACCAGGCACCAGTCGGCCTCGACACCATGATCGTCGAAGCGGGCCTGACCGCGTGCGATCGCTGCCTGAACCGGCTCCGGGTCCCAGCCCTGGAGCTTGGCGGGATCGAGACCCACCACCAGCACTCGTGCCATTGTCACGCGTCCCTCCTCCCGCAGATCGTTTCCACGCCGGCGCGATGGTTGGAGGTGGTGCCTGGATCCATCGGCATTGTCGAGTTCCTCCAAGGGGTCACGTTATCCCGATCTTGTCGCGCGCTTCTGGATGGTCGAAGGAGACGTTGACACCCCGGAGATCACGCGCCCGGCCAGACGGCTCCGAAGAATCCCGGCCACTCAGCGCGGAACTCACAGCGAAGCTCAGCTGATCGGTGCCGAGAGGAAACGCACTAGCTCCGCAGTGACGAACCGAGGGTTCTCCTCCACGAGCCAGTGCCCTGCGTGCGGCACGTCCACCGCGCGCACGATCTTGGTCATGCGCGGGGCCACTGTGGCTCGGATCGCGTCGAGCTGCCCCTGGGCGGTCATGAGCAGGGTCGGTACACGTACCGGTGCCGCTGCCGCGGTGTCGCGGACGTCCTTGTCGAGGGTGCGGTAGAGCTCGAAGCCGCCCGACAGGACCTCTGGCCGGCTGTAGCTCCGTGCGTACTCGTTGATCTCGGTGTCGGTGAACGGGGACCGATCCGAGGTGCCACCGAACGCCGTTCCGCCGAACGAGACCTGGGGGTAGAACAGCGCCAGGTACTCGCGGACGTCGTCGCCTACGACCGCCTCGGGGACCCGTCGCTGGGAGTGGAAGGCGATGTGCCAGCTCAGTGAGCGGTACGTGGCCGCATCGACAGCGGGCCCGGGTAGCGGCAGGTCGAAGTAGCCGAGGCGGGCGGTCTCGTCGGGGAACTGGCTGGCGTACTGGAATGCTACGGCGGCGCCGAAATCGTGGCCGACGACGGCGGCGTCCCGGATCTTGAGCCGGTCGGCGATCAACGTGTGCACGTACCGCGCCAGGGTGGCCTTGTCGTAGCCGGTCGGTGAGCCGTTGCTGTCGCCCAGTCCCGGAAGGTCGACAGCGTAGACGGTGTGGTGTTCGGCGAGTGCCGGCATGATCGGCCACCAGCCGTACCACGTCTGGGGCCAGCCGTGGATCAGCACCACCGGTGTGCCGCTGCCGCCAGTGACGTAGTGCATGCGGACGCCGTCGACATCGGCGAACTCGTGTCGGAAGGTGTTCTCGAACTCCGGGTCGTCCTGGGTGGCGACGGCGTAGGGGGCAACGCCGGTCGCGGTCGGCGTGGAACAGGCTGCGGTGCCGATCGCGAGCACGAGGCTGAGCGTGATGGTCGCCACCGTGCGCGCGGATCGGAGGAAGCGGCGCGACAACGGCCGCTGTGTGGTCATCATGTGTTCCTGTCCTGGAGAAGGTGGCGGGGTCAGCGTCCGGTCGCGCCGTCGATCAGTTCGCGGAGGATGTCCGCGTGGCCCGCGTGGCGGCCGGTCTCCTCGATCATGTGGGTGAGTGCCCAGCGGATGCTGGGAGCGGGGCGGTTCGGCCGCGGTCGAGGGAGCGGTGCGCCGAGATCGGTGCACCCGTCGAGAACCTCGTTCGCGCGCTCGACCGTCTCGCGGTAGCGGGCGACGACATCGGCCACGCTGTCCGCCGGTGCGGCCTGGAACGTCGCCTGCCAGTCGGTGACGTCCTCCCCGAGGAACATCGAGCGTTCGACGAAAGTCAGGTGGTTGAGCAGGCCGAGCAGGTTCGTGCCTGATGGCACCGCGGCCGTTCGCACCTCCGGTTCGGGTGCACTGTCGACCTTCGCCGCGACCGAGGCCCGCAGGTAGTCGAGGAATCCGCGCAGGACCTCAGCCTCGCTGCTTCCGGTCCGGGGCGGCGGAGTGTCGCGGCGGCGGCGCACGGTGTTCGGCATAGTGGTTTCCTCTCTTCGGCGGCGCTGTTCGCCGTGTCAGGCGCTGCGGCGGATGAGCAGCACGTGGTCGGTGACCTCGGCGGTGCGCCCGCCCGGCCCGGTCGCGATCCTGCGGGGTGCGTCGGCTCGCTCGACCGTCCACGTCGCCGCGTCCAGATCGATACCGGCCGCGACCTCCCTCGGGCTCGGGTACCGGACGTCGGGATCCTGGCTCCACGACCACGGCGCGGTCGAGCCGTGGTCGACGATCAGCAGCCGCCCATCCGGGCGCAACGCGTGCGCGGCCGAGCGCAGGACGGCCGCCCTGTCCAGGTCGAAGGGGGTGTGCAGGTAATGGGCGCAGATCAGGTCGAACTCGCCGTGCGGGAAAGACCTGCGTAGGTCGTGCCGCACGGCGGTGACGCGATCGTCCAGGCTGTGTGCGCAGGCGATTGCCGCGAGCCGCTCGACCGCCATGGCCGAAATGTCGGCGGCGGTGACGTGCCACCCCTGTCCGGCGAGCCACAGCGCGTCACCGCCGGCGCCGCATCCGAGGTCCAGCGCGTCGCCGGGCGGCAGGCCCGTGACCGTCTCGGTGAGACGAACATTCGGCCGCGGATCGGTGGCCGCCGGTCGCGCCGCGTACACGCCGTCCCAGAACATGACCGCATCGCTGGCGTTCATCAAGACTCCTTCCGTCGGTGTCCGCTCAGTCTCGACGGGGGCGCACCGATCTGGCACGAAACCTTGCGGTTCTGGCAAGATGGCCTCGTGGACCACGAAATGGACGAGGTGCTCGACGCGGTGGGGCCGCGACTTCGTGCGCTGCGTCGTCACCGCGGCATCACCCTCGCCGACCTCGCGACGACAACCGGCGTGTCGGAGAGCACCCTGTCCCGGCTGGAGAGCGGGCAGCGCCGGGCGACCCTGGAGTTGCTGCTGCCGCTGGCCCGTACTTACAACGTTTCGCTGGACGACCTCGTAGGCGCCCCGCGCACCGGCGACCCCCGGATCCACCTCACGCCGATCCGTAGGTTCGGGATGACCTTCGTGCCGCTGTCCCGGCGGCCGGGCGGAATACACGCGTTCAAAATGATCATCCCCGCGCAACCGGAACCGCTCGTACCGACCCCGCAGACCCACGACGGCTTCGAATGGCTGTACGTGCTCAACGGACGCTTGCGGCTCATCCTCGGCGAGCGCGACCTGACGCTGCCGACCGGTGAGGCAGCCGAGTTCGACACTTCCTTGCCGCACTGGCTGGGCAGCGCCGACGGCGGCGTTGTCGAGCTTCTTATCCTGTTCGACCCGCAAGGGATGCGTACGCACATACACGCTGACCCACATCGGCCGTCTCACGGCGGGAGCCAGCGGTGAACTCAGCCAGAGATTTCAGTGTTCGCGCTCGGTAGTGACCGTGCAGAAGCCGCAATCGACCCCCGCCGCCCTGTGGCACCGCCCAACGTAACCTCTGTCACGCACGGTTACTCTTCCCCGCACGGACCCGAGTGGAGGGCCGTAACGGCTGACCGGTGGGGTCGCGCGGCTGGTCACCGGCGGAGGCGGATCCGACTGCCGATGGATGGGAGGGGTGAGAAACCTCATCGTGAGAGATCGCCGGGATGGTGACGTACATGATGGAATGCGGCCCTGATTTCGGAGACCAGCAGATCTGGCTGTTCCAGACCGGGGAAGTGGCCGCCGCGGTCCAGCTCGTGCCATGACCGGAGGTCGTGGTAGCGGCGCTCGGCCCAGCGCCGGGCGGTCGGCCACGGCTCGGCCGGGAACAGCGAACAGGCGGTGGGCACCGTCACCGGTTGTGCGTTCTCTTCTTCGGCGCTGCGCGGTACCCACCGCATGGCCTCCCAGTACCAGCGAGCACTGGAGGCACCGGTCCCGGTCAGCCAGTACAGGGCGATGTTGTCCACTTGTTGCGACACGCTCACCCCGCCACCGGCCTCCGCTCGGGTGTCGGAGTAGGCGGCGAACTTCTCGCCGAGCCACGCCGCCAGGCCGGCAGGCGAGTCGAGCAGGGAGTAACCGAGCGTCTGCGGGCGCGTACCCATGATCATCCCGAAGCCGTAGCCGTCCGCGAGATGCATGTCACGCCGCTCCAGCATGCGTTGTTCCGCCGGGTCCGGTGAGATCCGGTCGTCCGGCAGGGGAGAGGCGATCGGCATCGTCAGGTGCAGGCCGGTGACGCGCTCGGGCACCAGGCGCGCCAGTTCGGTGCTGACGAACGCGCCCCAGTCTCCGCCGTGCGCGCCGAACCGCTCGTAGCCGAGCACGGTCATCAGCTCCGCCCACGCCCGTGCCGTACGGGCGGGGTGCCAGCCGCGCTCGCGCGGACGATCACTGAAGCCGAACCCTGGCAGGGCCGGGACGACGACGTGGAAGGCGTCACTCGCGGAACCGCCATGGGCGACCGGATCACTGAGCGGCCCGAGGACGTTCTCGAATTCAAGGACGGAGCCCGGCCAGCCGTGGGTCAACAACAAGGGGAGCGCTGTGGGCTCGGGCGAGCGCACGTGCCAGAACGCGATACGCAGGCCGTCGAGGCGCACGCGGTAATGCGGAACTGTGTTCCACTGCTCTTCCCTGGCCCGCCAGTCGTGCTGTCGCCAGGTGTCCAGCAGCATCCTCAGCTGATCCAACTCGATACCCTGTGTGGCGTCCGGCACCGTTTCCGGCTCGGGAAGCCGAACCCCGTCGAGACGAGCCCGCAGGTCCGCCAGGTCGCGGTCAGGAATGTGCATGGGGTAGGGCTCGATCTCAGGCGTTGTCGCCGTGTTTCCAGACATGGACGAAACCCTAGAAACGGGCCACCCCCGGGTCCATGCCTGAGATTGCCGGGAGAGCGGTCAGGAATTGCGATATGCCGAGGGACGAGCGCCCGTGTGCCGCAGGAAGGCCGTCGACAGAGCACCGGGACTGGCGAAACCGCAGAGCGGCGCGATGTGGGCGACCGCGAGGTCGGTATCCCGCAGCAGGCGTTGCGCCTTCTCGATCCGTAATCGGGTGAGGAACCGGTGGGGCGTTTCTCCTGTTGCTCGGTTGAACACGCGAACAAGGTGATAGACGCTGAGATGCACCTCGTCCGCGATGTCGGCCAGGGTGAGCGGTTCGGCCAGTCGGTCACGCATGAGGGCGATCGCCGCGCGGACGCGTGCGTCCTCCCGCACCGGCGCCCGTTGACCAGGTAGCCGGAAATGGCGGGTGAGCAGGTGCACGGCCAGGAAGGCGGCCGCGGACTCGGCGTACAGGTCGCCGGTCTCGTCCGCGGAGCCGACGGCGCGGACAGCCTCCTCGATCAGCGCATCGCCGGCGGCCACGGACGCCGCCATGCTCGTGTAGTCCACCGCGCGGCCACCCAGCTGCTCCGCGGCCCGTTCGACGGTGCTGCGCGGGATATGGACCTGCACGCTGCGCAACGGGCCGTCCGCGCGATAGCGGCGGAGGGCGGGCCGGTCCGGAACGACCAGTTCGAGCTGCCCCGGTACCCAGGTGTGGCGGCTCCATCGACCACCGATCCGCGTCTCCATCACGGCCCGGCCTGCTACGGGCAGTATCAGGTGCAAGTCCGCCGCGGCCGGCAACTCCATGTCCTCGACCAGCGGGACGTGGTCGAACCGTTGCGCGAGCAACGACTGCCAGCCGAGGTCCTCCCAGCTGCAGTGCGTCCGCCGAACATATCGATTCATGTCGAAACCGGCATAGGGCTGGAGATCGAAATGAACGGAGTCGAACACCATGCGACCGAGGCTAACGGCACACGCCGCAGATCAGGATGCCCGAGCCTCACGCAGCCGGCTTGCCCCGCTCGGACTTACCAGAGACAGGACAACGTCACTTGCCCGACGACGAGCCCGGCTCTGACGGGAGGCGGACGTGGAGCCTGCCCGGCCGGCCCACGAACTGGCCGCCCAGCTCTCAGGTCCTCTCGACGCCCCCGGCGGCGCTCGTTCATGGTGACCACCGGAGCCGCCGGATCGGGCAAGACGACGCTGTGCGGCTGTCCGGCGGCCAGGTGCAGCGGGCCACCGCCGCCCGCGACGGCAGCGGCCCGGTGACGCTGCGCTGCTGACGGCTGCGCGAGGAGCGCCAGGCCAGCTCTTCGACCGAGGAAGTCGGTGGGCAGGACGACGGCGAGCGGCCGAGCACGTTGTCCGGATCCCACGCCGCCTGCACCCTGGCGAGGCGCGACGTGGCGCGCCATTACATGCCCAAGGAGTTCGTGCTCAAGCTCATCGACCTGCTGGCGCTGCACCGGACGAACACGCTCCACCTGCATCTGACCGACGACCATTTGACCGACGACCAGGGCTGGCGGCTGCACATCCTGAAATATCCGTGTCTGACGGAGGTCAGCGGCGAGCACCTACACCCACGACGACATCCGCGAGATCGTCGCCCACGCCACCGAACGCTTCGTCATGATCGTGCCGGAGATCGAGTTGCCCGGCCACGCCCAGACCGCGATCGTCGCCTAGCCGACCTGCCGCAGGATGTGTGCGAAGTCCTCGCGGCAGGTCTTGGTGAGGAACTCGCTGGCCATCTTCTCCTTCAGCTGCAGCGTCTCGCCGCTGTGGAGCCCGATGGTCGCCTTGAGCGGCACCTCGCGGGTGACCTGCGTGCTCGCCATGTCCTCGTAGGGGATGAAGCGGTACATCCGCGCCAGCTCGTCGGCCGGGACGGACCGCACGAGCTCGGTGAGGCGGCGGGTGCCCTTCTCGGTCGAGCCGGGCTCGGGCACCAGCACGACGCCCTCGCTCAGCGCGATCACGTCGAACTCGGTGCCGTTGACCTTGATGTTGGCCAGCCCGGCGAGCACCGACGAGCCGCGGGCGGTCGGGGTCTCCTCGGCCAGGGCGGCGGCGCGCGGGTCGATGCCCAGCTCGGCCAGGCGGGCGCGGGCGGCGGGCAGGCCGCCCTGCGAGACTGCCAGCTCGGCGAGCTGCTCCAGGCCCAGGTCAGGCACCAGCTCGGCGGGGCCTGACCAGGAGTGGCTCCAGCCCGCCTTGCCGCAGTTGACCGCGGCGAGCAGGAGCAAGGTCGCCAGCGGCCCGGCGAACATCGGGCCGACCTCGCGGCGGGTGGCGGTGGGGAAGAACGGCTGGGCCAGATCGATCAGGCAGCCCGCCTCGATCTGGTCGAGGACCTCGGGCAGGCTGGCCGCGCCGGTGGAGCGCTTGAGCGTGCGGAAGACGACGTCGCTGTCGCGCTGCAGGTCGTCGCGGAGCGCGGCGGCGGTGAACTGCGGCCAGGGCAGCATCTGCCGGCCGTCCAGGTCGAGCATCCCCGCCTGCAGCTGCTGCCCGGCGGCGGCCAGGTCGGGCAGGAGCACGCCGGAGGGCCGGGTGTCCGGGTGGGCCGGCGCGTCGGGGGAGGCCTGGATGGTGGCGACCCGGGTGGCGATCGGCGGGTGGGTGTCCCAGCGAGAGCCGTAGTCGTCCGGCGGCTCGGCGCGCAGCTCGTCCAGCTCGCCCTGGCGGGCCTGGACGAAGGCGGCGAAGCCGGCGAACAGGTCGTCCGGCGCGTATCCGGCGTCCCAGCCGATGCTCAGGTAACGGTCGAGGAAGAAGTCCCAGGCCTGGTCGAGCACGGGGATCTCGCGGAGCGCGCCGGCCGCGGCCTCGCGTCCGGCCAGCCGTACCGCCGCCTGGTCCGCCTCGAACTCCTGGCGGCGCGAAACCGCGTTGTCGGCGAGCACGTAGAGCCGGGCGTAGAGCTTGAAGATCCAGCCGGAGACGTTGTAGGGGCCGATGCGGTCGAGGGTGCCGGCGATGGCCAGCCGCCCGCGGTAGGCCACCGCGCCGAGGCGGGTGTGGCTGTGCGAGTAGTGGCCGAGCTCGTGCGCCAGGACCGCGCGGAGCTGGGCGACGGTCAGCGTGTGCAGCAGGGGCAGGCCTATGTACAGGTGCCGCGGGCCGGTGATCAGGCCGAGGAGCTTGGCGTCCTCGCTCACCGCCGCGTTGACCTCGGGGATCAGACGGATGTCGTCCGGCGGCCGGGTGCCGACCGCGGCGGCCAGCTCGTGGACGGACTGCCAGAGCGCGGGTGCCTGCTCCGGGGTGACCAGCAGGCCGGGCGGTGGCGTCGGCTTGCTGCGTACGGCACGCCAGATCCCGACGCCGGCGCTGCCGACCACGGCTGCCAGGATCGGCCAGGTGAGCTTCACCGCGACAAGGCCGGAGACGACCGTGGACAGCCAGTAGGCGAGGGCGACCGCGCCGCCCAGCTGGGCCAAGGCGACCAGGAAGAAGCCCGCGAGCAGGGCGAGGGAGACGAAGGCGCGCATGTCAGGGGGTCCTATCAGATGAAATTTCGCGACAAAGTACAGGTTGTTCGCTAGCTTGTGTAGCCGAAAGATCAAACAAGGGTGATCACATGGCGTTCTGGCGGAAGCGGTCCATCGTCGACCCCGACCACGGCGACCTGCTGGCCAGGCAGTTGCGCGCCGCGCTGACCCGCCGCGACTGGCCTACCGCCGCCGGAATGTTGTCAGGCGTGCGCCACCCGGACGACCGGGACTTCTACCTCGACATCTGCTCGGAGATCGACAATCTGCAGGACTGGATCGACGAGTGGATCGCCGCCGAGCCGGGCTCCACCCTGCCCCTGCTGGTCAAGGGCGTGCACGGCGTCTCCTGGGCGTGGGAGGCCCGCGGCGGCGGCCGGGCGTCGGAGACCTCGCACGAGCAGTTCAAGGAGTTCCACCGGCGGCTCAAGACCGCCGAGGACTGCCTGGACGAGGTGGTCGAGCGCGACCCCGACGACACCGAGGCCTGGGCCGCGCTGGTCACCTCCGCCCGCGGGCGGCGGGTGAATCGGGAGGAGGCCGAGCGCCGCTTCGGGAACGTGGTCAAGCGCCATCCCGCCCATCGCACTGCGCACGAGCAGATGTTGCAGTACCTGTGCGGCAAGTGGTTCGGCAGCGACGAGGAGATGTGGGAGTTCGCCCGCGCCGCGCCCCTGCCGCACCTGATCACGGTCGCTTACCTCGAGACCTGGATCGAGCACGGGCGGGAGGCGCTGGACAACGACGAGACCCGCGCCGAGCTCCGTGCCACCGCGCAGCGGGTCGACGCCTACCCCGGGCATCGGGACCCGGGCTGGGACACCGTAGAGAACGTCCTGGCTTTCACCTTCTGCCTGGCCGACGACTATGCCGCCGCGGCCGAGCGGTTCCGCCGCATCGGCGATCGAGCCACCGACTGGCCCTGGTTCCACCTGAAGGGTGGGGCGGACAAACAGTTCAAGCTCTTCAGGACGGTGGCTTTCAAGAGCGCGGGCTGAGCCTGCCCACACCGTTTTCAGTCATCCCTTTCCCTGTCGGCCAGGTCAGGAAGACGGGGTGGAGGGGGGAGAGGCGGCGTTCCCGGTTGTCCGGGGGAAGGGGTGCCTCCCGGCTTCGCGGGTGTCGGAAGAGCTCGTGCGGCGCATCCGGCTGCAGCGCCCTGGCCGCGATTGTGGCCACCAGATGACGCGCAGCCTCTTCGACGACGTCGGCCGCCACCGGATCACCGGATTCGGCGGCCTGGGTGACCAGCCGGGAGACTGTGGAGCGAGGAGCTCGTCACCGAAGCCGATCCCGGCGCGGCCGGTGCCCGCCGAGCCGAGCAGCTCGCCCAGGAGATCACCGACGACTCCCTGCAGTACGCGGCACTCCACGTCCTCGCCACGTCGATCATCAAGCTGACCAGCATCCATACAGGATCGGATATCGATCTCTGCTGATATCGCTATTAGACATCATCTGATCGCATCTGCTTTGCTCCTGCCCTCTGACGGATGACAAGCAAGGACATGGCATGCGAAACCTCCGAGCCCGCCGCTCGACAGCGCTGGGAGCCATCGTGTTGACGATCCCTCTCCTGGCGGGTGGCGCCCTCGGCACGGCTGCGGCCTCGGCGGCGGCGGTGCCTGCCGTACAGACGCAGCAGAGCGCCGAGGCGAGCGCCGGCAAGCAGCTGCGCGCACTGGAGGCCTCCTTCAAGGGCCGCATCGGCGCGTACGCCATCGACACGGCCACCGGCAAGACGATCGCCTACCGGTCGGGCGAGCGCTTCCCGATGCTGTCGACCTTCAAGGCGTTCGTCGCCGCGGCCGTCCTGCACAAGGCGCGCACCTCCGAGCCCGGTCTGATGGACAAGGTCGTCACGTGGACGCGCGCCGACCTCAAGCCCAACTCGCCGGTCACCGAAAAGCACGTCAAGGACGGACTGAGCGTCGCGCGGCTGTGCGAGGCGGCCATCACCCTGAGCGACAACACCGCGGGCAACATGCTGCTCAAGCAGATCGGCGGGCCCGCCGGCCTGACCGCCTACCTGCGCACGCTGAAGGACCCGATCTCGCGCCTGGACCGCTGGGAGACCGAGCTCAACGACTGGAGCCCCAAGGAGCGGCGCGACACCACCACGCCCGCCTCCATGGCCCGCGACCTGCGCGCCCTCACGACCGGGAACGCGCTGCACGCCAAGGACAGGGAGCGGCTCACCGCCTGGCTGATCGCTACCAAGACCGGCGACGCCCGTATCCGCGCCGGCCTGCCCAAGAGCTGGACCGTCGGCGACAAGACCGGCACCAGCTCGGCGTACGGCGCCGCCAACGACATCGCCGTCGTCTGGCCGGGCAAGTCGGCCGCCCCGATCATCATGTCGATCTACACCAACCGCCGGGCCGCCGATGCCTCCTACGACGACAAGGTCGTCGCCGACACCGCCACCATCCTGGCCCGCGGGCTCGGCAGGCTCTGATGTCACGTCGGGGGACGAACATCGTACGGCTCGCCGCCGCGAGCGCGGCGGCGGGCCTGGTCGTGGCGGGGATCGCGGTCCCGGCCGCGGGAGGCGCGGGCCTCGGCCTGGTCTCGGCGGCCGGAACGGTCGACCTCAAGCCGGTCGACCTCGTCGAGCCGCCGCCGGCCGAGGTCACGATCGTGCAGGACGCCAAGGGACGCGAGATCGCGCGCTTCTACGAGGAGTACCGGCAGGTCGTCGGCTTCGACGAGATCGCCGAGGTCATGAAGACGGCGATCGTCGCCATCGAGGACTACCGCTTCTACCGGCACGGCGCGATCGACATCGAGGGCACGATCCGGGCGCTGGCCACGAACCTGCAGGCGGGCAGGGTGAGCCAGGGCGGGTCGAGCATCACCCAGCAGTACGTCAAGCAGGTGCTGCTCAACTCCGCCGACACCCAGGCGCAGCGCGAGGCAGCCCTGGAGACCAGCTACGCGCGCAAACTCAACGAGCTGCGGTACGCCATGGGCGTCGAGAAGAAGTACACCAAGGACCAGATCCTCGAGAAATATCTGAACATCGCCTACTTCGGCGCCGGCGCCTACGGCGTCGAGGCGGCGGCCAAGCGCTTCTTCGGCGTCAAGGCCGGCCGACTCACGCTGCCCCAGGCGGCGACGCTGGCGGGCGCCGTACAGGACCCGAACGCCACCGACCCCAACCTCGGCAGCAAGCACCGCAAGAGGCTGCTGAACCGCCGTGACGTCGTGCTGAACCGCATGGCCGAACTGGGCAAGATCACCCAGGAGGAGGCCGCCGCAGCCAAGGCCACCAAACTCGGCTACAAGGGCACCAAACTCCCCGGCGGCTGCGAGTCCAGCACGTACCCCTACTTCTGCCTGTACGTCCGGCACGAGATCCTGAACAACCCCGACTTCGGCACGACCGCCCGAGCCCGCCTGGAGCTGCTCAACCGCGGTGGCCTCACGATCAGGACCACGATCGACCCCGCCATGCAGGCCGCCGCGGACCGGGCGATCAGGACGTACGTGCACGCCTCCGACGGCCCCGTCGCCGCCGAGGCGCTGGTCCAGCCGGGCACCGGCGCCATCAGGGCGATGGCGGCGAGCAGGCGGTACGGCGGCAGCAAGGCCAGGAACGAGATCTCCTACAACCTCGTCGCCGACGTCGAACACGGCGGCGGCGTCGGATTCCAGGCGGGATCCACGTTCAAGACCTTCACGCTGATCAACGCGCTGAGCCAGGGCATGAAGCTCGACGACGGCCTGCGCGCCGGCGCCGGCTACCGGGCGCCGGGCTACTCGACGTTCACCAACTGCAAGGGCGCCAACATCGGCGACCCCACGCACACGGTCACCAACGACGAGGGCTCCCCGGGCTGGAAGACGTTGCGGACCGGCACCTGGAACTCGGTCAACACGTTCTTCATGGAGCTGGAGCAGCGGGTCGGGCTCTGCGAGACGGTCACTACGGCCAGGTCGCTCGGCATCCGCCGCTCCGACGGGCGCAAGCTGCAGGAGTTCGAGACGTTCACGCTCGGCATCAACGAGATGGACCCGGTGACGGTGGCCAACGCCTACGCGGCGATCGCGGCGCGCGGCCGGTACTGCGCGCCGATGGCCATCACCCGGATCATCGACCGCGACGGCAGGGCAACCGCGTACCGGCCGAAGTGCCGCCAGGCGATCGACCCCGGGGTCGCGGACGCGACAGCCGATGTGCTGTCCGGCGTGTTCACCCGCGGCACGATGAGCGGCGTCGGCGGCATCGGGCGCGACGCGGCGGGCAAGACCGGCACCACCGACGGCTACGCGGCCGCGTGGTTCGCCGGGTTCACTCCTGACCTGGCGGCGGCGGTGAGTATCGGGGACCCGCGGGGCTCCCGCGACCACAAGCTGACCGGGGTGACGATCGGCGGGCGGTACTACGGGGCGGTGGCCGGGGCCACCCTTCCCGGCCCGATCTGGAAGGAGACGATGATCGGCGCGCTGAGGGGCGTGCCGCCGACCTCGTTCCCGGCCGTCGACTCGGCCCGGTTCGAGGGCTGCTCCCAGGAGTGCCGGCCCACGCCACAGCCCCACGGGGACTGACGGCATGGCTGGCCACCTTGCGGGTTATCGCTCCGGCAGTCGCGCCACATCGGATACCGGTCCGAGGTGGCCAAGCTTGTCGGGATTGACCACCGAATGGATCGCCTGAACCACGCCATCGGCGATGTCGAGTTCGACCACGCTGGCCACGCGCCCTTCGGCGTCGTACATCACGGCGCCCGGCCGGCCGTTGACCCAGGCCGGCCGGAGGGTGAGGCCGAGCTTCCTGACCCGGCGGAGCCCGGCGACGAGCAGCTGTGCGACGCGCCGCGGCTCGGTCGCCGGCTTCGCGATCGCCTGCGCCTTGCCGCCGCCGTCCCCGTGGAGCACCACGTCGGGCGCGAGCATGCCGAGCAGCGCGTCCATGTCGCCGCCCGCGGCGGCCTCGAAGAACCTGCGGGTAGCCGTACCCGAACACCTCGCGCAGCATGAACACCGCCCGCTCCACCGGCGAAAGGGACTCCAGCAGCACGAGGAACGCCATCGACAGCGAGTCGGCCAGCTCGGCGTGCTCGGCCGGCCCCTGCCTGTCGGCGGGCACGACGACCGGCTCGGGCAGCCAGTCTCCCACGTACGTCTCCCGCCGCACCCGCGCCGAACGCAGGTGATCGATGCCCAGCCGCGTCACCGCCGTCGTCAGGTACGCCTTCGGCTCGGCGATCGTGGTTCCCGCCTGGCGCGCCCGGGTCAGGCCGAGGAAGGCGTCCTGCACGATGTCCTCGGCATCGCCCACAGATCCGGTCATTCCGTAGGCGATGGAGAACAGCAGCGGCCGATACCCGGTCGCGCCCGTCTCATCCGCTGACCCAGGCACGGAATCCCTCCCGCCAACGCGCGTACCGCGGCTCATCTGCCTGCCTTCCCGTTCGAGGGCGCTTGCCCACGACGTGCAGCAGGGTATCCGAGCCGCCCGGCCCGCGATCACGCAGTACCGCGGCCGCCAGCCGTACGCGCACTGCGCCGACCGCCGCCTCCGGCTCTTCGGTTCGGACCGCAGGTTGGTTGCGCGGCGGTCACCACGCAATGGGGCCGAGGCGATCGATGAAGGTCCCGGTCGGCCCGTCGGCGTCGATCATCGCGAGTCTGACGATCGAGTCGGTGCCCTCGGTCACCGTCAGCTGCCCAGTGTGATTGTTCATGTCGGTGGCGGCGAATGTGCGATTGGCGACTTCTCCGGGAGTGGCGATGTTGAATTTGATCTTCGGAAGTGCCTGGGCGTACCGGACGGTGATCATGTTCAGCGCCGCTTTCGACGAGCTGTAGGCGAGCTCGTGCATTTTCGAGGAGGGCTGGTCCGGATCGGTCACGACCGAGAAGGCGCCGACGGCGCTGGACACCATCACCACCCGCGGATGGTACGCCGCCTGCAGCAAGGGAAGGAACGCGTGCGTGACCCTGATCGGTCCGTACACGTTGGTGTCGTAGACGGAATGAATTTCGGGAACCGTCGCGTCTGCGGGCGCGATCCCCTTTCCTGACGCGCCGGCGTTGTTGATCAGCACGTCCAGCCGGTCGGTGTGCTCCCGGACGAGGCGTACGGCATCGGCCACCGACTCGTCCGAGGTCACGTCCAGCGGGACCATGACCACGTTCGCGCCACCGGCAGTCAGCTTGTCGGCGGCTGCCTGCCCTCGGCCTTCATCGCGTGAGCCGAGAAAGATCGTCCAACCCAGTTCGCCGAGCCGCCTGGCCGCCTCGAAACCGAGTCCCTTGTTGCCTCCGGTGATCAACACCGAGGTCTGTTCCGCGTTCGTCATGCCCTCTAAGACGAAACGCTCCGATCGGCTGTGACGCGTTGTGAGCGACCTCACAACCGGGAGCCCGTTGCGGGCGGTCATCAGCGGCCCCCGCCACTCGGGCGGATGTCGGAGGTTCCCGGAGACCGGCAGGGAGGGCTGCGTCGAGCGAAATGCGAATGCGGCCCCATCGCCTCATCCGCTACGCTCTGCCCCATGTGTTCCGTCATCCACAACTGGCAGTCGATCCGCACCCGGTCGGCGTTCTGACCGCGGTGCAGGCCGTCGCCTGCGCCGGGTCCCGCGCCCACCGTTCACCTCTGGATGACGAGGATTCCTTTCATGCGCGCAATCTCGCGCCCCACTTTCGTGTTCGTTCACGGCGGCTCCAGCAACGCCCGGGCCTGGGGGCCCCTGCAGAACGAACTGGCCCTGCTCGGACACCTTTCGTACGCCGTCGACCTGCCCGGCCACGGCGACCGTGCCGACACTCCCGCCGCCTACTACCGGCTGCCGCAAGACGCCGCGGCACTGGCCGACGCCCCGTCCCCGATGCGCGCCGTCACGTTGCAGGACAACGTGCGGCACGTGGTGGACATCGTGCGCCGGCTCGCCGAACTGGGCCCGGTCGTCCTGGTCGGCAACAGCCTTGGCGGCCTGACCATCAGCGCCGTCGCCAACGCCGTACCGGAACTGCTCGACCGCGTGGTCTACCTCTCCGCGCTGTGCCTGAGCAGCCCGGCCATGCTCACCGAGGCGTGGGGCGTGGTCGACGACAACCTGCTCGACGCCGCGGCGGCCCGGATCACCGTGCCCGGCGTGCCCGACCCCGGTGTGGCCCGCCTGAACTGGCGCAGCGCCCACGCCGACCCGGAACTGTTCGCCGAGTTGAAGACCGCCATCATGGCCGACTCCACCGACCACCAGTTCCGGCTGCTGCTCGACTCCATGGACCCGGACGAGAACTACACGGTGCTGGAGCCGGCGGCACTGGTCACGGCCGACGGATGGGGACGCGTCCCGCACACCTACATCCGCCTGTCCGAGGACCGCGGCATCACCCCGGCCGTCCAGGACTACATGATCCGCCAAGCGGACGCGTTGACCCCGCACAACCCCTTCGAGGTGCACACGCTGGCGACCTCGCACGTCGGCTACTTCAGCCGGCCGCAGGTCTTCGCGGAACTGCTGGCGGACCTCGCCTGACGCCCGCCGCCGCCCCCGCCGCCATCCTCGGCGGCGGGGGCGTTTTCGACGTCAGCTCGTCCAGATCACGCCGCGTCCGCGGGGTCTCCGGGTGGGTCGGCCCAAGGGCGCTGCTCCTGCCGTGCGACCACCTGCCGCGCCGTGGCGGGGGTGCCGGGACGCGGCCTTGATCTGGTTGCGGGATCCGGTGCTGTCGTGCCTGGGCAGCACCGACCGCCGCCGCCCGCGACCTCGACTGGACCGTCGTGCGAGCGCCGATGCTGACCGACAGGCCGCGGACCGGCGCCGCCGTACCGCCGGGGGCACGTGAACGGCGGCGCCGTTCACTAGCGAGCGCTCAGGCGGCCGAACCGGCCGACACCCTGCGCTCCAGCACCTGACCGGGCCACTCGCCCACCTGGAACTCCTCGGTGCGCCGGAACCCGCAGCTTTCGTAGTAGCGGACCAGCTGCCCGTCATCACCGGCGTAGCAGTCCACCCGCACCAGGTCCACACCCTGCTCGGCGGCCTCGGCCATCGCCCGCTCCAGCAGCGCCCTGCCCACCGAACGCCCGTGGAAGCGCTGGTCGATGACCAGCCCCTGGACGTACACCTCAGGCTCGGGCGCCGCGGCGACGTAGGAGAGGGGTTCACCCAGCGTCATGCACCCGGCTGGATGGCCGTCGATCTCCGCGATGCGCATCCCCTCGCCGCCGGCCCAGCCGTTGACCAGCTCCACGCGCTTGGCGCTGGCAGAGAACGGCTCGCTGCCCCACTGCCCGGTCCGCCCCTGCGAGACCAGCCACTCGATGGCACTGTCGAACATCGCGAGGACCGCCTCGACGTCACCCGGCTCACCTTTGCGAATCTTCATCCCGAAATCCTACGGGCGGCATGTCAAGAAGCCGTCCCTGGCTCCGACCTCCAGGTGAAAGAGCACCTCAGAGCAAGGAGCACGACGATGCGGAACATCATCTACTGGGTCCACACCTCCGTCGACGGCTACATCTGCGGCCCCAACGGCGAGTTCGACTGGCCTTCCATGAGCGGCGAGCTGTCGGACTACTCCATCGCCATGAACGAGAGCGTCGACACCTTCCTGTACGGGCGCAAGGTGTGGGAGATGATGTCGGCCTACTGGCCCACCGCCGACGCCGACCCTGCTACCGCCGACGCGCACGACCTGGCCTTCGCCTCTCTGTGGCGCGCCACCCCCAAGATCGTCTTCTCTGCCACCCTGGACGGCGACCTCGGTCACAACACCCGCGTCATCGGCCGCGACCTTGCCGCCCAGGTCGCCGAGCTCAAGGCCGCGCCGGGCAAGGACATGCTGCTGACGGGCGGATCCCACCTGGCGGCGTCCCTGACCGAACACGGGTTGATCGACGACTACCGCATCGTGGTCCACCCCGTCGTCCTGGGCGGCGGCCTGCCGCTGTTCCCGACGCGGTTCGATGAGCGCCTGAACCTGCGGCTGGTGGAGTCACGCGCCTTCGACGGCAGCGCCGTCCTGCTGCGCTACCAGCGGTGAGCCCAGTCGTCGCTCGCCTGGATCGTGCGGCCCCGGCGCGGATGATCAGTTCCGCTTGGGCATCTGCTGGGTGGCGCAGTGGATGCCGCCGCCGCCTTCGCCGAGGGTGTCGACGGGCACCTGGACGACCTCGCGCCCGGGGTAGAGGTCGCGGATGATGGCGGCGGCGTTCTTGTCGGCCTTCTTGTCGCCGAAGCGGGGCAGGATGACGCCGTCGTTGACGACGTAGTAGTTCACGTAAGTGGCCAGGAAGCCGTCGCCGCGGCGGCCGATGTCGACCGGTTCCGGCAGTTCGACCAGTTCGAGCCGCTTGCCGCGGGCGTCGACGGCCGAGTTCAGCACCTTGCGCCCCTGGTCGTAGGCGGCGAGCCAGACGTCCTTGGGGGCGTCCTTGGGCGGGGTGCTGATCACCACGACGCCGGGCTCGGAGAAGCGGGCCAGCGCGTCGATGTGGTAGTCGGTGATGTCCTTGCCCTTGACGCCTTTGACCCAGATGAAGGTGGTCGCGCCGACGGTTTCCCTCAGCGCGCGTTCGATGTCGGCGCGGGTCTTGCCGGGGTTGCGGTTGTCGTTGATCAGGGAGCTCTCGGTGGCCATGAGCGTGCCCGCGCCGTCGACCTCGATCGAGCCGCCTTCGGCGACGATCGGCGCCTGGATTCTGGTGACGCGTTCCATGGTCAGGATCTCGCGGGCGACATCCTTGTCGCGGGAGTGTTCCTGCTTGCGGCCCCAGCCGTTGAAGTTGAAGTCGACTCCTGCGATGTTCTTGCCGCCGAGCACGAAGGTGGGTCCGGTGTCGCGCATCCACAGGTCATCGACCGGGATCGCGACGACCTCGACCTGGGAACCGCAGGCGCGCTGTGCGGCCTTGACGTCCTTGGGGTTGGCGAGCAGTACCACCGGCTCGAAGTCGGCGATCGCGCGGGCGATGCCGGCGATGTCACGGCGCACCCCTGCGGTGTCGGACTCCCAGATCAGCTCGGTCGGCCACGACATGAAGGTCATCTGGTGCGGATGCGTCTCTTCGGGCATCAGCCATCCCTGTACGGCAGGGGCGTCCTTCGCCGCGGCGGTCGTCGTCCCGGTCCCCGTCGAGGACGAGCCACAGGCGCTCAGCGCGCCGCCGAAAGCCGCCAAGATCGCGGTTTGTAGTGTCTGACGTCGTGATATCCGCACAACAGTCCTCCTGACTGAAATTTTCGTTAGGAATGAGTCTAGTTCGCCGGTCTGGGGATCGAGGACACCAGGAGCTGGGTGTAGGCGTGTTGCGGTTCGTTCAGGACGCGCGCGGTCGGACCACGCTCGACGATCTCCCCGTGTCGCATGACGACGAGGTGATCGGTGACCTGACTCACCACCCCGAGGTCGTGGGTGATGAACAGGAACGCGGTGCCGGTCTGCTCGCGCAGGTCGGCCAGCAGGTTGAGGATCTGCGCCTGCACGCAGACGTCGAGCGCGGCCACCGCCTCGTCCAGCACCAGGACGGACGGCTCGACCGCGAGCGCGCGAGCGATGGCGACCCGCTGGCGCTGACCGCCCGACAGCTGGCGGGGCAGCGCGGCGGCCTCGCGCTCGCCGAGGCCGACCTGGTCGAGGAGCTGGGCGATCCGCCGGGCGTGGTCGATGTCAGGGAAGTGCAGCTTCAGGCTCTCGCGCAGCACCGTCATGGCGTTGAGCCGCGGATCGAGCGACAGGAACGGGTCCTGGAAGACGATCTGCACCTCGCGGGCCCGCCGTAGTCGCTCGGCACGGCCTCGCCGCCGGATGGAGCGGTCGTGACCGCGCACGGTGACGCGTCCGGCGTCGGGGCGCTCCAGGCCGAGGACGATGCGGGCGGTGGTGGTCTTGCCCGACCCTGACTCGCCGACGACGCCGAGCGAGCCGCCTTCGGCCAGGGTGAAGGTGACATCGCGGACCGCTTGGACGTTTCCGTAGGACTTGGACAGCCCCTCGACTTCAAGCATGCTCTGCTCCGGTGAGGCTGTGGTGGCAGGCGACCTGGGCGATCAGCTCGGGTGGATCGGTGTGACACTCCGGCCCCGCCAGCGGGCATCGGGCGGCGAAGGCGCAGCCGGCCAGCTCGGTCCGCAGGTCGGGGGGCTGTCCCGGGATGGTGGCCAGCCGCTGCCCAGGCTTTCGCGAACCGTTCAGCACCCTGGGGGTGGCCGCGAGCAGGGCAGCGGTGTAGGGATGGCGCGGGCGGGAGAACAGCGTGGCCGCCGGCCCGGTCTCCGCGATCCGTCCCGCGTACATGACGTACACACGGTCGGCGATGGCCGCCGCCAGTTCCAGGTCGTGGGTGACGAACAGCAGCCCGGTCCCGTACCTGTGCCGCAAAGACGTGAGCAAGGCGACGATCTCGGCCTGGGTGGTGACGTCCAGGGCGGTCGTCGGCTCGTCGCACAGCAGAAGTTTCGGACCGCCCATGAGGGCCGCGGCGATCGTGACCCGCTGCAGCATCCCGCCGGACAACTGATGCGGATACTGCCGCAGGACCCGCGGCTCCAGACCGACCGCCTCGATGAGCTCGCGGGCGCGATCGTGCGACCCGGGACGCCCCTCGACCAGGAAGTCGCCGACCCTGCGCAGCGGGTTGATGCCCGCGCGCGGGTCCTGGAAAATCATGGCGACGGTACGGCGGCGCAGCTCGCGCAGCCGGTGCGCCGGCATGGTGAGCACGTCCTCGCCCTCGACCGCTGCCGTTCCTTCGACGGACGCGCCGGGCGGCAGGAGCCCGAGCACGGTCCGCGAGGTGAGGCTCTTGCCGGAGCCGGACTCGCCGACCAGCGCCACGGTCTCGCCCTCGTCCACGCTCAGCTCGACCCCGTCGAGGACGGGCCGCAGCGTGCCGGGCAGCCACATGCGCAGGTCTGTCAGGTGTAGCACGCTCATGCCCGCCTCCGTGACACGCGGTCGGCCCAGTGCTCGGCGACCACGTTGAAGGCGACCACGGTGAGCACGATCGCCGCGCAGGGCAGGACGGCCGAGAGCGGATGGCCCTGCAGCAGAGCGGACTGGCCGTCGTTGATCATCGATCCCCAGGTGGGAGTCAGGGGCGGCACACCCAGCCCCAGGTAGGACAGGGCGGACAGGTCGAGCAGGGCATAGCCGAAGTTGACCGACGACTGGGCGAGCACCACCGGGGCGATGTTGGGGATCAGGTGGCGCAGGCAGATGGTCAGGCTCGAGAAGCCCTGCACCCGGTAGGCGGCCAGGTAGGGGCGCTGCCGTTCGGAGAGGGCGAGGTTGCGGGCCAGCCGGCTGACGTAGGGCAGATAGGCCAGGGAAAGGGCGATGACCGGGGCTGCCAGGCCGGTGCCGTACAACGCGACGAACATGATCGCCACGAGCAGGGCGGGGAAGGCGAGCAGCAGTTCGGCGGCGCGCGACAGCAGTGTGTCGGGCCAGCCGCCGAGCCACCCGGCGGTGACGCCGACCAGCACGCCCGCGACGGTGGAGAAGACGACGACGGCGATCGGGCCCAGGAGAGAGGCGCTCGCGCTCGCGATGAGCCTGGACAGGGTGTCACGGCCGGCAGCATCGGCACCGAGCGGGTGGCTGGGCGACGGGCCGGTCAGAGCGGCACCGAGGTCGGTGGCGTTGGGGTCATGGGGTGTGAGCAAGGGCGCGGCGATCGCGACAACGACCGTCAGGGCGGCGAAGGCGAGGCAGGTCAGGTAGAGACCACGCCGAGGGGCACGCAGGCCGCGCAGGATCCCGCTGACGGCGGTCATCCGGCATCGCTCCTGTCGCCGAGGCGGACCCGAGGGTCGACCAACGGGTAGCACAGGTCCACGGCCAGGTTGGTCACCGTGAACAGCGCGACCACCAGCAGCGTGATGGCCTGGACCACGGGGAAGTCCTTGACCTGCACCGAGCTCTCCAGCAGCGCGCCGAGCCCGCCGATGCCGAAGGCGGCCTCGACCAGCACGGTGCTGATGACCAGCCCCGAGATGGTCAGGCCGCTGACGGTGACGATCGGGCCCAGGGCGTTGCGCAGGACGTGGCGGCGGATCACCAGGCGTTCCGGCAGGCCACGGCTCCGGGCGATGGTGACGTGTTCGAGGGCGAGCTGGTCGCGCATGGCGCCGCGCGTGACCCGGGCCAGCCAGCCGGTCCAGTACAGGGCCAGCGCCAGCGATGGGAGGGTCAGATGGTAGACCATGTCGGGCAGCCCGTCGCCGCTGCCGATGGTCGGGAACCAGCCGAGCTGCAGGGAGAAGACCCACAGCAGGCCGATGGCGGCGACGAACGACGGGGTGCCGAGCGCGACCGAGGTGCCGACGAGCACCGCCGAGTCGGTGGCTCCGGCGCGCACCGCGGCCAGCCGGCCCAGGCCGATGCCGAGGACCACCACCAGCACGGCGGCCATCGTGATGAGCAGCAGCGTGCTGGGCAGCCGGGCTTCGATCAGTCCGAGCACCGGGCTGCGGTACTGCATCGACCGGCCCAGGTCGCCGGTGAGCACGCCGCCTGCCCACTTGAGGTACTGCAGGATGAACGGGTCGTCCAGATGGTACTGGGCTCTGATCGCGGCCAGGGCCTGCGTGCTCGCGGCCCGGCCGCCGAGCAGGAAGGTCTCCGGGCTGCCCGGGGCCAGATGGACCGCGCCGAACACCAGGAACGACGCGGTCGCCAGGGTCAGCGCCGACTCCAGCAGCCGCCGCAGGACAAAGCGGGCGATCATCCGGCCGCACCCACGTCGGCCGCCCACGGGTAGTACATGTAGGCGATCGAGGTCGGCGCACCGGTGATGCGTTTGCTGAGGTACAGCGAGGTGGGCCACTCGGCGACGGGAATCCACAGCACCTGCTCGGCCTCCTTCTCCCGCAGCCGGCCGGTCAGCGCCGCCCGTTTGGCAGGGTCGTACTCCGCGATCGCCTGGTCGACGAGCGCGTCGTAGGCGGGGTCGGAGTAGCCCATGTAGTTCTCGAAACCGTCGCTGCGGAAGATCGAGTAGCTGGCCAGCGGGTCGGTGATGGACAGGTAGTAGGTGCAGGGGAACAGGTCGACGGCCGCGCGCGCCTTCGGGTCGGAGAACAGGGCGGTGTAGGCGTCGGGCGCGATGGTCTTGAGTTCGACCTCCAGGCCGATCTCGGTGCCTGCGGCCTGTACGGCGGTGGCCAGCAGGGACACGTCGGTGCCGATGGGGCTGGTCGCGACGGTGATCTTCTTGCCCGTGGCGCCCGCCTGCCGGATGAGCTCCCTGGCCGCGGCCACGTCGCGCTTGACGCCCCGCGGCGCGGCGTTCTGGTCCGGCCAGGCGTCGCGGGGCGCCGGGGCCGCGGCGATCGAGCCGACGCCCTGCAGTCCCGTCTTGATGAAGCCGTCGCGGTCCAGGGCCAGTGACAGCGCCCGCCGTACCCGGACATCGCTCAGCGTGCCCTTGAGGTTGGTGAAGGCGAGGTTGACGGTGGTCAGGCTCTTGCCGAAGTAGAGCGCGCCCTTGCCACCCTCCCTCAGGCGGGCGTAGCTGTCGGGGGCGATGAGGTAGCCGCCGTCGACCTCGCCGGTCAGCATGGCGTTGGTTCTGGCGGCCGGGTCGGTGATGAACCGGAAGGCGACCTTCCCGGCCTTCGCCCTCGTGCCCCAGTAGCCGGCGAAGCGGTCGAGCTCGATCGACTCGCCCTTGCGCCACGGGCCGAGCCGGTAGGGGCCGGTGCAGTCCACGCCGCCGTCCGGGTTGCCGTAGTCCCGGCCCTTGGCCTGGAGCGCGCGCGGGTTGACGACCGTGCCCGCCGAGGTGGCCATCCACTGGTTGAACTGGGAGTCGGGCTGCTTGAGCCGTACCGTCACCTCCATCGGGCCGCTCTTGCCGATCGAGGCGACCCGGTCGAAGGACTTGGCCCAGTAGGAGCCCAGGGCGGGATCCAGGTGGCGGCGCAGGCTGTAGACGACGTCGTCGGCGGTGACCTCGCCGCCGCCGTGGTACTTCACCCCGCCCCGGATGCGGTAGACGAACGTTTTCGGATCCGGCTGCTTCACCTCCGAAGCCAGCCCGGGCTCCAGGCCGAGCTGCGGGGTCCAGCGCATCAGGCTCTCGCAGACGTTGGACAGGATCATGTTCTGCGGGTAGTCGAAGGCGTAGATGTAGTCCAGCGTCGGCGGCTCGGCGTAGATGGACCAGGTGAAGGAGTCGATGTCGCCTTGGGCGGGCGGCGTCGATGCCGACATCGTGAAGCCCGCGGCGGGGGTGGAGTGGGGGGTGGCGGCCCCGCCGCAGGCCGACACCATGAAGGCGACGGCCGTGAGCGCTGCGATCCGCATGAGTTTCTCCCTAGGTCAGACCCGGGCGGGTCAGCGCGCCGTACAGCTCCGGCCGCCGGGTGTGGATCAGGCCGAACTCCAGCCAGTCGCGCTGCTGGTCCAGATCGAGGTCGGCGACGAGTACGGCGGGGCGGTCACGGGGGGCGCGCAGCATCACGCGGCCGTAGGGGTCGGAGATGAACGACGAGCCGTAGAAGGTGATGAGCCCCTCGGCGCCGACCCGGTTGGGCACCACCATGAACAGGGCGTTGGCCAGCCCGTTGGCGGAGATGGCGTGTTCCCACATGGGCCGGGTGTCGAAGTGGGGCAGCTCGGGCTCCGAGCCGATCGCGGTCGGGTGGACCAGCACCTGCGCGCCCTCCAGCGCGTAGGTCCTGGCCAGTTCGGGGAACCACTCGTCCCAGCAGGTGGGGAAGCCGAACCTGGCGCCGCGCACCTCGACCACCGGGAAGCCGGTGTCGCCGGGGCGGAAGCACAGGTCCTCGTGGTAGCCGGGGAAGCGGGGGATGTGCAGCTTGCGGGTGCGGGCCAGCAGCGTGCCGTCCGGGCCGACGCAGATCGCGGTGTTGTAGCCGAGGCCGCCGTCGGTGGCCCGCTCGTACAGCGAGGCGTGCACCGTGATGCCCAGCTCCGCGGCCAGTTCGGTGGCGAGCGCGGTGGTGGGGCCGTCGGGCAGGTCCTCCAGGTAGCGGCCCGCACTGTCGGCCTGCCTCTTGTCGGCGGCGAAGTAGGGGCTGCGGGTCAGTTCGGGCAGGCACACCACTTCGGCGCCGAGCTCGGCGGCCCGGCGTACCCCGGTGCGCAGGGCGTCGTCGTGGGCCCGTTCGTCGGCCTGCCAGCACATCTGGACCAGGCCCACCCGCAGGAGGGCGCCGGGTCCGTCACCGGCTCGGGCGGGCGAGCCGAGCGGCGATCCGAACGAGGTCAGCTCGACGTAGTTCATGAAGCCCTCCCGGCGGCCGGGATCTGCTGGGTGATGCAGTGCACGCCGCCGCCGCCATAGGCGATGACCGGTGCCTTCACGCCGACCACGGTGCGGCCGGGGAAGGCGCCGGCGATGACGGCCAGCGCCTTCTCATCGGCCTCGACCCCGGCGACGGGGACGACCACACCGCCGTTGGCCACGTAGAAGTTCAGGTAGCCGACTTCGACCACCGCTCCCGCGACCTCGACGAACGCGCTCTGCGGCAGCTCGATGAGCTCGAACGGCCTGCCGGCGGCGTCGGTGGAGGCCTCCAGCACCGCCTTGTTGGCGCGCATGCGGGCGTAGTCGGGGTGCCCGGGGTCGTCGGGAAGCTGGATGAGCACCTTGCCGGGGGCGGTGAACGCGGCGACGCCGTCCACATGGCCGTCGGTCTCGCGGTCCTCCAGCCCGCCGTACGGCAGCCAGATCACCTTGGTGACGCCCAGCTTGGCCTTGAGCTCGTCCTCGATGTCGGCGCGGGTCAGATCCGGGTTCCTGTTGGGGTGGAGCAGGCACTGTTCGGTGGTGATCAGGGTGCCCTCGCCGTCGACGGTGATCGCGCCGCCCTCCAGGATCATGCGGGAGGAGATTCGGTCGACGCCGAGGCGTTCCAGCAGCAGCGCGCTGATGCGATCGTCGTGGTCCCACGGGTGGTGTTTTCCGCCCCAGGAGTTGAAGCGGAAGTCGACGCCCGCGCGGGAACCGTCAGGGCCGAGTACGAAGATCGGACCTGAGTCGCGCAGCCACGAGTCGTCGATCGGCAGTTCGACCACCTCGACGGCGGTGCCGCACAGCTCGCGCGCCTGATTCCCCTGTCCGGGCAGCGCGACCATGGTCACCGGCTCGAACCGGGCGATGGCCCTGGCCACCGCCGCGTACTCCTCCCGGGCCGCGGCCAGGACGTCCGCCCATAGCTCCTGCCGGGTCGGCCAGGCCATGAGGCAGCCGTCGTGGACGGCCCATTCAGCCGGCATACGCATGATCTCTCCTGTCTGAAAATTCAGTCAGCCTTCGGTGGTTGCTATAGTGCACACCGACTGAAGTTTCAGTCAAGGCGTCCCCGACCTGCGACGTGAGGTGAAATGTCGTCCGATCGCCAGCGGCTGATCCTGGAAGCGGCCGTCCGCGTCATCGCCCACAGCGGTGTGCGCGGTCTACGAGTGGAAAAGCTGTCCGCCGAGGCCGGAGTGTCGACCGCGCTGATCTACTACCATTTCGGCGACCGCGCCGGCCTGATGCGCAGGACCCTGGACTTCATCAACGAGCGAGCCGGCCGCTACACCAACGAAGCGCTGGAGATCGGCAAGGACCCGCGAGAGCAGCTCGAACTGCTCCTGCTCCTGGAACTGCAGGACACCCCCGCGGTCCGGGAGAACAGCGCGGCCTGGGGCGAACTACGGGCCAGCGCCGTCTTCAACCCCGACCTGCGCGAGCCGCTCAGCACCTCCACCCGCGAATGGGCCGAAGAACTCGCCGACATGATCCGGAAGGCCCAGGCGGCCGGGCTGGCCGACGCCGACGCCGATCCCCTCGACGTGGCCGAACGGCTCACCGCCCTGGTCGAAGGGGTGAGCGAACGGTGGCTCAGCGGCTCGACGAGCCTGGAACGCGCCCGTGAACTGGTGGAAGGCGCGGTCATCGCGGAGCTGGGCAAGCGATCACCCGGCAAGAGTTGAGGCACGTTCCACGAGCCCTTGTCCGGATAAGGCGCCGCGCCGTGGAACGGCGGCCGAGCAGGCCTCACACCAGGCCTCACGCCAGGCTTCACACCAGGCCTCACGCCAGGCTTCACACCAGGGCGAGCTGGTCGGCCAGGGGAGCCCTGGCGGCCGGGGCGGGCGCCGGGCCGCACCGCATGCCGTAGGCGCGGGCCAGCTGTGCGATCTGCCCGGTGATGCGTTCCTCGTAGCCGGGCGCCGGCATGCCCGCCTGGTCGTACAGCTGGGCGTAGCGCTCCACCAGCGCGGGATGTGCCTGCTCCAGCCATGACAGGTACCACTGCCGCGTGCCGTACGGCAGGCGCAACACCACCGGCCGCACCCCCGAGGCCCCGGCCGAGGCGATGCGCCGCACGGTGGCCTCCAGCTGGTCGGCCGCGTCGCTGAGCAGCGGCAGCACCGGCGACATCAGCACCTGGCAGTCCACCCCCGCCTCGCGCAGGGCCGCCACCAGCTCCAGCCGGCGTTGCGCGCTCGGCGCTCCGGGCTCGACCGAGCGGCGGATCTTCTCGTCCACGAACGCGATCGACACCGCCACCCGCGCGCCGGCCGCGGCCAGGATCTCGGCGTCGCGCAGCACCAGCGGGCTCTTGGTGTAGACGGTGAAGGGCACCCCGGCCTCGGCCAGCGCCCCCACCAGCGCGGGCATCAGCCGGTAGGTCGCCTCGGCCTCCTGGTAGCAGTCGCCGGCCACGCCGATCGCCACCGGCTCGCCCGGCCAGCGGGCGAGCTCGGCCCGCAGCCGCACGGCGGCGTTGGCCTTGACCACGATCCTGGTGTCGAAGTCGCGCCCGGAATCGAGGCCGAGCGAGCGGTGCGCACGCCTGGCGCCGCAACCGCGGCAGGCGTGGGCGCACCCCCGGTAAGGGCTGACCGCCCAGCGCTCGGTGACACCCGAGGTCGGGGGCACCTTTTCGATCATCGTACGGGCCTGCGTCTCGTAGAAGGCGCCGCGCAGGACGGCACGCCGTTCTATCGCGGGGCGCTCGTCTGCGACGTCCACGAGCGAAAGCGCGTCCCATGCCACAGCCCCCATAGAACACGCATTCGACAGCGGTTTCAAGCAGAACGGCTGTTGTGGCAGGCCAGCGATTAAACTGGTACGGTCGTCCCAATTTTCTCGGGAGGTTCGCCCATGGCCTGGCTGCTGCTCTTCGGCGCGATCGCGACAGAGGTCGTGGCGACCTCCGCGCTCAAACTCAGCAACGGATTCAGCCATCTCGGCTGGAGTCTCGTCGTGGCCGCCGGATACATCGCCTCGTTCGTCCTGCTGGCCCAGGTGCTGAAGATGCACATGGACGTCGGCACCGCCTACGCCGTCTGGTCCGGTGTCGGCACGGCGGCCATCGCGCTCATCGGAGCCCTGTTCCTCGGCGAGAGCCTCACCCTGGTCAAGGTCGCCGGGATCCTGCTCATCATCGGCGGGGTGGTCGTGCTCAACCTGGCCGGTGGTCATTGACCGGCCGGGCGGGACGGCCCGCCGTAGACGATGAAGCGCGTGAACCGCAGCAGACCCGGGCGCGCAGGCGCAGGGCCGCGCTGCTGGCGGCCGCGGTCGAGCTGCTTACCGAGGGCGGGTTCGCCGCGGTCTCCCACCGGGCGGTCGCCCAGCGCGCCGCCCTGCCGCTGGCGGCCACCACCTACTACTTCACCTCCCGCGACCAGCTGCTGGCCGAGGCGTTCGGCCAGCTCGTCGACTCCGAACTGGCCGCCACCCGCCATTGGGTGGGCACCCACGGGGTGCGCGCCATCCTGGAGGAGGTCGTCGAGGCCGACCGGATGCGGCAACTGGCGCTGTGGGAGCTGTACGTGCACGCAGGCCGCGACCCGGTCCTGCAGCAGATCGCCCGCCGCTGGACCGACGGCTGCGTCGCCGTCATCGCCGACGCCCTCCAGCTGCCCGCGACCGACGCCCGGGTGCGTTTGCTGTACACCACTGTCTCGGCGTTGTGGCTGGAGCACGTGGTCGAGCAACGGCCCGCCGACGACGCCAGAGCCCTGCTCGAGCTCGCCCTGCGGGCCGTCACCCAGGAGGGCGGTCAGCGTCGATGATCAGGGCATTCGGCGGGGAGCACGGCGGCCTTGATGGCGGAATGGGTTCAAGGTCAACCCAGGGAAACCCGAATAGCCGCTGTTCGGTCACCCATTGCTCGTGGTGTCGAGCAGGTGGGTGCGCCATCGCTGATCGTCGGAAGTCCATCCAGTCCAGCGGTGCCAGACCATACGGGGCCAACTGTCATCGACGATGACGTCGGGTCGGTATCGGGGATCCTCGGCGTGCTTGTGCCAGGCGGCCCAGCCGAGAAAGGCGTCGACCGCTGGGGCGTCCCATCGGCCCGGGTCGCGCTTGGTGAGCCTGCCGCGCCGGACCTGCTCGGACACGTCGGCTCCGCCGTGCCCTTGGCCCCGGTTTGCGGCTCGCGCCAAAGAAGAGACGTCGGTCGTTGGCGACATCAGAGCGGCAGGCCGGTCCCGGCGGATCACGATGGCCGAGCCGTACGGCCTGCCCTATGACGTGCCTGCGTGAACCGCCGGGTGAAGATCTTTCTTGCGCGCTGCCACGATGATGAGCGCCCCGGCGACGACCCCGGCGAAGAACGGGGACGGCACGAGAAGGACTCCGCCCAGCGCACACCACGCCGCGACGCCCCAGCCGATCCCGGCGGGCACCGCCACTCCGCGTCCGGCGAGGTGCCAGGTCAGGCAACCCAGCAGAATCAGGGGTACGGCGAAGCTTCCAGGACCGCCCCAGAAGGTGACCTTGTTCTGAAGGGACTCCACCGTCTGAACGGCGCCCCCGTCACCGAGCGCGAGCGGGACCGCTGCCCACATCCCCCGCCGCACCCAGCCGGTGATGTCCTGCCAGGCGGTGAGCGCCAGCAGGAACAGGTGCCCTGATCCCAGCACGATCATGATCCCGCTCGCCCAGCGCAGCAGCCGCTTCCCGGAGTTCATCGTGACGTCCCTTCTTCGTGCTCGGCCTGGTTGCGGTCGCGCCAGGCTCGTTCCCACTGCCGGGTCAGGGCCGGGTAGACGATCAGGTATCGGAAAGGCGCGATGGCGGCCATGTAGAGCCGTCCGAACCATCCGTTGGGCTTGACCAGGACGGCCATGCGCAGCTCGTAGTCGCCGTCGGCTCCTTGAACCCAGCCCAGATGCATCACGGTGTGCACGGTCTTGTTCGCCAGCTCGCGAGCGCACTCCCGGTCGAGCTCGTAGACCGCTTTGAGGGGCATGGCGGCGTCGTCGGGGCCGCGGGGAGCGTCGCGGACGTCGTCGGGCAGTCGGTCGCGCAGCGAGAGGACCCGCGTACCGACACCCGCCGATGGTTTGTCCCAGCCGAGGAGTGCGCCGAGCTTCCACCGAAGGGCGAACAGCGACCTCGTCGGCCAGGACTGCTGCATGGGTCCGCCGGCCGCTCGCAGCGCCGCGAGCATCGCCGGGAAGTCGCCGGGCCCGGCTCCCGGCGTGCGGAAGGACCACACGTCCTCGACCGAGAAGTCACGCGTGAGCTCGTGGATGCGCCACGGCTGCTCGGTGTAGGCGGCCTCGGCGAGTCGTGGCACGGGTGGCCCCCTTATCTATACGGCACCGTACAATTGATGTGTACGGTAACGTACAAACCCAACGTGATCAAACGGAGGTGGCCAGATTCCCGCCGTGGCCCGCACCACACGAGCCCGCTGGATAGAGGCGGGCCTCGAAGCCCTCGCCCAGGCAGGACCCGACGCGGTCCGCGTCGAGACGCTCGCCACCACGCTCGGCGTGACCAAGGGCGGCTTCTACGGACACTTCGACGGCCGTTCCGCGCTGCTCACCGAGATGCTCGACGAGTGGGAAAGCCGCTGCACCAAAGAGGTCCTCGCCCAGGTCGAGGCCGAAGGCGGCGACCCCGCCGAGAGAATCCGGCGCGCCGGTCAACTGACCTTCTCCGAAGACCTGCACCGCATTGACCTCGCGGTCCGGGCCTGGGCCCGCCACGACCAGGCCGTCGCGGCGCGCCTGCGGCGAATCGACAACGAGCGCATGGCGTTCCTGCGCACGATGTTCGCCACCTTCATCACCGACCCCGACGAGATCGAGGCCCGCAGCATCCTGGCGTTCGCGCTCACGATCGGCCGCCACTTCATCGTCGCCGACCACCCCGGCTACACCACGCGCGAAGCCGTCCACCTCGCCGGAGAACACCTCCTGCGCCCGCAGTAGCCACGCCCTCTAGATGAATGAGTCCAAGGCATAGCTGCGGAGATAGGGCGAGGGCGCCCATCCTCAGTGTGTGACGACCGAACTGGACACCCTCGCAACCGCAC
>NZ_JBHZBH010000036.1:86036-90241 GCF_042754765.1 Nonomuraea sp. NPDC059194 | reverse complement strand
TTCTGGGGGGACTTCTGGGGGGACTTCTGGGGGGACTTCTGGGGGGACTTCTGGGGGGACTTCTGGGGGGACTTCTGGGGGGACTTCTGGGGGGACTTCTGGGGGGATCGACAGCGGTTTCGATGCTTTCGGCGGCTCGACGGGCGGGTTGAGCGGTGGAGCATCCGATGTGAAGAGCGGATTTGATTCGATGAACGGCCCTGGAACCTACGACTCACACGGCGGCCCGCGCAGTTACGACTCGGCGGGCGGTTACGACTCGCTGGGGGGCTATGACTCCCTCGGCGGAGCGTCGGGACCGCATGCCTACGACGCCTTGCGCAGCTCGTCGGACCCCCGCGGCTACGACGCCCTGCGCAGCTCGTCCGACCCTCACGGCTATGACGCGCTCCGCAGCTCGTCCGACCCCCGTGGCTTCCCCGCCGACCCGCTGGGCCCCCCGCCCGCCGGTCCAGGTGGCCCATCCCCGCGCCGCACCGGGCCAGGCACCCCTCCCCCAGGGCCAGGCTCCCATCCCTCGGGGTCCTACCCCTCGGGGCCCGGCGCCGCTCCTGCAGGGCCCGGCTCTGCTCCTGCCCACGGACGGGGAATCCCCGAGCCTCAGCCGATCCTGCCGCTGACCGACAGCCTGCGCACCGGCTCGCCCGCTCCGGTCCCCTGGCCGCTGACTCCAGGCGACGAGCAGCGACCCGCCGACCGCGACGACCTCTCCGGGCGCGGACGCAGGAGGAACGCGGGGGACGGCAGCGGGTGGACGCGCGACGGCCGTCCCACCCCACGCCTGATCGTCACCCTCGTCGCGGTCCTCGGCCTGGCGGCGGTCGCGATCGTCGTCCTCACCACGGGCGGTTCCCCGTCCGAGCCGAACAGCACCCCCACTACCGCGGCCCCCTCCGAACCGGTCAAGCAACCGCTGGCGGCGGTCGCCGTACCCGAGGGGTTCAAGAAGCACACACCCGAGGGCTTCACCGCGGCCGTCCCGTCGGCGTGGAAGCTGTCGGCCTCCGGTGGTGAGGCGATCTTCACGGGTCCGAAGGACTCCGGCATGAAGATCACCGTCGAGCAGGCCTCGCCGCACAAGGACGGCGGGCTGGCCGAACTGACCAGCAAGGAGGCGGACGGCGGGGTCGACGGCTACATCCAGGTCCAGCTGCAGCAGGTGCCATACCGCTCGTGGAAGGCGGCTGACTGGGAGTACCAGTACACGCAGTCCAACGGGGTCCCGATGCAGGTGCTGACCCGGCACGTCACGCTGGACGACAGGGACGCCTTCCAGATCACGTTCACGATGCCGCAGCTCCAGTGGGACGACCAGGCCGAGACCCGCAAGGTCTTCCTGGACACCTTCCGCCCCACCTCCTGACGTCCCCACCAGGCGCCTGTGCCCCTCACCCCCCCGCGAGGAGCACAGGCGTCCCGCCTCGACCTCTCACCCGGAGACCCTCTCCACACACGGCAACCCGGCGCCCACCCGCGACGCGATCCCCTCACCCCATCCTTTGGCCGATCTCCTTACCCCGCGATCCCGCAAGCCGCGGGCTACCCCGCGATCCCGCAGGCCGCGGGCTACCCGGCGAGACCGCGGGCCGCGAGGTGCCCCCTGTTCTCTGGAGCCCGGGGCCAGGAGGAGCCACGTCGTTCGGATGCGCTACCGTCACGCCATGAAGTTGGCCAGCATCCATTTCTTCCCGGTCAAGTCCACCGCAGGTCACGACGTCACCGAAGCCGAGGTGGAGCCGTGGGGGCTGAAGGACGATCGCCGCTACCTGGTCGCCACCCCCGACGGTGCGATGCTGACCGCCAGGGAGGAGCCCCGGCTGCTGGCCTGCAGGGCGGAGCTGTCCGGCGGACGCCTCACGCTCACCGGGCCGCACCGCCCTCCGCTCCTCGTCACCCCCACCTCCCAGCTGAGCGAGGCGCAGGTGTGGCGCACGCGGGTGAAGCTCACCGACTGCGGCGACGAGGCGGCCGAGTGGCTGTCCGCGCTGGTGGACCGGCCGGTGCGGCTGATGTGGCTCGACGACCCCACCCGCCGCCCCGTCAATCCTGAGTACGGCACGCCGCAGGACCGGGTCTCCCTCGCCGACGACTACCCACTGCTGCTCGCCTCCACCACCTCCCTCGACCAGCTGAACGACTGGATCGCCGAAGGGGCCGTCGAACGCGGCGAGGAACTGCCCGAGCCGCTGCCCATGCGCAGGTTCCGGCCGAACGTGGTCGTGTCGGGAGCCGGTACCCCGTTCGTCGAAGACGGCTGGAAGCGGGTGCGCATCGGAGAGGTGAGCTTCCGCGTGACCAAGCCGTGCGCCAGGTGCGTGCTGACCACGATCGACCCTGACACGCTCCAGAAGGGCAAGGAGCCGCTGCGCACGCTCGGCAAGCACCGCAGGATCGACAAGCAGCTGCTGTTCGCCATCAACCTGATCCCCGACGGGCCCGGCACGATCCGCGTCGGCGACCCGGTCACCGCCTCCTGACCCCCAGCCCGCAGTCTGCGACCCCCATCCCACCCGCCACTGACTTCCATCCCGCCGCCCGCTCCCCCCCATCCGCCCGCGCCTGAGCTCCAGCCCTCCGTAAACCCCGCCTCCGCGGATTTGGAAGGATCTTCGCCCGCTATGGGGTGATGTTGGTGGCTATGCGACACTTCACCGGTGACCACCAGCTCCACAAAACCCGAAATACCGTCAGTTGAGGGTGTGCAGCGCCGTACACTCGCCGTCCTCTCCGCCGCGCAGATCACCGGCGGGGTCGGCGTCGCCGTCGGTCTCGCGCTCAGTTCCCTCGTCGTCTTCAAGCTGTCGGGCTCCGAGGCCATCAGCGGTCTGGCCGGAACGGCGACCGTGCTCGGGGCGGCGATCCTTGCGCTGCCCGCCGCGAAGGTCTCCGGCAACGGCGGGCGCAGGGCAGGACTCGGGCTGACCTACGTCGCGGCGCTGACCGGGTGCCTGATCTCGGTGCTGGCGATCACGATCGCCTCGTGGCCGCTGCTGCTCGCCGGGCTGGTGCTGGTCGGCGGCGGCAGCGCGGGCAACCTCGCCGCCCGCTACTCGGCCACGGACCTGTCGCCGAAGGGCCACGCCGCCAGGCACCTGTCACTGGTGGTGTGGGCCGCGACGATCGGCTCGGTCGCGGGGCCCAACCTGGCCGCGCCCACCGACACGTTCGGCATCCGCCTGGGGCTGGTGCCCACGGCGGGCCCCTTCGCGTTCGCCGCGATCTCCTTCGCCGTCGCCCTGCTCATCATCATGGTGGGACTGCGCCCCGACCCGCTCGTCCTCGCCAGACGGCTGAGCGGCACCACGGCTCCGGCCGGAGCGGCGTCCAGGACGATCAAGGACGCCTGGGACACCCTCCGCGCCACCCCCGCCGCCCGCCGCGCGCTGCTGGCGATCGCCGTCAGCCACACCGCGATGGTGTCGGTCATGTCGATGACCCCCGTCCACCTGCACCACGAGGGCGCCAACCTGGAAGTCATCGGGCTGGTGCTCAGCCTGCACATCGCGGGCATGTTCGTGCTGTCACCGGTGGTCGGCTGGGCCGCCGACACCCTCGGCAAGGTGCCCGTGCTGGTGCTCGGCATGGGGCTGCTGCTGGCCGCCGCCACACTCGCGGGTACGGCGGGCGAACACCACGTCGGCCAGGTGACGGCGGGTCTGATCCTGCTGGGCGTCGGCTGGTCGTGCGGCCTGGTCGCGGGCTCGGCCATGCTGTCGGAGGCGGTCGCCATCGAGCGCCGCCCTGCCGTACAGGGCCTGTCGGACCTGCTGATGAACGTCTGCGGCGCGACGGGCACCATCGTGGCGGGCGCGATCGTGGGAGCGCTGTCGTACGGCATGCTCGGCCTGGTCGTGGGAGCCATGGTCACGATCACGGGCCTGTGGCTGGCCCTCAGAGGACGATCAGGCCAGACGGCCCCAACCCCCTGACCGACCGCCCGAATCCTGCCCCACCACCTCTCGGCTCCCAGACTCCAGCCCACCCGCAACACCCCCGGGTCCCCGGCCCCAGCGCACCCCGGCCCCACACCCCCCGGCCCGGGCCCCAACGGGAACCCGCCCGCGACACCCCTGGGCACTCCATCCAGCGCATCCCCAGCCCGGGTCCCAGCGGGAACCCGCCCGCGACACCCCTGGGCACTCCATCCAGCGCATCCCCAGCCCGGGTCCCAGCGGGAACCCGCCCGCGACACCCCTGGGCACTCC
>NZ_JBHZBH010000036.1:0-85936 GCF_042754765.1 Nonomuraea sp. NPDC059194 | reverse complement strand
CGGGAACCCGCCCGCGACACCCCTGGGCACTCCATCCAGCGCATCCCCAGCCCGGGTCCCAGCGGGAACCCGCCCGCGACACCCCTGGGCACTCCGCCCAGCGCATCCCCAGCCCGGGTCCCAGCGGGAACCCGCCTGCAACCCTGATCAGCGCCCCGCCCGGCGCATCCCCAGCCCGGGACCCCACCGCGTCCCGCCCCTACCTGGCCCGCCCAACACCCCCGTGGCCTCACCGGAAACCCGCGCACACCACCCGGTCCGGGATGCCACCCACGAACCGCCCCCTGCACACCCCCGCCCGGATCCCAGCGGAACCCGGGGCCACGGCCACACCGGCTCTCCGGTGGATCCCGCGCCCCGGCACCGCCTCGATGTGGATCGCCGGGTCGGATCACCCGGCGCGCGACCCTGGCGTCTCCCGAGGTGGCGGGTCGAGAGACTCCGCCGTCAGGGGGCTATTTGGCGTCGGCGTAGCAGGAGACCGTGACCGCCTCCATCGGGAAACGCACCGGCGTCGCCCCGAACAGCAGCCGCGTCGCCTCCGTCGCGGCCGCGGCGATGGCGGCGGTCACCTGCTCGGCCTGGCCGAGCGGGCAGTGCACCATCACCTCGTCATGCTGGAAGAACACCAGCCTGGCAGGCTCGGGCAGCAACCCGCGCAGCACCGCCATCAGCGCCAGCGCCCACTCCGCCGCCGTGGCCTGGACGACGAAGTTGCGGGTGAAGCGCCCCCTGTCGCGGGCCGCCCGAACCCCGTCCGGCCCCGAGACGAGGTCCTTCCATCGTTGCGACGGCGGCGGGCTCGTCCGGCCGAGCCACGACCTGACGAGCTTGCCCTCCTCCCCCGCCTTGGCCGCGTCCTCCACGAACCGGTAGGCGCGCGGGAAGCGCTCCCGCATCACGGCGAGCAACTTGGGCGCGTCGCCGCTGGTGCCGCCGTACATGGCGGAGAGCATCGCGATCTTGGCGTTGTCGCGCTCGCCACCGAAGGCCTTGGCGAGCGCCGAGTAGAGGTCGATCTCCCCCGCGGCGCCGGCCAGGCCCCTGTCGCCCGCCATGGCAGCCAGCACCCTCGGCTCCAGCTGGGCGGCGTCGGCCACGATCAGCGCCCAGCCCTCGTCGGCCACCACGACCTTGCGCATCACCTTGGGGATCTGCAGCGCCCCTCCGCCGCTGGTCGCCCAGCGGCCCGAGACGACGCCGCCCACGACGTACTCCGCCCTGAAGCGCCCGTCGCGCACCCACTGGTCGGCCCACACCCAGCCGTGGAAGCTGTAGAGCCTGGCCAGCTCCTTGTAGGCCAGCAGCGGCGCGACGGCGGGGTGGTCGATCTGCTTGAGCTCCCACGATCGGGTGGTCTTCAGCGCCACACCCGCCGACTTGAACGCCTTGACCAGTTGCTGCACGGAGTCGGGGTTGACGGGGTGGCCGAACGCCGCCGACACCTGGTCGGCCAGCGCCTGCAGCTTGGCGGGCCGCATGCCGTGGACGGGCCGCGGGCCGAGCAGTTCGGTGAGCAGCTCGTCGTGGACGTCGCGCCGCCACGGCATGCCGTCATGGCCCATCTCGGCGGCGATCAGCGCGCCCGCCGACTCGGCGGCGACGAGCAGCCTGAACCTGCCGGGGTCGGGCAACGCCTCGATCCTGGCCAGCTGGTCGGCCAGGACCTCTGCCAGCGCGTCGGCGCCGAGCTCGACCCGTTCGGGCTCGAACAGCGTGTCCTGCCTGGCCGTGGCCCCGCCGCCGTCCTCGGGCACGGGCAGGCCGTGCAGCCTGGCGTGGGCGGCCTCGGCCGAGCGCGGCTCGCCGTACCGGCCCTCGTGGGCCAGCAGCAATCCCTCGGTGAGCGTCAGATCGTGGCAGCGCGCCACCCGCACGCCCGCCGCCAGCAGCGCGGGGTAGACCTGCCGGGCGTCGGCCCAGACCCAGCGCGGGCGGCGCGGCTCCAGCTCCCGTACGGCGGCGGCGAGATCGCCGACGCGGCGGGCCAGGCCCTCGACCGGGCGCAGCGTCCCGCCGCCCGAGGAGTCTGAGGTCAGGGCGACGTACACGCGTCCAGCCTGCCAGGCTCCACCGACATTTCCCCGACCGGCCCACACTGGCCGAAGCCCCCGTCTCCTCGACGAGGTCAACCCCGACGAGCCCGACGGCGGCCACCGAGAAAGCAGCCGGGCGGGGCCGGAAAGCCCAGCCGCCGAGGGTGGCGGCTACCGGAAGGCCGGTGGTGCGGAGAGGGTCGGTGGCACGGCGAGGGCGACCACCGAGAATGCAGCCGGGCGGGTGTGGAGAGCCCGCCACCGAGGGTGCGGGCCGGGGTCAGGCGATCCAGGCCAGCGGGCACGGGGGTCAGAAGGTCAGGGGGATGGTCACCTCGTCCTCCAGCGGAGGGTCGAGCTCCTGCGGCAGGCAGCCCGTCGCCCCGAAGCACCGGATGGTCACCGCGTCCCGCATCACCTTCACATGCAGGAAGCTCTTGAAGAACGGCGGTGTGTCCCAGTCCGACAGCTCCGACAGGTACCGGTGGAAGACCCGCCCCACCGGCAGCCGCAGCGGCATCGGCCACGCGCCCAGTACCCGCGCCGCCCACCGCATCCTGCGCGTGATCGTCACGGTGGGGTCGACCTGCCGGACCGGGGTGTTCTTGATGCGGTCGGCCATGATGCAGGCCGCCTCGCTCGGCGTCAGGTAGAGCCAGCGCATCCGCAGCCGCTTGGCGTACAGCTGGCTGTAGAACGACAGCGAGTCGCCACGCAGCGGGTAGCACTTGAACTCGTCCTCGTGCACCCCCGCCACGTCCACCCGCTCGATCGTGTGCGTGGCGTGCATGAAGGCGCCCGCCCCGCCCGCGACCACGTACTGGATCGTCCGGCCCCCCACGTCGACCGGGTAGCGCTGGTAGTTGTGCACGTCGCCGCCGATGGCCGCGACGTAGCGGTGCGCCGGGTCGCGGACGATGTCGTCGATCGTCCCGCCGCCTTCCAGCGGCGAGGGCTTGTGGACGTTGCGGGTGTAGATGGGCTTGCCGGTGATGAGGATCTTGGGTCTGGGGTCGCGTGAGGTACGGCGCAGCCACTCGACCTGGTCCTTGTCGATCAGGCCGTCGATGCCGGTGTCGATCCCGACGATCAGCAGGCTCTCGCTCTCGATCGCCCAGTAGGAGGCGGGCTGGACGGCCTGCTGCGCGGGAGCGCCGCGCATGGTGCGGGCCTGGGCGAGCGCCGCCTCGTCGATCGGCTCGGGCCTGCGCCACAGCAGGCCGCGCAGGCCCCGATCCGGCTTGGGCTTCAGCGGGGGCGCGTCGCAGAAGACGCGCATGAACCCGCCGAGCCCGTCGTACCAGTCGTGGTTGCCTGGGAGGGCGTAGATGGGCGCCTGGTAGTCCTTGTAGGGCCGGAAGAACTTGTGCGGGTAGTCGTTGCCCGCGCCCGTCGGGTAGATCACGTCGCTGGCGATCACCGCGAAGGCGGTGTCCTCGCCGATGGCAAGCAGCCCGGGCACGACGGCGTACTGCGAGGCGTCGCCCTCGCCTGGATCGCCCAGGAGCAGGAAGGAGTAGCTTGTGCCGAGCCCCTGCCTGATCCTGAGGTCGCCGTCCACGCCGCGGGCGCGCTGCGCCTCGACCCAGCGCCGCCGTACCTCTCCCGAGGGGTCGCCGAACAGGCCGGACAGGACCTCGTTGCGCGAGCGCCAGAGCGTGCGGGGACTGAACCAGGAGAAGATGTCGTTGTCGGGACGCAGGTCCTTGTACGTCCCGATCTGCTGGCAGCGCCATCCGGCGCCCTCCTCCGAGGTGCGGGAGGAGACCCGCTTTCCACGTTCCGCGGCGACTTCGACCATGACCATATCTTTACCTGATCTCTCGGCCCTGTCATCGAGCGACCACGTGCGGTAGCCTTCACCCCCAAGCAAGCGGTTGTCGATGCTGCGGGGGGCTGGGGATGGCCCGCACCGGTTCAGGGGATGGGATCAGCGCCGACGCCGTCGAGGGGCTGCTCGCCTATGCCGCGACGCAGCGGGGGTTCGGCGGCGGGGCGACGATGAGCACGGAGAAGGCGATCGCGGATGCCAGGGTGCTGGCGGCCCGCGATCCGGTCAGGCACGCGGGGCTGCTGGCCAGGGCGCTGCGGACGGGCGCCAGGCACCTGATGTCGCGCGGCAGGCCCGAACGGGCGCTGCCGCTGGCGGAGGAGGCGCTCGGGCTGGCCAGGGCGCTCGGCGGCGCGCCGCTGGTCATGGCGCTCGGCTGTACGGCGGACGTGCTGACCGCCCTCGGCCGTAAGGAGGAGGCGCTCATGCTGCTGGAGGAGGCGGAGAAGGAGTGATCACGCCAGGATGAGCACCCCGGGGTTCATGATCCCGGCGGGGTCGAGGCGCTGCTTGACCGCGCGCAGGATCTCGACGCCGAGCGGGCCGATCTCCTCGGCGTAGGCCTGCCTGTGGTCCCTGCCGACGCCGTGGTGGTGCGAGATCGTGCCGCCCGCGCCGACGATCGCCGCGTTGACCGCCTGCTTGGCGCTCTCCCATTCGGCCAGGCCGCGCTCGGTCACCACGGTGAAGTACAGGGACGCGCCGGTCTCGTAGACGTGCGAGATGTGACACATGACCAGGGGCGTGCCGAGCGCGCCGAGCAGCGCCAGCCGTACCGCGTCGTAGAGCCTGGGCAGGTTCGACCAGAAACCGGCGGTCTCCATCGTTTCGACCGTCGCGCCCGCGGCGAGCAGGGAGTCGCGCAGGTACGGCGCGGCGAACCGGCCGTGCTGCCACGCCTGTCCCGGCTCGGCCCCCAGATAGGTGCCGCCCGCCTGGGCCAGGACAGCCCCCGCCCCCTGGCGATCCTTCTCGTGACCGGCGATCAGCAGGCAGCCGGAGTCGCCGGAGCCGATGGCCTCGGGCTTGGCCAGGCCGATCATCGTCTCGGTCTCGTCGGACAGCCGCAGCACCGTGGGCAGCAGCCCCTCCTGGGCGAGGGTGCGCATCGCCGCCGATCCCGCCGCGAACGACTCGAACCGCCATCCCTCGTAGACCGTCTCGGCGGGGGCGCGCCGTACCCGCAGGCGCAGGGAGGTGATGACCCCGAAGGCGCCCTCCGAGCCGAGGACGACCTGCCGCAGGTCCGGGCCCGCGCCGGATTTGGGCGCGCGGCCGAGGTCGAGTGTTCCCGAGGGGGTGGCCACGGTCAGGCCGACGACCATGTCGTCGAAACGCCCGTATCCCGCCGAGGCCTGGCCGCTCGACCTGGCGGCCGCGAAGCCGCCGAGCGTGGCGTACTCGTAGGACTGGGGGAAGTGGCCGAGGGTGAGACCGTGCTCGCCGAGCAGCCGTTCGGCGTCGGGAGCGCGCAGGCCCGGTTCCAGTTCGGCGACCATCGACTCGGTGTCGACCGAGACCAGGCGGTCGAGCCGCGCCAGGTCGAGGGCGATCACCGCACCGGCCCCAGCTCCGTTCACGAGGCCGCCGCTCGCGAGGCCGCCGACGACCGAGGTGCCCCCGCCGAAGGGGACGACCGCCACCCGGTGCCGTCCGCACACCTCCAGGACGCGCAGCACCTCCTCGTGCGAGCCGGGCAGCACGATCGCGTCGGGGGCGTCCGAGCCGTCGCCGGCGCGCATGCGCAGCAGGTCGGGCGTGGACTTGCCGCGGGTGTGCCTGATCCTCGCCTCACGGTCGGTGCGCACGTGGGCCTCGCCCACCGCCTCGCGCAGCTCGTGCGCCGCCGCGTCGGCGAGCGAGACGGGCGGCAGCCGTACCTCGTCGAGGGCCGCGGCCGGCGCGGGCTCGCGCACCCCCATGAGGTCGTGCAGGAGCGTGCGGATCTGGTCGGGCAGTTCGCGGGCCTTGGCGGGGTCGCCCCAGCCGCTCCACAGCATCGGTTCGTTCTCCACGCCTTACACTGTGACATATGACGGCAATTCGTCACAATGATGTGGTGCTGGATGCCGCGCGCGAGTGCGTGCTGGCCTACGGGGTCCGGCGGACGACGCTGACCGACGTGGCCCGGCGGGCGGGGGTGTCGCGGATGACCATCTACCGCGGCTGGCCCGACGTGGGCAGCCTGGTCGCCGATGTGATGACGCGTGAATGGCTGGCCGTCGTGGCGGCCCTCGACCTGTCCGACCCCGTCGCCGCGGTGGTCAAGGGCGTGCGGACGCTCAGGGAGCACCCGCTGTGGCGGAAGATCGTCGAGGTCGACCCCGAGCTGCTGCTGCCGTACCTGACGATGCGCAGGGGCGCCAGCCACGACGCGATCCTCGCGGTGCTCGAACGGAGCATGAGCCCCGTCCAGGCGCGCGCCGTCCTGCTGACCGCCCAGTCGTTCCTGCTGTCGGCCCACACCATGGGCGACCCCGCAACCCTCGACGCCGAACTGGCGACCCTCCTGGAGAGGTACCTGGCATGAACACCTCGCTGAACGCCGCCCGCAGGCTCGCCGACCTGGAGCGGGTCCGGAATACGGCCGTCGACGTGCTGGTCGTCGGGCTCGGCGCGACAGGGGCGGGCGTGGCGCTGGACGCCGCCTCCCGTGGGCTGTCCGTGGCCGCCGTCGACGCCCACGACCTGGCCTTCGGCACCTCGCGGTGGAGCTCCAAGATGATCCACGGCGGGCTGCGCTACCTGGCCAAGGGGCAGGTGGGCGTGGCCCACGAGAGCGCGGTCGAGCGCGGCATCCTGCTCAGCCGCACCGCCCCGCACCTGGTCAAAGCCGCGCCGTACCTGATGCCGCTCACCCCCGCCGTCTCGCGCGGGCAGGCGGCGCTGGTCATGACCGGCTACCGGATGGGCGACGGGCTGCGCGCGGCGGCGCGTACGCCGCGCAGGCTGCTGCCCGGCCCCTCGCGCCTGCCCGCGGCCAGGGCCCGGCGGCTGGCTCCTCCTCTGCGTGCGGACGGCCTGCGCGGGGGCCTGCTGTCGTGGGACGGGCGGCTGGTCGACGACGCCCGCCTGGTCGTGGCGATCGCCCGTACGGCGGCGGGCCACGGCGCGCGGATCCTGACCAGGTGCAGGGCCCTGGAGCTGCACCGCGGCGGCGCCCAGGTGCGCGACGAGCTGACCGGAGAGTCCTTCACGATCAGGGCCCGCGTCGTGGTGAACGCCGCGGGCGTGTGGGCGGGGCAGCTGAGCCCCGACATCAGGCTGCGGCCCTCGCGTGGCACCCATCTGGTACTGCGCGGCGAGGCGCTGCCTGGGTTGCGGGCCGGGCTTCACGTGCCGATTCCCGGGGAGAGCAACCGGTTCGCGCTGGTCCTGCCCCAGCACGACGGCCGGATCTACGTCGGCCTGACCGACGAGCCCGTGGACGGGCCGGTGCCCGACGTGCCCGAGGTCCCCGAGCAGGACGTGAGCGCGCTGCTGGCCGTGCTGAACACGGTCCTGGAGACCGCGGTGGACAGGAGCCAGGTGGCGGGCGCCTACGCGGGCCTGAGGCCGCTGCTGGAGGCCGAGGGCCGTACGGCCGACCTGTCGCGCAGGCACGCCGTGCTGACCTCGCCCGACGAGGTGATCACCGTCACCGGCGGCAAGCTCACCACCTACCGGCGCATGGCGCAGGACGCCGTGGACGCGGCCGTCAGGCTGCGGAACCTGCCCGCGGGGCCTTGCGTCACCCATCGGGTCCCGCTGGTCGGCGCCGAACCGCTGGGCGGGCCCTCGGGGCTGGTGGAGCGGTACGGCGGCGAGGCCGCGGCCGTGCACGAGCTGGTGAAGCTGCACCCCGAGCCGGTGGGGGCGGGCCGCGCGCTCGGTGAGCTGGTGTGGGCGGTCAGGCACGAGGGCGCGCTCGATGAGGCCGACCTGCTCGACCGCCGTACCAGGATCGGGCTGATTCCCGAGGACAGGGAGGCGGCGCTCGCCGCGGCCCGCCACGCCTTCACCCTGTAAATGTGTGTCAGCCCTCCGCGCACTCCCCAAACCGTTAGGTTAGTCTTACCTAATAACTTGCTCGGGGGAAGGTGAAGCATGGCCAAGGGGTGCGACCATCCGGTCGGCTGTCACACCGGTGACGTGCCGACCCTCGCCAGCGCGACGGTCGGCGCCCGCCTGTGGCTGCTCATCGAACACGAGGGCCCCTGGGCCTCACATCTGGAAAACTGCGAACTTCCTGAAGAGATCGCGGAACTCGTGCGAAGAGCCGCGGAACGCGGTATCAGGCCCCAGCTGATCCGCCGCCCCCGCCGCCGGACCCGGCAGCGGGACCAGGGCATCCGTGTGCTAGTCGGCTACGCGGCGGGCCCGAACCCCTGGCTGGCCAGGGGTGTCGTCGCAGGTCCCGACGATCTTGACTTGGACGCCGTGTTGGCCGGAGTGGTCCCAGAGTCCTGCATACTTGAAGACGAGCCGGTATTTCTGGTCTGCACGCACGCCAAGCGCAATGCGTGCTGCGCCCGCATTGGACTACCCCTCGCTCGTGCGCTGGCAGAAGTTTTGCCGGACAGAGTGTGGGAAACCTCACATGTTGGCGGCGATCGCTACGCCGCCAACCTCGTGTGCTTGCCACACGGAATTTTCTACGGCAGCATGTCTCAGGCTGCTGCGATCGCAGCGGCCAACGCGTACCGGTCCGGCGAGGTGATTCTCGACCGTTTCCGGGGACGCGCAGGCATCCCTGAGCCATTGCAGGCCGCCGAACATTTCGCCCGTGCCCACACGGGTGAGCTGTCGGTAGGCGGAGTGGCCGTGGAATCCTCAAGGTCGGACGGCGACGTCACCGAAGCCATCGTGCGCTGCGGTGAGGTCCGGTTCCAGGTTGTGGTTGAGCCATCGGTGTTCCAAACACCGTGTGGTACGGCTTGCGCCGAGACGATCACCACCTACCGGCTGGTCTCGCTGGACAGGCTCACGCCTGTGCGGTACGCCACGCCCGCCCTCACTTGATCACGGGAACATCACGGCACACCCCTGCGTTGGAACAGTGACGCCGAAAGCGTCCAATGCGGCTCAATCACTGAAATACCTCTCACGAAGGTGGTTTTCTCATGTCTCAGGTACGTCGGCAGATCGCCCGCCCGCGCCCCAGCTGGGGTTGGCAGGATGATGCCGCGTGCCGAGGTGAGGACCTCGTGCTCTTCTTCGGTCCCGATGGCGAGCGGCAGCCCGAGCGTGACGTCCGCGAGCGGAAGGCCAAGGCGATCTGCGCCCAGTGCCCCGTTCGCGCCGAGTGCCTTGACTACGCGCTGTCCCGGCCCGAGAAGTACGGCACGTGGGGCGGTCTGAACGAGGACGAGCGCGCCTCCGAGCGTCGCCGTCGCATGCGCCGCGCGGCCAGCGCAGGCATCTCCGCCGCCTGAGTTCCACCCCGGCAGCACCCAGGAACAGCGTGATCACGCAGTTGTCCCGATGACCAACTCGAACCCGGTCGGGACAACTGCCTGATCAAGCGATTCCTTCAGCTGATCAGGTCGTCGAACTCCCCGTCTTTGGCACCCAGCACGAACGCGGTGATCTCCGCCTTGGTGTAGACGAGTGCGGGATCGTCGGGGAAGCGGGAGTTGCGCACCGCGTACTGACCCGTCGGCAGGGCGGCCACCTCCACGCAGTTACCGTTCGGATTACTGCGCCTGCCCTTGCGCCAGGCCACCGCGAGGCTGCTCGCGGCGATGCCGTTGGGAATCTCCCCCATGGTTCCTCCTCGTGCGTGCGAATGCACGTGCATCTGTGCTTGCAGTGCACGAGGATATGACGAACTAGAAGATCTTGCGCAATCGCTCCAGAAAGCGCCTGCTTTCAGCAGGAGTGTCCGCTTGCACGCTGAGCCGGTCCATGACCTTCATGTAGTGCTCGGACTCGCCCAGCTTGTCCAGGTAGAGCGCGCTCGACAGCTGCTCCATGTAGACCACGTCGGGCAGCTCGGACTCGGGGAAGCGCAGGATCGAGAACGGCCCGCCCGCAGCCGCGTGGCCTCCCCTGTCGAACGGCATGACCTGCACCGTCACGTTCGGCAGCGCGGAGATCTCGATGAGGTGGTCGATCTGGCCGCGCATGACCTCGGCCCCGCCGAGCATGCGGCGCAGCACCGCCTCGTCGAGCACGGCCCACAGCGCGACGGCCCTGTCCCCCCTCAGCCGCTCCTGTCTGGTGGTCCTGAGCGCGACCCTGCGTTCCATCTCACTCTTCGGCGCCTTGTCGTGCGCCAGCGAGATCACCGCCCTGGCGTACTCGGGCGTCTGCAGCAGGCCGGGCACGAACTGGTTCTCATAGGTACGGATCACCGAGGCCGCGCCCTCAAGCCCGATGTAGACCTCGAACCAGCTCGGCAGCAGGTCGCTGTACTTGTGCCACCAGCCCGGCTGGTTGGCCTGCCTGGCCAGGTCGAGCAGCCTCGCCCGATCGTCGGGGTCGCTCACGCCGTACATGGTGAGCAGGTCGGCGACGTCGCGCTCCTTGAAGCTCACCTGGCCGAGCTCGAGCCGGCTGATCTTGGCGTGGGAGGCCCTGATCGCGTAGCCGGCGTCCTCCCTGGAGATCCCCTTGGCCGTGCGCAGCCTTCTGAGCTGGGCGCCGAGCAGGATGCGCAGAACCGTCGGACCGCCGCCCTTGCTGGAGCTCAGGGGCCGCACGTTCGCCGCCGCTTCCACGCGCCGTCTCCTTTCCGGGAAAGATCACAGTGTGACATGGATCGGGGATAATATCGGCCCGTCCGCACGTGCATTTGCGGTTTGCATCCGTAAAACACGAAAAGTCTTGCATCTGTAAGCCATCGCCGTAAACATGGTCACTTGGACCGCGCGAAGTATCCGAGCCCCGGGGACCTCCATGACCACTTCCGCAGCACCATGGCACGCCGCGACGGGCACCGCACCGCCCGAGTGGCTAAGCGTCCTGCTGTCCGGCGGCCCGCCGGGCGACCAAGCGGTGGCGCTCGACTTCGCCACGCCCGTGGATCCGGCCGTCGTGGGGGTGGCCAGGTCGTTCGTGCGCACCACCTTCGCCGGCTGGGACCATGACGAGGCGGTGTTCGACGCGCAGCTCGTCGTCTCCGAACTGGTGACCAACGCCATCAGGCACGGCGGGGGCGCCAGATCGCTGAAGCTGGTGTGCTCCCAACGCCGGCTGGGCTGCGCGGTGCGCGACTTCAGCGGCGCGGTGCCGGTGACCGCGACGTCGGGGTTCCTCGCCGAGTTCGGCAGGGGGCTGCCGCTCATCGAGGCGCTGACGACCGCCTGGGGGTGGCTGTGTCCCGCCGGCGGCGGAAAGCTGGTCTGGGCCGCGCTCACCTGAGGCGCGCTTCAGCGCTGCGACAGCAGGTCCAGCACGTCCGCGTCGCTCAGCTGCTCGAAGCTCCCGTACCACTGCCCGACCGCGAAGAAGTCGGGTGGCGTGGCCAGCACGACCACCTCGTCGGCCTCGGCGCGCAACGCCCTGACCGTCTGCGGAGCGCCGACCGGCACGGCGAGGGTGAGCCTGCCGGGCTTGGCAGCGTCGACGAACCTGAGCGCCGCCCTCGCCGTACCGCCGGTGGCCAGACCGTCGTCGACGACCACGACATCGCGGCCGGTCAGCGACGGCAACGGCCTGCTGCCCCGGTAGACCCGCACCCTGCGCTTCAGCTCGGCCCGCTCCCGCTCGACCACGGCCTCCAGGCCGGCGGGCGTCAGGCCCAGACCGGTCATCAGCCGTTCGTCGAACACCGGCTCCCCGTCCTCCGCCATCGCGCCGACGCCCAGCTCGGGCTGGGCCGGATAGCCGATCTTCCTGGTGACCAGGACGTCGAGCACGCCGCCGAGCCGCCGTACCACGGGCACCGCCACGGCCACCCCGCCGCGCGGCAGTGCCAGCACGACGGGGTCCTTCACCCCGAGCAGGCGCTCTGCCAGCAGGGCGCCCGCCTCGGCTCTGTCGGCGAACAGAGGGCCCATGCCCGAGTGATACCCGCGCCCGCCGCCTCCTAGCGTCGCGGGCAACACCCGGGGTCAACTAGGGACGATTACGGCCCGACCTGCGCATTTCCTTGTGGATGATCTTCCATTTCTGCTGCTGTTCCTTGCGCAGCCTGGCATCCGTCCTGCCCGCCATCCACGCGGCCTCGCGCTGGAGCTTGAACCAGCTCTCCAGCCTGCGCTCGGGCAGTTCGCCCGACTCCACGGCCGCCTGTACGGCGCAGCCCGGCTCGCCGTCATGACCGCAGTCGCCGAACCTGCACGAGCCGGCCAGCTCCTCGATGTCGGCGAAGACCAGGTCGACCCCGTCGGTCATCTCGTAGAGGCCGACCCGCCTGATGCCGGGCGTGTCGATGATCAGCCCGCCGCCGGGCAGCGGGATGAGCTCCCTGTGCACGGTGGTGTGCCGTCCCCTGCCGTCGGCCGCGCGGACCTGCTGGGTGTCCATGACACCCTCGTCGGCCAGCGCGTTGACGAGCGTGGACTTGCCCGCCCCCGAAGGGCCGAGCACCACGGCCGTACGTGAGCCGGCGAGATAATCGCGCACCAGCGAGACTCCCTCGCCCAGCAGCGAGGAGACGGCGTGCACCGGCACACCGGGCGCCGCCGCGGCGACGTCGGCCAGCAGCTCGTCGAGCCCCCGCTCGAACAGGTCGGACTTGGTGATGAGCACGACGGGCGTGCCGCCGCTCTCCCACGCCAGCGCCACCAGCCGCTCGATGCGGCCGAGGTCGGCGAAGTCGGTGGCGTGCATGGACGGCTCGGCCACGAACACGAGGTCGACGTTGGCGGCCAGCACCTGCCCCTGGCCGTCACCCGACAGCCCGCCGCGCGAGACGCGGCTGACGCCGCCCCTGACGAAGGCGGTACGGCGGGGCAGCACGTCGTCGAGCTCATAACGCCCCTCGGGCAGCGCCCTGAGCGCCACCCAGTCGCCCACGCACGGGAGCGCGACCGGATCGTCGGCCGAGGCGCGCCGCACGCGGGCGCCGTACTTGACGTGGTGGTGCCCATCGGCGGTGATCACCTCGGCGGCGCCGCGGTCGACCCGCGCCACCCGTCCGGGAATCGTGCCGGTGGGGAGCTCGGCCGCCAGCGAATCGGTCCAGCCGAGCAGGGAAAGATCGTACGAAGTCACGCTTGGGTTACCCTTCGGAAAACCGGGCCCCGCAGCGGAATGGTCAGGCGGGCACCCGGAGGATGTCGGACAGCGAGTAGCTCAGAAAGACCCGCATAGTCCTCACCTCCCGTGTCGTGGCCGTCTGCCTTTCGGGCACCTTATCACGCCAGGCTCCTCGGCGATCAGCGACTGCCGGGGCGCTGGTACCGGTCATGGCGGAACAGCGCGCAGAAGCCGGTCCGATGGCGTCCCGCACCGCGCGGCGGCTCCGTCCACAGGACGGCGGCGCTGACGAGCGCGGACAGGACCAGCAGGATCCCGAGCAGGATTTCGGCAAGGACAGTGAGCGACATCTCGGCTCTCCCTTCGCCTCGCGGTGGGCATGCGATCACGAGGACGAAGGTCTTCCCGCACCCTGCGCTCAGGCGGCAGGGCCACCCCGCCGGGCCCGTGTGAGGGGCCGTGGTGACGGTCGGGGTGTCGGACGGCGGGTACTCCCCTCCGTGCTGTGTCCACTATCCGTCCAGCCCGTCGTGGGGGTCAACGGCGATCCTGCACAGACAGCGAGCGGCGGTTGGCGAACACGCTCGTGGCCGTGACGGTGAGCAGGACCGCGACGATCACCGCCAGCGAAAGCGTGGTGGGGATCTCCGGTACCCAGGTCCAGATGCCGTGCGCCCAGTGCAGGACGAGTTTGACGCCGATGAACGCCAGGATGATGCCGAGGCCGTGATTGAGATGGCGCAGCTTGGCCAGAACACCCTGCAGCACGAAGTAGAGCGCGCGCAGGCCCAGCAGCGCGAAGGCGTTGGTGGCGAAGACGAGGAACGGGTCTTCGGTCACGCCGTAGACAGCAGGCACCGAGTCGACGGCGAAGACGATGTCGGTGGCGAAGACCGCCACGATGGCCAGCGCCAGCGGAGTCAGAGCGCGGCGGCCACCTTCACGGACGATCACCTGGGAGCCGCGGTAGTCATCGGTCACCGGCATGAAGCGCCGCAGCAGCCGGATGGTGCGCATGGAAGCGATGTCGACTTCCTGCTCCTTCCCGCTCAGCGCCTCCTTGAGGATCTTTCCGGCGGTGACGATCAGGATGCCGCCGAACAGGAGGAAGGCCCAGGTGCCGCTCTGCAGGACGGCCGCCCCGAGCGCGATGAAGATCGCGCGCAGCACCAGCGCGCCGATGATGCCGTACAGCAGGACGCGCTGGGCCAGCTCGGCCGGGACCGCGAAGGCGGTCAGCAGCAGCATGAACACGAACAGGTTGTCCACCGACAGCGACTTCTCCACCACGTACCCGGTGAAGAACTCCATCGCCACCCCGGACCCGAACGCCTGCCACACGAACACGCCGAAGACCAGCGGCAGCGCCAGATAGAAGATCGACCAGCCCAGCGCCTCCCCCATCCGCACCTCGTGCGGTCGCCGCGTCAGCGTGAAGTCCAGTCCCAGGAGCAACGCAAGTCCGGCCAGGGTGACCGCCCACAGCAGCGGTGATCCGATCGTTTCGAGTTCGGTCAGGAGAGTGGTTCCGGCGGACATGAAGCCTCCTCGAACGCGCTTGGCCGTTCGAGGTCTCCTTCGCCCGCATCAGGCGGGCGGCCGTCCCGGGGACGCTGTCTTAGGTCCGTATTGACCGGGCCGGCGCTTGGGAAGTACTCCCCTCGCGTTTCAGAGTAGGCCAACGGTCGCCATCGCTCCAGGTTCGGATCGAATGCGGTCTCAGAGATGCCGCCAACGAGCGCCCCTCCACCGGGCCGGCCGGCCGCCGACGAGCGCCGCCCCCGCGTTTCCAGGCGTCGCACCCCGGTCGGCGTACCGAGGCGTGTGGTCAACGGGGGCGGGAGCCCACGGGGAAGGCCGGCCCCGAGCCGTCAGGCAAGGGACCGGCCTTGCCGTACTAGGCCAGACCGGGCGCCGGGAACTGGGCGGTGAGCTCGGAGACCTCGTGGTGCACGCGGGTGATCACGTCGTCGGCGTCGCCCTTGGCCAGCGCGGTGACCACCTCGTCCATCCACGCGCCGATCTGCCGCATCTCGGCCTCCTTCATGCCACGCGAGGTGACCGAGGGCGTGCCGATGCGGATGCCGGACGGGTCGAACGGCTTGCGGGTGTCGAACGGCACCGTGTTGTAGTTGGTCTCCAGGCCCGCCCTGTCGAGGGCCTGGGCGGCGGGCTTGCCGCCGATGCCCTTGGGCGTCAGGTCGAGCAGGATCAGGTGGTTGTCCGTGCCGCCGGAGACCAGGTCGAACCCGCGGCTGGACAGCTCCTCGGCCAGCGCCTTGGCGTTGGCGACGACCTGCGCGGCGTACTCGCGGAAGGACGGCTGGGCCGCCTCGTGCAGGGCGACGGCGATCGCGGCGGTGGTGTGGTTGTGCGGGCCGCCCTGCAGACCGGGGAAGACGGCCTTGTTCAGCGCGGTGGCGTGCTCGTCGGCTGAGGCCATCAGCATCGCGCCGCGCGGGCCGCGCAGCGTCTTGTGCGTGGTCGTGGAGATCACGTCGGCGTGGCCGACGGGCGACGGGTGGGCGCCGCCCGCCACGAGGCCCGCGATGTGGGCGATGTCGGCGGCCAGGACGGCGCCGACCTCCTTGGCGATCGAGGCGAAGCCTTCGAAGTCGATCGTGCGCGGGATCGCGGTGCCGCCGCAGAAGATCAGCTTGGGCCGGTGCTCCAGGGCCAGCGCGCGGACCTCGTCGAGGTCGATGCGGCCGGTGTCCTGGCGGACGCCGTAGCGGACCGGGTTGAACCACTTGCCGGTGGCGCTGACCGACCAGCCGTGGGTCAGGTGGCCGCCGAACGGCAGGCCCATGCCCAGGACGGTGTCGCCGGGGTTGAGGAAGGCCATGTAGATGGCGAGGTTGGCGGGCGAGCCCGAGTAGGGCTGGACGTTGGCGTGCTGGACGCCGAACAGCGACTTGGCCCGGTCGATGGCCAGGGTCTCGATCTGGTCGATGACCTGCTGGCCTTCGTAGTAGCGCTTGCCCGCGTAGCCCTCGGAGTACTTGTTGGTGAGAACGGTGCCGGTGGCCTCGAGGACCGCCTTTGACACGTAGTTCTCGGACGCGATGAGCTTGACGGTGTCGGCCTGGCGGCGTTCCTCGGCCTTGATGAGCTCGGCGAGCTGCGGGTCGACGTTGGCGAGAGAACTCATGACTCCCCTGTCATTGACGATGTGCGAAGACCCAGGCGCTCGGCCTTCGCCCCTTCCGCTCCCCGGTGGTCAACCACCTAATGCGCCAGTCGCGACGCCCTAGACGATATCGGATGTCAGGGGGCCCCACGGCTGGCCCTGGTCGCCCCCTCTCCCGGCCACAGCCGGTCGACCTCGGCGTTCAGGATGGCGCCGATGAGCACGGCGAGCGCGGTGATGTACAGCCACAGCAGGACGGCGATCGGCGCGGCGAGCGAGCCGTACACCGAGACGGGTGTGAACCACGAGGCGAAGACCGCCCGCAGCACCATGGCGCACACCAGCCACAGGAACAGGGCGAGCACCGCGCCCGGCAGTTCCCTGTACCACTTGGTCCGCACGGGGACGCTGACGTGGTAGAGCATGGTCAGGAACAGCACCGAGCCGATGATGACGACGGGCCAGTACAGCGCGTCGACCAGCACCGCGTAGTCCTTGATCGCCACCCGGAGCAGGTCGGGGCCGATCAGCATGACCGGCATGACGACCACGCCGATGAGCAGGGCGACGAGGTAGAGGCCGAAGGACATCAGCCTGGTGCGGATGATGCCGCGCTCCTCGCCGAGGCCGTAGGCCACCGAGATGAGGTCCACGTAGACGTACAGCGCCCGCGACCCCGACCACAGGGCGAGCAGGAAACCGAGCGAGATCAGCGGCACCTTGTTGCCACTTTGGAGCACGTCGTCGAGGAGCGGTTTGATGACCTGGTCGATGGCGTTGTTGGTGAAGACGAAGTGCGCCTGCTTCTCCACCTCGGCGCGCACGGTCTCGATCGTGGCGGGGCCGAGCACCGAGCTGAGCTGGGCCAATACGGCGATGAGCCCGAGCACGAACGGCGGCAGCGACAGCAGCGCGAAGAACGCCGCCTCGCCCGCGAGGCCGGTGACCCGGTAGTTCACGCCGGCGTCGACGGACGCGCGAACGATGGCCCACGACCGGGTGTCCAGCACCCAGTTGAGCCGTTCCCTCGCGCGGCTCATGCTGAGCCGCGGCCCGCGCCGTTTGGCGCCGGGCGGTGCGTCGGTGGACGTCATGGCAACCAAAGGTATTCGCTGTCACAGGTCACTTCCCGGCGTGACCTGTGGCAATCCGATCTCGTGTCAGGATTCGACGATACGCGCGCCGAGCGGCAGCAGCGAGACGGGAATCAACTTGATGTTGGCCACGCCGAGCGGAATTCCGATGATCGACACGAACAGCGGAATGGCGGTGATCACATGCCCGAGCGCGAGCCACCAGCCGGCGAAGACGATCCAGATGACGTTGCCGATGGTCGACATGGCTCCGGCGTCGGGATCGCGCTCGATGGTCCTGCCGAACGGCCACAGCGCGTAGGCGGCGATCCTGAACGAGGCGATGCCGAAGGGGATCGTGATGATCAGGATGCAGCAGATGATTCCGGCGATCACATAGCCGATCGCCAGCCACAATCCCGCGAATACCAGCCAGATGACGTTCAGAATGGTGCGCATAGCTCAAAGCATCTCAGTGCGTATCCCAAAAGATCATCCGGAATTGCCCTGAATCCTCCCTGAGGGGCCCGGCCCTTGCCCCTGACCGCGAACCTGTATGGCATGGCGCGCACGCCGAGCGTGAGGTGTCCTGACGACGCCGAGCCCAGGGCCGGTCCGCGGTGAATAATCAAGACGTGATTTGCGAGAAGTGCAAGGACAAACTCCACGAGGAGTGCCCTGGCGGATCATGGTGCGACTGCCAGCACCAGAGCGAGGAGACCCCCAAGGAGTCCCCGCTGGACTGGCCCAGGCAGGGGTAGATCGTCCAGACTCTGGACCGGTCTTGGACACATCAGGTCGGCAAGGTATCGTTCGACGTATGCCAGCGGACCCGATGCTCGTCGTGCGACGTCACGTCGACCTTCAGCGTGTCCGTAGTGCCATCTGTAGCGACGCCCGCTAATCCGTTCCCGTTTTCCCGCTGAAGCGGTGCGCGCGTCGCACATCCCGGTCCCCTGCACTCGACGATGAGGCAGGAGGAGACCGGCGCGCGCCCATGACTCAAAGGACGCGCTATGACCACCCCTGCCAGCCGGCATCACAAGCGCCCGCGCGGCGAAGGTCAGTGGGCTCTCGGATACCGCGAGCCGCTGAACAAGAACGAGGAGAACAAGAAGAACGATGACGGGCTGAACGTTCGCCAGCGCATCATCGACGTCTACTCCAAGCGCGGCTTCGACTCCATCGACCCGGCCGACCTGCGTGGGCGCATGCGCTGGTACGGCCTGTACACCCAGCGCAAGCCCGGCATCGACGGCGGCAAGACCGCCATCCTCGAGCCGGAGGAGCTGGACGACCGCTACTTCATGCTGCGCGTCCGCATCGACGGCGGCCAGCTCAGCCTGGAGCAGCTGCGGGTGCTGGCCGACATCTCCACCCTGTACGGCAGGGGCACCGCCGACCTCACCGACCGGCAGAACATCCAGTACCACTGGATCGAGATCGAGGCGGTGCCCGACATCTGGGAGCGCCTGGAGGCGGTCGGCCTGTCGACGACCGAGGCGTGTGGCGACACTCCGCGCGTGATCCTGGGCTGCCCGCTGGCCGGCATCGACACCGAGGAGGTGCTCGACGCCACCGAGCAGATCCGCGAGGTGCACGAGCGCTTCATCGGCGACCCGGCCTACTCCAACCTGCCGCGCAAGTTCAAGACGGCGATCTCCGGCTGCCCCGCGCACTGCACGGTGCACGAGATCAACGACGTGGCCTTCGTCGGCGTCGTCAACGAGCACGGCGAGAAGGGCTACGACCTGTGGGTGGGCGGCGGCCTGTCCACCAACCCGATGTTCGGCAAGCGGCTCGGCGTGTTCGTCCGCCCCGACCAGGTCGGCGACGTCTACGGCGGCGTGATCGGCATCTTCCGCGACTACGGCTACCGCAGGCTGCGGCACCGGGCCAGGATCAAGTTCCTGGTCAACGACTGGGGCGCGGAGAAGTTCCGCGACGTGCTCCAGACGGAGTACCTCAAGGAGGACCTGCCCGACGGCCCCGCGCCGCAGCAGCCGCGCGACAGCCGCCGCGACCACGTGGGCGTCCACCGGCAGAGCGACGGCAACTTCTACGTCGGCTTCGCGCCCAGGGTCGGCCGTCTCGACGGCGACACCCTGCACGCGATCGCCGATCTGGCCGAGCGGCACGGCTCCACGCGGGTGCGTACGACCGTCGAGCAGAAGATGGTCATCCTCGACGTGGCGCCCGACCAGGTCGACTCGCTCGTGGCCGCGCTGGAGGCGCGCGACCTGCAGGTCAACCCCTCCACCTTCCGCCGCCAGACGATGGCCTGCACCGGCATCGAGTACTGCAAGCTGGCCATCGTCGAGACCAAGGCCACCGCCTCCCACCTGATCGACGAGCTGGAGAAGCGGCTGCCGACCTTCGCCGAGCCGCTGACCATCAACGTCAACGGCTGCCCCAACTCCTGCGCCCGGATCCAGGTCGCCGACATCGGCCTGAAGGGCCAGCTGGTGGTCAACGACAAGGGCGAGCAGGTCGAGGGCTTCCAGATCCACCTGGGTGGTTCGCTCGGCGTCAACCCCGGCTTCGGCCGCAAGGTCCGTGGCCTGAAGACCACGGCGGAGGAGCTGCCCGACTACGTCGAGCGGGTCGTGACCAACTTCGAGGATCAGAAGAAGGAAGGCGAGTCGTTCTCCGACTGGGTCCAGCGAGCCGACGAGGCGGATCTGACATGAGCGAGCGCGCTGTTCCCTTCCACTGCCCCTACTGCGGTGACGAGGACCTGGAGCCGTACGAGGGCGACGGCGGCTGGTACTGCAGGGCGTGCGCCCGCGCCTTCAAGCTGAAGTTTCTTGGGATCGGAGTGAAGATATGACCGAACGCAGTGAGGGCATCAGTAGACACAGCACGCTCGTCATGGGGCCGACGAAGGAGGCCTCATGACGCTCGTGGACATCGAGGTGACGCTTCGAGAACAGCGCGGCACGCTCGACCTGCAGTCCATTGTCGAGTCCTCGGCGGTGTTCCTGGAGGACGCGCCCGCGCGGGAAATCATCCGCTGGGCGGCCGCGACGTTCGGCGACCGGTTGTGCCTGACCTCCTCCATGAGCGACGCCCTGCTGATCGACCTGGTGAGCAGGGTGAAGGCGGGCGTTGACGTCCTGTTCATCGACACGGGTTACCACTTCGCCGAGACGATCGGCACCCGTGACGCGGTCCAGCAGGTCTATGACGTCAATGTGATCAATGTGCAGCCGTCGCGGACGGTCGAGGAGCAGGAGCGCGACCTCGGCCCCCGCCTGTTCGGCCGCAATCCTGACCTGTGCTGCTACCTGCGCAAGGTGGAGCCGCTGAACCGGGCGCTGGAGCCGTACCTGGCCTGGATCTCCGGCATCCGCCGCGACGAGTCGCCCACGCGCGTGGGCACGAAGGTCGTGGAGTGGGACGCCAAGCGCCAGATGGTCAAGGTCAACCCGATCGCCAGGTGGACGCAGGACGACGTCGACAACTACATGGCCGACAACGGCGTGCTGATCAACCCGCTGCACTACGACAACTACCCGTCGATCGGCTGCGCTCCCTGCACCCGCCAGGTCGCCGAGGGCGAGGACCCGCGCAGCGGCCGCTGGGCGGGCATGGGGAAGACCGAATGCGGCATTCACCTCTGATCCCGGCAGCTGTGGGGGCGCGCCCTGGCAGGGGCGCGATCCCGTTGGTCGCGGTGGCGCACGGGTCGCGTGACCCGCGCGCCGCCGCGACCGTGGAGGCGCTGCTCGACCGGGTCAGGCAGGCGCGGCCCGAGCTGCCCGTCCGCTCGGCCTATCTCGACCACGGCCCGCCCACGCTCGCCCAGGCGCTGCACGGCCTGCGTGAGGCGGTCGTGCTGCCGCTGCTGCTGACCGAGGCCTACCACAGCAGGGTCGACCTGCCCGCCGCGCTCGCCGAGGCGCGCGCCCGCGACCCGCGTCTTTCGGTGCGGTACGGCACGACGCTCGGGCCGCACCCGCTGCTGCTCGACGCGCTCGAACGCCGCATGGCGCAAGCGGGGGTCGTGACCGGCGATCCCGGCACGGCGGTCGTGCTCGTGTCCGCGGGCTCGAGCGACGCCCGCGCCAACGCCGTCGTCGCCGACCTGGCCCGCGAGTGGGGCGAGCGGGCGGGCTGGTGGGCCGTGACGCCCGCCTACGCCTCCGCCGCGGGTCCCACTCCCGCCGAGGCGGTCGCGGCGCTGCGGGCGGCGGGAGCGCCGCGGGTGGCGGTCGCGCCGTACCTGCTGGCTCCGGGGTTCTTCGCCGACAAGGTACGGCGGAGCGCGGGCGCCGACGTGGTGTCGGACGTGCTCGGCCCCGCGCCCGAGCTGGTCGAGGTGTTGCTGGAACGCTACGAGCTCGCGCTGGCGGCCGAGACCGTCATGGCCTCAGCCTGAATCCACGCAGCCTGATCCGCACAGCCTGATCGTGCTGGCCTGATCGTGGTCGGGCTGATCGTGCTCGGGCTGATCCCGCGGGGCCTGGTCGTGCGGGGCTTGGTCGTGCGGGGTGGGCGCGTCTGGGTCGGGCGTCAGTCGTGGCCCAGTCGGCGCTGCTCGCCCCGTGTCTGCTCGCTCCGTGTCTGCTCGCCCCACGGCTGCTCGCCCCATGCGTGGCCGCCCCGGGGCAGCTCGTCCCTGGGCTCGTGGGTGAGGCCGAGGTGCTCGCGCCACGCCGACCAGCCGCGCTTGATCGGCTTGGCCCGCGAGTCGCCGACGACCTTCACATCGCCCATCACGGCGTAGGCGTGCACCCTCACCACGGGGACGTTCATGCCGGGCGCGGCCTCCAGCACGTCGACCTTCTTGTCGCCCATGATGGCCATGCCGTCGAGGTCCACGTCCACGCCGTCGGGAACGATGATCTTCACGTCGCCCATGACGGACACCGCCGTGACATCGATGGCGTTGGTGCGCACCTCGGCCTCGCGCAGGTCGAGCACCACGTCGCCCATGACGGCCACCGCGCCGAGTTCCTGGTCGACCCGCCACTTGCCGCGGCGCTTGGTGTCCCCCATGATCGCCACGTACCAGCGCCGCCTGCGCGTGGGCGCGGCGTAGGGCGCGGGCGCGGCGGTGCCTTCGGCGGGCAGGTCCTGGGTGATCAGTGCCAGTTCGGCGTGCGTGGTCGCCTTGTAGGCGGCCTCCGTCCTGTCGGTCAGCTCGACCAGCGTCAGCCGGCCCTCGACCGAGGCCACTCGCAGCCGCTCGACGACGGCCTCTCGTTCGACGTCTGAGGCGCGCAGTCCCCCCGGTTCACTCATAGTCGCAACATATCGCGTTTTGCCGGTCTTGCGGAGAACCAACATCCTGCCGCTGGAGCCGCCCCCTGACCGGAGACGCTAGGGTCCTGTCATGCATGAGGAACAGCTCTTCCGGGCGGCGTTGGACGGCGACCTGGAGACCGTGGACGAACTGCTGGCCGCGGGAGCCGACCCCAACGTGGTCAGCCAGGGCGAGGAGGAGGGGCTCCCGCTGTGCGCGGCGGCCGCCCGGGACCGCGTGGCCGTGGCCAAGGCGCTGCTGGCGGGCGGCGCCGACGTCAACGGCAGGGAGAGCGGCGGCTGGCAGGCGCTGGCATGGGCGGCGGCCAACGGTCACGCCGAGACCGCCCAGGTGCTCATCGAGGCGGGCGCGGAGGTCGACGCGGCCAACGACGGCGGCGACACGCCGCTGACGCTGGCGGCGCGGCGCGGCGCGCTCGGCGTGGTGCGGGTGCTGCTGGAGGCCGGCGCCGACGTCGAGAAGGCCGACGGCGACGACGACACCCCGCTCGACATCGCGGTCGACTGGGTGGGCGTCCACCTGGAGAGCGCGCTGCTCGACCAGATCGGGCAGGAGGGCTGGGAGTACGTCGTGGCCCGGCAGTACGCCAAGGACGGCACCGAGCTGGTCACGGTGGCCGGGCAGTCGCCCGATGGACAGCAGCGCGAGCAGATCCAGGCCCAGCGCGGCCACGCGGCGGTCGCCACGCTGCTGGAGGAGGCAGACGGCATCTACACCCCCGTCGACCAACTGGTCGCCAGGGCGCTGTCGCACCGCGACACCGACGAGGACGCCGAGACGTGGTGGGTCGTCGCCGACACCCTCGGCAAGCGTGCCGACGACGAGACCTACGAGGCACTGTCCAGACTGTGCGTCAGCGAGGACGCCCGCGAGCGCGAGTTCGGCGTCGACGCCATCGCGCAGTACGGCGTCACCGAGGACGGCGACAAGCCGTACCGGGAGCGGACGCTGCCGCTGCTGCGCAAGATGGCCACGACCGAGGGCAACCCGCAGGTGCTGCGGTCGGTGCTGGCGGCGCTCGGCCACCAGGGCGACCCCAGGGCGCTGCCCCAGGTGCTCGACATCATCGGCCGCCCCGGGCACACGCGGACGATGACGGACGCGATCGCGCTGGCCGACGTGCTGCCGGGCGACCCGGCGGCGCTGCACGGCGAGCAGGAGCGCGACCTGTGGGGCGAGGGGCTCGCGCTGCTGGTCGAGATGTCGCGGGACGACGAGGACGAAGTGCGCGACTGGGCCACCACGGGCATCGCCAACCTCGACGCCGACACTCCCGAGATCCGCGACGCGCTCGCGGCCCGGCTGGACGACAGCGACCTGCGCACCGTGGCGGAGGCGGCCAGGGGGCTCGCCCTGCGCAAGGACGGCAGGGCCACGGCGGGAATCCAGCGGGTGCTGGCCGGCAGCGAGGACGACTACGCCCGCGAGGTCGCCGAGGAGGCGCGCGGGACGCTCGAGGGCTGAGCGTCGCGGGCACGCGGCTCCCGCATGATCCCACGGGCACGCGGCTCCCGCGTCATCCGAGGGGCACGCGGCTCCCGCGTGATCGCACGGGCACGCGTCACCGGTACGCCCGTGGTCGCGCGGGCCAGCGACGCGGGCCCGGCGGCTCGCCATGCCCCTGCAACCCTCCGCCCGTCGATCCACTGCGGCTCGGCGGGCGGGAGGGTCGCAGGGGCGAGTTTCGGCGACGAGATGTCACGCAGAGCGATCGCGCGCTAACGTTCCGGTGGCCACCCGTCACCTGACGTTAGGAGCTTGCGTGCGAATCGGACTCGTCGCAGCGACCGCGCTGCTCGCCACCTGCCTGCCGGTTCCCGCGGGCCACGCCTCCCTGTCCCCCGGCTTCGTGTCCCCCGCACACGCGGCGGCGCGGCCCGACCGGTGCGCGGCCGACAGCGACAGGCAGATCGCGGCGCAACTGGCCCGCCATCCTGGCGGCACCAGAGTCGACTCCAACACCGTCTCCTACGACGGCGGCGCGTTGAGCGTCAACGTGTTCCCCTCGACGTGCGCGAGCTTCGACGGCATGGGCGACTGCGACTCGGGCGTGGCCTGCTTCTGGCAGCGCTCTCGCTACCGGGGCACCCAGTGGGTGCTCAGCGGCAAGGACAGGTGGGTCGGCCTGCGCGCCGGCCGGTTCGGCTCGGCGCACAACAACGACCACGGCGGTGATCTGCTGCTGCGCGGCGCCCGTGACGGCGCGACCGTGAAGGTGTTCGGACCCGACACCGGCAGCCCCGACACGCTGCCCTCGGGCGCGCGCAGCCCGGTCGGCGAGCTCGGCTGGGCCTGTCTCAGCACGCGAGGCTCAGGCGGCTGCACCTGATCCGCACCTGATCCGCCCCGCCCGGGACCTCGGCATCCGCCCCACCCGGGGACCGCCCGGGACCCGGCATCCGCCCCACCCGGGGACCGCTTGGGGCCTCGGCGTCCGCTCCACCCGGGGCCCGTCCGGGACCCCGGCATCCACCCCGGTCCGGAGCTCGCCCGGGACGTCGGCATCCGTCGTCCCGGTGCCTCGGCGGCGCGTCCCGCGGCGACTCGCCGGGTGCGGACGATCATCGGGCACCTGCGGGATATGTTGGGGTTTTCCAGCGAAAGGACATCGCCATGGCGACCACTCGTACCGCCACCACGCAGTGGAAGGGCGCTCTGCTCGACGGCTCGGGCCAGGTTTCGCTCGACACCTCGGGCGTCGGCACCTTCGACGTCTCCTGGCCTTCGCGGGCCGAGGCGGCCAACGGCAAGACCTCCCCGGAGGAGCTCATCGCCGCGGCGCACTCCTCGTGCTTCTCCATGGCCCTGTCCCATGGCCTGGCCCAGGCGGGCACCCCGCCGCAGACGGTGGAGACCAAGGCCGACGTGACGTTCCAGCCCGGCGAGGGCATCACCGGCATCGTGCTCACGGTGCGGGCGCAGGTGCCCGGCCTGACCGCCGAGCAGTTCCAGGAGGCGGCCGAGACGGCGAAGGCCAACTGCCCGGTGAGCAAGGCGCTGACGGGCGCCCCCATCTCGCTCAACGCCGAGCTGATCGGCTGACGTTCGACGTCGACCCCGCGCCCCCGCTCGGGCGCGGGGCCGGAACACCGGATCCCGCTCCTCCGGGCGGGAACCGCGACGGCACCACCGGCGCCATAGCGACGGAAAGGCGGACACGTGCGACAATTGGGCCACATGCGAGAGGTCTGGCCGGGCGAGCCCTATCCACTCGGCGGCACCTGGGATGGCGTTGGCACCAGTTTCGCGGTGTTCTCCGAGGTCGCCGAGCGGGTCGAGCTGTGCCTGTTCGACGACGACGGCTCCGAGGAACGCCTCGACCTGCCCGAGGTCGACGGCTTCGTCTGGCACGGCTACCTGCCCGGCATCGTGCCGGGCCAGCGGTACGGCTACCGCGTGCACGGCCCCTACGACCCGTCCAACGGCTACCGCTGCAACCCCGCCAAGCTGCTGCTCGACCCCTACGCCAAGGCGATCGAGGGCGAGCTGCGCTGGAACGAGGCGGTCTTCCCCTACCATTTCACCGACCCCTCCAAGATCAACACCGTCGACAGCGCCCCCTACATGCCGAAGAACGTGGTCATCAACCCGTTCTTCGAGTGGGGCAACGACCGGCCGCCGCGCACGCCGTACCACCAGACGGTCATCTACGAGGCGCACGTGCGCGGGCTCACCATGCGGCATCCGGCCGTACCCGAGGAGCAGCGCGGCACCTACGCGGGCATCGGCCACCCGGCGGTCATCGACCACCTGCTGTCGCTCGGGGTCACCGCGGTCGAGCTGATGCCGGTGCACCACTTCGTGCCCGAGCACTTCCTCGTCGCGCGCGGGCTGACCAACTACTGGGGCTACAACACGATGGCCTACCTGGCCCCGCACGCCGCCTACTCCAGCGCGGGCCAGCGCGGCGAGCAGGTGCTCGAATTCAAGGCGATGGTGCGGGCGCTGCACGAGGCGGGTATCGAGGTGATCCTCGACGTGGTCTACAACCACACCGCCGAGGGCGACCACATGGGGCCGACCCTCGGATTCCGGGGCATCGACAACGCCGCCTACTACCGCCTGCATGACGGCGACCGGCGCTACTACCTCGACTACACCGGCTGCGGCAACAGCCTCAACGTGCGCTCGCCGCACGCGCTGCAGCTCATCATGGACTCCCTGCGCTACTGGGTGCTCGACATGCACGTCGACGGCTTCCGCTTCGACCTGGCCTCCGCGCTGGCCCGCGAGCTGCACGACGTCGACCGGCTGAGCGCCTTCTTCGACCTCATCCAGCAGGACCCGGTGATCTCGCAGGTCAAGCTGATCGCCGAGCCGTGGGACGTCGGCCCCGGCGGCTACCAGGTCGGCAACTTCCCGCCGCTGTGGACGGAGTGGAACGGCAAGTATCGCGACTCGGTGCGCGATTTCTGGCGGGGCACCGGCTCGGCGCTGCCCGAGTTCGCCTCCCGCCTGGCCGGTTCGGCCGACCTGTACGCCTCCTCCGGCCGCCGCCCGGTCGCCTCCATCAACTTCGTCACCTGCCACGACGGCTTCACCCTCAACGACCTCGTCTCCTACAGCCGCAAGCACAACGAGGAGAACGGCGAGGACAACCGTGACGGCACCGACGACAACCGCTCGTGGAACTGCGGGGTCGAGGGGCCCGTCGAGGACCCCGAGATCGTACGGCTGCGCCACCGCCAGCGCCGTAACTTCCTGACCACGCTGTTCCTGTCGCAGGGCGTGCCCATGCTCTCCCACGGCGACGAGCTGGGCCGCACGCAGCGCGGCAACAACAACGCCTACTGCCAGGACAACGAGATCGCCTGGGTCGACTGGTCGATGGCCCGCGCCGAGAACGGCCTGCTCGACTTCGTGCGCGCGCTGTCCAGGCTGCGCCGCGAGCACCCGGTCTTCCAGCGCCGCCGCTTCTTCCGCGGCCGCACGCCCGGCGACGGCAAGCGCGACCTGGTCTGGCTGACTCCCGCGGGCGCGGAGATGACGGCCGGCGACTGGCACACCGGCTACGCCAAGTCGATGGGCGTCTACCTCAACGGCGAGGCCATCACCGAGCCGGGGCCGCGCGGCGAGCGCATCGTGGACGACTCCTTCCTGCTGCTGATCAACGCCCACCACGAGGACATGACGTTCACGCTGCCGGGCGAGGAGTTCGCCGACTCGTGGATCGCCGTGCTCGACACCAACGACGAGGGTCCCGCCGAGGAGCCGTTCCCCGAGGACCAGTGGGCGCCGGGCGCGCTGGTGGCGGTCACGGCACGCAGCATCCAGGTGCTGCGCCACCCGATGCGGGCAGCCCAGCCCTAGCAGCTCAGTCCTGGCGAAGGCGGGCGGTGACCTCGATCTCGATGCGCATGCGCGGGTCGGCGAGGCGGCAGCCGATCATCGTGGCGGCCGGCCGTACCTCGGCGAAGGCCTGGCGGAGCACCGGCCAGCAGGGCTCGAAGTCGGCGGGTTCGGGCAGCATGTAGGTGACCCTGACGACGTCGGACAGTGACGCGCCCGCCTTGCCGAGGGCCTCGCCGATGTTGCGCAGGCACTGGGCGGCCTGCTCGGTCACGTCGTCGGAGATGGCCATCGTCCGGTAGTCGAAGCCGGTGGTGCCCGAGACGAAGACCCAGCCATCCTCGACGACCGCGCGGGAGTAGCCGATGGCGTGCTCGAACGGCGAATCGCTGGAGATGAGCGTGCGTGCTGTCATGGCGTGCATCCTCACAGGCGGCTGAGCGATATGTCCAAGACGTCGGATGAGAGCGTCTGATATCTCTGGAGATATGGAGCGCCCCGACCTGGACCTCAGGCAGCTGCACGCGTTCGTGGTGCTGGCCGAGGAGCTGCACTTCGGCAGGGCCGCCGAGCGCCTCGGCGTCGCGCAGCCGCCCTTCAGCCAGCAGATCAGGCGGCTGGAGGAGCGGGTGGGCCATCCGCTGTTCGACCGGACCGCCCGCGAGCTGACGGCCGTGGGCGCGGCACTGCTGCCTTCGGCCAGGCGCGCGATCGATGAGGTGGCGGGCGGGCTGGAGGCGGCCAGGCGGGTGGGACGCGGCGAGGCGGGGCGGCTGCGCGTCGGGTTCGCCGCCTCGCTCGCGTTGACCGTCGTGCCCGGCGTGATCGCCGCGTTCGGGCGGGCGCGGCCGGGCGTGCTGGTCGAGATGCGGGAGATGACCACCAGCGGGCAACTGTCCGCGCTGCGCGGCGAGGAGATCGACGTCGGGCTGGTGCGCGAGGTGGACGAGGCCGAAGGGCTGCAGGTGCTGCCGCTGCTGACCGAGGAGGTGGTGGCCGTGCTGCCGCAGGGTCACCGCCTGGCCTCGCGGCGGCGGGTCGAGGTGGCCGACCTGGCTGCCGAGCCGTTCGTGTTCTTCCCGCGCGAGCACGGGCCCTGCTTCCACGACCGGCTGCTCGGGCCGGCCAGGGCGGCGGGCTTCGAGCCGAGGGTGACGCAGCGGGCGGTGGAGTGGCAGACGGTGGCGGGCCTGGTCGCGGCCGGTCTCGGGGTGAGCCTCGCCCCCGCGGGCGTGAGCGCGGTACGGCCCGCGGGCGTCGTCTACCGGCGTCTGGTGGGCGCGCCGACGACGACGGTGGCGCTGGCCTGGCGGTACGGCACGCGGGACCCGCTGGTGAGCGCCTTCGTCCAGGTGGCCGCGGCGTCCGCGGCGGCCATCTGAAGGAAGGCGTTCAGTTGATCGACGAGGCCGCCAGCAGCACCAGGACGAATGTGGTCACGCCCACCACGCCGTGCGCGAGCACGGCCAGCAGCGGGAAGCGCTGCTCGGCTCCCCTCGCGTGGCGTCCCCTGCCGAGCCACCTGGTGAACATCGTGAAGCCCAGCAGCGCCGCGGCCGACAGCACGGCGAAGGCCAGCCACGCCAGCATCCGCTGCCCGGTCAGCAGGTACCCCACCCAGCAGGCCAGCGCCGAGACGGCCAGCGCGGGATGGGAGAAGATCAACGCCGTGGGGAACCTGGTGACCTTCGTCGCCTGTTGCCGCAGGCCGCCGCCCGACAGCCACAGGTACAGCAGGTAGAAGCCGATCAGAGCGTTGAGCACCCACGCCGCGAGCGTGACGAGATCCACCCGGCCTCCCCGAATCCCCATCTCTGCCGCCACGTTATGCACAAAAGACCACGTACGTCTTCTGATACACCAAACTGCGAATATCAATAGGAAAGCTGTTAAGCGGACTGCCACTACGACCCCGACCAGGCACGACAGTGGAGTGGCAGTCTGGCGAGCAGGTTTCCTATTAGTAACGCCCCTCAGCCCGGTCTGTCGGTGCCGTGTGCCAAGGTAGACGTGTGCGTCGCATCCATCCCGACACCGCAGACGATCCCGACATCCCCCAGGCCTACGCCTACCCCGGGCGGCAGCCGTGGCTGCGCGTCAACATGGTCGCCAGCGCCGACGGCGGCACCTGGGTCAAGGGGTTGTCGGGCGGCCTGTCCAGCAAGGGCGACCGGCGGATCTTCGGCGTCCTGCGCGGTCTGTCCGACGTCGTCATGGCGGGCGCCGCCACCGTCAGGACCGAGGGGTACGGTCCGGCCAAACCCAGGCAGTCGTGGCAGGCGCTGCGCGAGGGCCGCCCGGCCGCGCCGCCCATCGCCGTGGTGACCCGACGCCTCGACCTCGACCTGGGCAGCGCGCTGTTCACCGACGCCGAGCCGTACGCGCGGACGATCGTGATCACCTGTGCGGCGGCGCCGCACGACCGCCGCGCCGAGGCGGCCGAGCTGGCCGACGTGATCGTGGCGGGTGACGACAGGGTCGACCTCAGGCTGGCGGTCGAGGCGCTGCGCGAGCGGGGCCTCGACCACATCCTGTGCGAGGGCGGGCCGCGGCTCAACGGCCAGCTGGCCGCCGCCGGGCTGATCGACGAGCTGTGCCTGTCGGTGAGCCCGATGCTGATCGGCGGCGGCGCGGCGCGCGTCCTGAACGGCGAGCCGGTTCAGCTCGGCCTGAGCCTGGCGCAGGTGCTGGAGGAGGAGGGTTTCCTCTTCTGCCGATACATCAGGGAGTAGCCATGGATGACGAGCTCGACCTCCGGCTTGACCTCCCGGTGCTGCCGCCGGTGGCGCCGATGCTGGCCAAGGCGGTCAAGGGCATGCCCAAGCAGGACGGCAAGATGTTCTACGAGCCGAAGTGGGACGGCTTTCGCTGCATCATCTTCCGCGACGGCGACGAGGTGTTCCTCGGCAGCCGCAACGAGCGGCCGTTCACGCGCTACTTCCCCGAGCTGGTCGAGGCGGTCAAGGCCGAGCTGCCCGACAAGTGCGTGGTCGACGGCGAGATCGTGCTGCGCAGGGGGCAGGAGCTCGACTTCGAGGCGTTGCAGCAGCGCATCCACCCTGCCGCCTCCAGGGTGAAGATGCTCTCGGAGCAGACGCCCGCCTCGTTCGTGGCCTTCGACCTGCTGGCGCTGGGGTCGGATGCGCTGATGGAGGCGCCGTTCGCCGAGCGGCGGGCCAGGCTCGAAGGGCTCTTCCCTCAGGCGGGCGGCTCGATCAGGCTCACCCCGGTGACCGACAGCGACGAGCGGGCGGCCGAGTGGTTCGAGATGTTCGAGGGGGCGGGGCTCGACGGCATCATCGTCAAGCCGGGCGACCAGCCGTACGTGCCGGACAAGCGGACGATGTTCAAGGTCAAGCACGAGCGCACCGCCGACGTGGTGATCGCGGGCTACCGCGAGCACAAGACGGGGCCGATCGTCGGCTCGCTGCTGCTCGGCCTCTACGGCGACGACGGCAGGCTCCACCACGTCGGGGTGGCCGCCTCCTTCCCGATGGCGCGCAGGGCCGAGCTGGTGGAGGAGCTCAAGCCGTACCTCGCCCAGTTGGGCGAGCATCCGTGGGGCGAGTGGGCCGACCAGGCGCTGCTGCGGGCCGGGCTGCCGGCGGCGACCCCGTCGGGCGGCGGCCAGCGGATGCCGGGAGCGGTCTCAAGATGGAACGCCAAGAAGGACCTGTCGTTCATCCCGCTCAGGCCCGAGCTGGTGATCGAGGTGGCCTACGACAGCATGGAGGGCGACAGGTTCCGGCACACCGCGCAGTTCCGGCGGTGGCGGCCGGACCGGACGCCCGAATCCTGCACCTATGAGCAGCTCGAAAAGCCGATTTCGTACAACCTTGATGACATTCTTGCCCGCTGACCGGGCAATGCGTTATATCTCGATCTATGACGTCATCTCACGGCGATGAGCTGCGCGCCGCCGTCGCGGCGCGCCGCGACCTCGGCCCCGACTTCGAGGACTCCATCATCGAGTCCTTCCTCGACAAGATGGGCAAGGAGGTCGACCGGCGGGTCGATGAGCGCATGGTCGCCGACGCGGGCGTGGCCAGGCGCGAGTTGAAGCAGCAGCAGAGCACCACCGGCATGCGGCTGGCGCTGGCGATCGTCTCGATCGTGATGGGCACGATCGCGACGGTCGCGCTCACCGTGGGCGACGCCGGCCTGCTGACCTACCTGGTCGTGTGGGGCGGCGTCGTCCTGGTCAACCTGGCCTTCTCGGTGGGGTCGTCGCGCCGCTAGCCGTCCCGCATCAAGCAAGCATATGCTTGGTCGCGTGATGGAGTATCGCAACCTCATCGGTGGCAGGCTCGTCCCGGCGGCCGACGGCCGTACCCTCGACTCGGTCAACCCCGCCACCGGCGAGGTCTGGGCGCGGATCCCGGCCAGCGGGAAGGCCGACGCCGAGGCGGCCGTCGCCGCCGCCCGCGCGGCGCTGCCCTCGTGGTCGGCGCTGCCCGCCCTCGGCAGGGCCCACTTCCTGCGCAAGGTCGCGGCCGTCTTCGCCGACCACGCCGAGGAGCTGGCCAGGATCGAAACCCGCGACAACGGCCGCATCCTTCGCGACACCCTCCACCGGGACCTGCCCGGCATGCGGTTCCTCTGGGAGCTGGCCGCGGGGCAGGTGCTCGACGCGGTCAGGGGCGACACCGTCATCCTCGGGCCCGACAGCCTGGGGCTGACCAGGCGGGAGCCGTACGGCGTGGCGCTGGCGATCATCCCGTGGAACTCCCCCGTCTCGACGTTCTCCGCCAAGGCCGCCTTCGCGCTGGCCGCGGGCAACACCGTGATCGTCAAACCGGCCGAGCAGGCCGCCGCCTCGGTGCTGCGCCTGGGCGAGCTGCTGGCCGAGGTGCTGCCGCCCGGCGTGCTGAACCTCGTCTCCGGCATGGGCGAGGACGTCGGCGAGGCCCTCGTACGGCACCGCGGCGTCAACAAGATCAGCCTGACCGGCTCCACGCAGACCGGCGTCGCGATCACCCAGGCGGCCGGGATCAAGCCGCTCACCTTCGAGCTGGGCGGCAAGTCGCCCAACATCGTCTTCCCCGACGCCGACCTCGACGCCGCCACCGAGGGCGTCACCGTCAACTCCGTCTTCACCGGCAACGCCGGGCAGGTCTGCGTCGCCGGGTCGCGCATCCTCATCCACCGCGACATCTGGGACGAGATGCTCGGCCGCATCTCCTCGGCCGCCTCCGGCATCGTCCTCGGCGACCCGCTCGACCTGGGCACCACCATGGGCCCGATCGTGTCGGCGGGGCAGTACGAACGGGTCTCCTCCTACCTGCAGATCGCCGAGAAGGAGGGGGCCGAGCTGATCTTCGGCGGGACGACCGGCGCCGAGGTGGTGCCCGCCATGCCGGGCGGCTACTGGGTGGCGCCGACCCTCTACACCGCCACCGACAACGCGCTGCGCGTCTGCCAGGAGGAGATCTTCGGGCCGGTGGCGGTGGCCATGCCGTTCGGGAGCGACGAGGAGGCGCTGGCCATCGCCAACGACTCCGCCTACGGGCTGGCCGCCGGGGTGTGGACGCGCGACCTGGGCCGCGCCCACCGGTTCGTGCGCGACCTCGACTGCGGCACGGTGTGGGTCAACACCTTCCGGCAGATGCCGCCCGGCCTGCCGTTCGGCGGAGTGAAGGACAGCGGCTACGGTCACGACGCGGTGCTGGAGTACACCAGGGAGAAGGCCGCGATCATCAACCTGTGACGGGCGCCGGCCGTGACCCTGACCACGGTCCCTGGCCGTGGACCCTGGCCGTGGACCCTGGCCACGGTCCCTGGCCACGGACCCTGGCCGCGGACCGAATAAGGTTCTAGATTCGGTCGCATGGCGATCGCACTGACTTCGGAACACCGGGCGTTGGCCGAGTCCGTCCGCGGGCTCGTGGCACGTGACGCCTCCCATGCGGCGCTGGCAGCGCAGGGGGTGTTGGGAGTGCACGTGCCCGAGGCGGCGGGCGGGCAGGGGTACGGGCTGGTCGAGCTGGCGGTCACGCTGGAGGAGCTGGGGTCCGCGCTCGTCGCCGGGCCCTACCTGCCCACGGTGCTGGCGTCGGCGGCGCTGACGTGGTCGGGGCGGTGCGGGTCGCTGCTGCCCGGCCTGGCCGACGGTACGGTGACCGCCACCGTCGTGCTGGACGGGCACGGGCTGGGCGCGCCCGACGCCGACCTGTTCCTGGTGCCGGTGGCGGGTGGGTGGGCGCTGCTGGACCGGACCTCGGTCCGGGCGAGCGCCATCTACGGCGTCGACCTGTCCCGCCCCCTGTCGCAGGTGAGCCCGGTCGGTGAGAGTGCCGACCTGCCGCGAATGAGTCCGGTCGGAGAGGGCGCCGACCTGCCGCGGGTGAGCCCGGTCGCTGGGAACGCCGACCCGCCGCAGATGGGACCGCCCGCCGAGGGCGCCGCCGACCTGTCGCGGGTGGGGCCGTCGGGGGTGTGGGACGTGCCCGCGTCGCGGGTGCTCGGGCCGGTGCCGGTGCGGGAGCTGGCCGCGGTGCTGCTCGGCGCGGAGGCGTGCGGGGTGGCGGCGTGGGCGGTGCGCACGGCGGCCGACTACGCGAAGGTACGGGAGCAGTTCGGACGGCCGATCGGACAGTTCCAGGGCGTCAAACACCGGATCGCGGCAGCGCTGGTCGCCCTGGAACAGGCTCGCGCGGCCGTCTGGGACGCCGCCCGCGCCCTGGACACCGCCCGCGCTCACCACACCACCGCGCGCGCCCTCGACACCACGCGCGCTCACCACACCACCGCGCGCGCCCTCGACACCACGCGCGCTCACCACGCCGCCGCCTCCACCCCGGACGCCGAACGCGCCCCACACACCGCCGACACCGCCCCGGACGCCGGGTTGCCGGAGTCCACGGGCGGCGGGCGGCTGGGGGCCACCGACGGCGGGCGGCTGAGGGCGGACGCGGAACGGGAGACGGTCGGGCGGCCCCCGGCGGGCGTGCCAGAGGCCCCCGGGGACGGGCGGGCGCTCGGAGCGGAGCGAGCGCCCGGGGACGGGCGGCCGCTCGGGGCGGAGACACGGCTGGCGGTCGGGGTGGCGGCGGTGCTGGGGCCTGACGCGGCCGTGCGGTGCGCCGCCGACGCGATTCAGGTGCTGGGCGGCATCGGCTACACCTTCGAGCACGACGCCCACCGCTACTACCGGCGCGCGCTGTCGCTGCGCATGCTGGCGGGCGACCCAGGCGTGTGGGCCGAGCAGATCGCGGAGCTGGCCATCGGCGGCGCGCGCAGGGCCATGGAGCCCGACCTGCCGGAGGAGGCGTCCCCGCTACGCGAGGAGATCAGGAGCCTCGCCGAGGGCCTGGCGAGGGAGGAGCCGCTGGCCAGGCTGGGCAGGTTCGCCCGCGAGGGCTGGATCATGCCGCACCTGCCCGAGCCGTGGGGCCGCGCCGCCACGCCACTGGAGCAGGTGATCATCCACCAGGAGTTCCACGGCCTCAAGCGGCCCAACCTGGGCATCGCCGCGTGGGCGGTGCCGTCCATCGTCCGGTACGGCACGCGCGAGCAGCAGGAGCGCTTCCTGCCGAAGACGTTCACCGGCGAGATCGTGTGGTGCCAGCTGTTCAGCGAGCCGGGAGCGGGCTCGGACCTGGCGGGGCTGTCGACGAAGGCCGTGCGGGTGGAGGGCGGCTGGTCGATCAGCGGATCGAAGATCTGGACGTCGCTGGCGCAGTACGCGCACTGGGGCATCTGCCTCGCGCGCACCTCGCCGGACCGGCCGAAGCACGACGGGATCACCTACTTCCTGGTGGACATGTCGTCGCCAGGAGTGACCGTGCGCCCGCTGAAGGAGATCAACGGGGAGGAGATCTTCAACGAGGTCTTCCTCGACGACGTGTTCGTGCCGGACGACCTGGTCGTCGGCGAGGTGGACGGCGGCTGGCGGGTCGCCCGCGACACGCTGTCACACGAGCGGGTCGCGCTCGGGGACTCCTGGGGTCCGGGGTCGCAACACACCGACCTGATGAAGCTCGTCCGGCGCCTGCCTCCACTGCGGCAGGCCCAGCTCGAACAGGCGGGACGGCTGTGGGCCGAGGGACAGGCGATCTCGGCGCTGGGGCTGCGGGTGACGCTGTCGCAACTGGCGGGGACGGACGCGGGAACGGCCTCCAGCGTGCGCAAGCTGCTGGGGATGCGGCACGCGCAGGCGATCTCGGAGTTCTGCTGGTCACTGGCGCCCGCCGATCCCTACTGGAACCGGATGATCCTGACGACGCGGGCGTTCACGATCGGCGGGGGGACGACGGAGGTGCAGCTCAACATCATCGCCGAACGCGCCCTCGGCCTCCCCCGCGACCCCTGACCCTCGGCCTCCCCAAAGACGCCTCCAAGAACGCCTCCCGAACGACACCCCAAGAACGCCCCCCGAAAGACGCCTCCCGGGACCCGGCTCGCTGAACCGCTGGCACCACACGATCTCGCCAGTGAACGTCTTCGGCAGGAAGCGCTCCTGCACTCGCGCGTGCCGTACCGGACGATGGACGGCACCGCCCACGCGGCGATGCCCAGGTTGGGCCGACACCCCCAGGACCGCCTCCCGCAAGTCACCCCTTCGAGGCCGCCCCTTGTAAGACGCCTCCCGAACCGAAGGACGCGGTGAGGCTCAGGACGTGGGATGGTACGCGTGGGCGAGGTGGGCGTAGACGATGGTGTTGTCCCGGTAGCTGTGCGCCTTCCTGTCGAAGGCGCCGCCGCACGTCACCAGCCGCAGCCCCGCGTACTTCACCTTCCCGAAGACCTTCCTGCTGGGAAAGGCGCTCTTGGCCACCTGTTCCACCCGGTCGACCACGAAAATGGCCACCGACCGGTCGGCCCGCATCACCTGCACCTGGTCGCCCCGCCTGATCGAGCGCAGGTTCGCGAACACCGCGGGTCCGGTCCGCGTGTCGAGGTGCCCGGTGATGACCGCCGCCCCCCGCGCGCCCGGCACCGGCGCGTACCGGTACCACCCGGCCACGTTCGGATGGTCCAGCGGCGGGTTCTCGATCGCGCCCTTGGCGTCGACGCCCAGCTCCATCAGCGGCGCGGACACCCCGAGCTTGGGGATGTAGACGGCCGTCGGCCGGGCCGTCCGCATCGGCTCGGCCACCCTGCCGACCAGCACGTCGGGCGGCTCGGTCAGCGCCGGAGCGCCGACCTTGGGCAGCGCCGACGTGGCCGTGGCGGAGACGGGCGACGGCTCGGGCGTGGCCGCCATGCCGGTGACGCCGAACCAGATCAGGGCGATCCCGGCGAGCGACACCAGCACGGCCCCCGCCATGATCAGCTTGTGCCCAGGCGGCTCAGCCACTCCGCCGTTCCGAGGCGCCGCGCCGTACCGCGAGACCCGCCAGCCCCGCGCCGGTCAGCAGGGCCGCGCCCCCGGCGGCGAACGGCCACGTGGGGTCGCCGGCCGCGAGTCCGCCCGCCCCCGTCTGCGGCGGGCCCTCGGGGATGCGGTGCTTGTCCTCGTCCGCGGGCTTCCACGTCGGTTCGCGCGGCGGCTCGGCGGGCCCCGACGACCAGGTGTCCTGGGGCGCGGGCGCGTTCGACCACGTGTCCTGAGGAGCGGGCGCGTTCGACCAGGTGTCGGAGGGGATGGGGAGGTTGGACAAGGGGTCGTTCGGGATCGGCAGGCGTGGCGGAATGATGCCCGGCTCCCACGGATCGCCCGGATCGCCGCCCTGGACCGGCTCGTCCTCGCACGCCAGGATGAGCAGCTTGCAGTCGGCGGCCATGGCGGTGCCCACGCCCGCCACCATGGTCACGCCGCCGACGATGAAGGCCGTCACCGCTCCCGCGGCGGCGAGCCGTCGTGCTGATGCCAAAGCCATAGTCCGAGAGCCTCCCGAACTATTGGACCGGGCGTCAAGTAATGTGATTCAAGTGATACAAGTCACTCATCCCTGGCCTTGCTGGGCTGCACCCGCTTCGGCTCGCCCGGCATCTTCGGGTAGTTCGGGGGGTACGGCATGTCGCCGCGCTCGTCCTTGGCGTACCACTCCAGCAGCGTCTCGATCGAGAACGCCCGCTCGTCGATGTCGGCGTGCACGTCGCCCACTATGGCGAAACGCTCCGGCATGGTCCTGATGTCGAAGTCGCCGGGCTCGGCGTCGGCCAGCTCGTCCCAGGTGAGCGGCGCGGAGACGGGCGCGTGCGGCTTGGCCCGCACCGAGTAGGCGCTGGCGACGGTCCTGTCCCTGGCGTTCTGGTTGAAGTCGATGAACACCCGCTCGCCGCGCTCCTCCTTCCACCAGGCGGTCGTCACCAGGCCGGGGTCGCGGTCCTCGATGGCCCTGGCCAGCGCGATGCCCGCGTGCCGTACCTCGATGAAGTCCCAGCGGGGCTCGATCCTGACCGCGATGTGCACGCCCCTGTTGCCCGAGGTCTTCACGAAGCCGGTCAGCCCCGCCTCCGCCATCACCTCGCGGGCCAGGAAGGCGGTACGGCGGGCCGCGTCGAAGTCCAGGCCGGGCTGCGGGTCGATGTCGATGCGCAGCTCGTCGGGGTGCTCGACGTCGGCGGCCCGCACCTGCCACGGGTGGAAGTCGAGGGTGGCGAGGTTGGCGCAGTAGGCGATCGAGGCCACCTCGGTGACCTTGAGCGCGTCGGCGGTGCGCCCGCTGGGGAAGGTCACGGTGACGGTCTGCAGCCAGTCGGGATGCTTGGCGGGCATCCGCTTCTGGTAGATGGCCTCGGTCTCGACGCCGTCAGGGTGCCGTTTCAGGTGGGTCGGACGATCCTTGAGCCCCCGCAGGGCGCCCTCCCCCACGCTGACGTAGTACTCCACCAGCTCCCGCTTGGTGGCTCCGATCTGCGGGAAGTAGACCTTGTCGGGATTGGTGACCTTGACCGTACGGTCCCCGACCTGCAGTTCGATGAAAGGCGACGCCATGGGGCTGAACCTACCCCGAAACGGGTGGGTCCGTCCTGGAGTGCCACGGTGGCGGGACCGAGCACTCGACAGGACGAACCTGACGACCGCCCTCCTTCACGCCGTGCCGGACGCTGGCGCATCGTCCGGCCGGCTTCGACGGGCCGCCTGCGCGCGGTACGGGCATATCCGCGCAGCGGCGACGGCCCCCGGCGAGCGGTCTCACCCCTCTAGGGAGGTGAAGTCACACCCCCTCATCGACAAAGACGCAGAAACGCCCCCGGAAGGATGCTTCTCGCAAGTGATTCTTCCGCGCCGCATAAGGTGGACGCATGAACAAGGTGGTCAAGAGTGAGGCCGAATGGCGCTCGCAGCTCACTCCCGAGGAGTATCACGTCCTCAGGGAGGCGGGCACGGAACGACCCTTCAGCGGAGAGTACGTCGACACCAAGACCGAGGGCGTCTACTCCTGCCGCGCCTGCGGCGCCGAGCTGTTCAGGTCCGATGCGAAGTTCGAGTCGCACTGCGGGTGGCCGAGCTTCTTCGAGCCGTCGCAGTCGGAGGCGGTCGTCCTGATCGAGGACCGCGGCCACGGGATGGTCCGCACCGAGGTCCGCTGCGCCGCCTGCGACTCCCATCTGGGTCACGTCTTCCACGGCGAGGGCTACGCGACGCCCACCGACGACCGCTACTGCATCAACTCGATCTCCGTACGGCTGGAGCCCAAGGCCTGACCTCAGCCGGGCTCGGGGTGGGTGACGCGGCAGTCGCCGTCGCCGGGGCCGAGGACGTTGGCGAGGACGGGATTGCCGTTCTCGCCGAACTCGGCCTGGACGAAGACCACGGGCTTGTCCTCCCCGATCTCCCGTAAGTACTCCAGACCCCGCTCGCACAGCGTGATCGCCTGCGCCGAGTTGTGCGCCGACTCGGGCAGGTCGGTGTAGATGCGCAGGTAGCCGCCGACGCTGCGGATGTCCTTGAGCCGCTTGGCGGCCTTGTCGCCGCCGCCCCAGCGCTTGTCGAAGTACTCGGCCGCCTTCGCGTCGGTGTGCTCAGACTTCTTCCGCTTGGCTGAGGGAGGGGCCGCCGTGCTCGCCACCGCTCTGTCGGCCCCGCCCTGCGCGGTTGGCGCGGGGGTGAGGGGGACGACGGTCACGGTGCCCGCGGCCTGCTGCGGCCGGTCCCGGCCGAACACCCCGCTGCCGACCGCCAGCCCGGCGACCATCAGCGCCGCCGCGGCGACCGCCCCCTCCAGCACCCACGGCCCGCGCCGCCTCGTGCGCCGCCGTCCGTGCCTCCCACGCCTGGAGCGTGCCAGGCCGCTGCCTTCGTCCACCCTTTGCCTCACTAGGACAGGGGATTTGGCGTGATTATGGCAAAGGAGAGGCGGCCAGGCGCGAGGACAGCGCCTTTACAAAGTCAGGTCAGGGAAGGGCGGTGATCAGCTCGCCCACCGGCTTGCGAACCCCAGTGTAGAACGGCACCTCGATCCGGGTGTGGCGCCTGGCCTCGGCTCCGCGCAGGTGCCGCATGAGGTCGACGATCCGGTGGAGCTCGTCGGCCTCGAAGGCCAGCATCCACTCGAAGTCGTTGAGGGCGAAGCAGGCCACCGTGTTGGACCTGACGTCGGGGTACTCGCGGGCCATCATGCCGTGCTCGGCGAGCATCGTGCGCCGCTCGGCGTCGTCGAGCAGGTACCACTCCAGCGACCGCACGAAGGGGTAGACGCACACGAAGTTTCTCGGCTCCTCCTCGGCGAGGAAGGCGGGGATGTGCGACTTGTTGAACTCGGCGGGCCGGTGCAGCGCCATCGCCGACCAGACCGGCTCGCTCAGCCGTCCGAGCGTGGTGCGCCTGAAGCGCGAGTAGACGTCCTGCAGGTCCTCGGCGGTCGGCGCGTGCCACCAGAACATGTAGTCGGCGTCGGCGCGGAAGCCCGCCACGTCGTAGCAGCCACGCGTCACGACGTCCTTGCCCGCGGCCTGCTCGAGCAGCTCGTTGACCTCGTCGGCCATGCCCTCGCGGTTGCTCGGGCACTGCTCGGTGGCTTTGAACACCGACCACATCGTGTAGCGGATCACCTGGTTAAGGTCGCGGGCCTTGGGCCGCTGGGTCGTCCCCTCAGTCATGCCGTCATTCTCCCCTGCCGCCCAGGTGGTCGAGAATCCGGGCCGCGGCCGTACGGGCGGTCGAGACGCACGCGGGCACGCCGAGCCCGTCGTAGGCCGCGCCGCAGACCGCCAGCCCAGGCTCGACGGCCACGGCCGCGCGGACGCGGGCCACGCGGTCGAGGTGGCCGACGTTGTACTGCGGCAGCGATCCGCCCCACCTGCTGACGCGGCTGTCGAGCGGCAGCCCCCGCACGCCCACGACCTCGCCCATCTCGGCCGTGGCCAGCGAGACCAGCTCGGCGTCGTCGCGCTGGAGCAGCTGCTCCTCGCCGATGCGGCCGATGGAGCAGCGCACCAGGACGGTCGACGGGTCGGACTCGACCAGGTGCGGCCACTTGACCGAGGTGAACGTCGCGGCCTTCACCGCGCGGCCCTCGACGGGCGGCACCAGGTAGCCGCTGCCGGTGGGCGGCTCGGGGAAGGCGGCCGCCGGGTAGGCGAGGGTGACGATGGCCATGCTGGAGTACTCGATCCTGGCCAGCTCGGCGGCGGCCTTCGGCACCTCCTCCCGCAGCAGCCGCGAGGCCGGCGTCGCGGGCACGGCGACGATCACCGCGTCTGCCTCGACGATCTCCGGCCGCGGGACGGGCCCGGTGACCAGGCGCCAGCCGTCCTGCGCGCGCCGCAGCTCCCTGACCGTCACGCCGGTCCTGATGTCGGCGCCCGAGGCCTTGGCGACCGCCTCGGGCAGCTTGCCCAGGCCGCCGCGCAGGCCGGCGAAGACCGGGCCCGCGTCCTTCGGGGTCTCGTGGACGATGTCCCTGACCGCGCCGAGCAGCGAGCGTTCCGAGCGCGCCGCGACGGCGATGCGGGGCATCGTCGCCTCCAGCGACAGCATGTCGGCCCGGCCCGCGTAGACGCCGCCGAGCAGCGGCTCGACCAGCCGTTCGACGACCTCGGAGCCCATGCGGGCCCTGATGTAGGAGGCGACGGACACGTCGGTGCGCACCAGCGTCGCGGGCAGCACCTGGTCGAGCGGCACCCTGAGCAGCCCGCCCGGCGAGACGATGCCGGATCTGGCCAGCTCGGTCAGGTCGCCTGGCACGCCCATGACCTGGCCCTTCGGCATCGGCCGCAGCGCGCCCCTGCTGTAGACGGCCGCCTGGGTGGTGCCGGGGTCGACCAGGTCGGCGCCCAGCCCGACCATCCTGGCCAGCTCGATGCCCTCGGGCCGCCTGGCCAGCATCGACTCCGCGCCCTCGTCCACGCTGACGCCCGCCACCTCGGAGGCGTGCAGCTTGCCGCCCACTCTGGGGGCGCCCTCGAGTACGGTCACCCGCACCCGCTCGCCGCCGCCCTGCCTGAGGAACCACGCCGCGGCCAGCCCCGAGATGCCGCCGCCGACGATCACTACATGCCGCTGATGCCCTTCCACGTCTCCTGACGCTACCGCCTCACGTCACCGCCTCCGCGAGACGGTAGGAGCCGACGGCGAACGGCCGCTCGTGCCCGGCGTCGACGTGCTCGCCGATCTTGAGCAGCGCGGGGTCGCCGTCGAGGAAGCGGTGCAGCCGCCGCGCCTCCGGCCACGGGTGCGTCACGACCAGCGTGCCCCGCGGCGACAGGAACGAGCGCAGCCGCTCGCAGGCCAGCCGCAGCCGTTCCTCCCTGCCCACGTAGTAGAGCGTCTCGGCGCAGAAGACCAGGTCGAACCGGCCTCCGGGATCCTGGTTGAGGAAGTCGACGGCGGCGAAGACGGCCCTGCCGTTCGCTCTGGCCGTCGCCCGCCTGACGGCGCGCTCGGAGACGTCCACACCCACCACGTCCGCCCCCGGGTAGGCGTCGGCGGCCAGCAGGGTGAAGGTGCCCTCGCTGCATCCCACGTCCAGGATCCTGCGGAAGTCGCCGCCTCCGGCGTGCCGGAGCGTGGCGTCGTACTTGGCGGCCTCGTAGGGGTCGACGGCGTGGTGCCACGGGTCGGGGTTGCGGTGGAACCAGTCGAAGTAGCGCTGCAGGAAGCGGCCCTGCCCGCGCGCGGGCAGCAGTGACATCGTGCGGAAGAACGTCCTGTGGAACCTCTCAGGAAGCGTGCGCATGCTTCCAGCCTGCGCGACGCGCGTCTCTGGTTCCAGGGGCGTTCCGTGATCGGGAGGAGTGCCGAACGTGACGACTTCGTGACGGCATCGCGCGGGCCGGGTCCGTCTCACGAATATGAGCAGATTTCGGTACGGCATGGCGTTAACCGCAGCGGGCGTCGCGCTCGTCCTGTCCGGTTGCGGTGGCGGCGGGAGCTCCATCAGCGACTCGGGCGGAAGGGCGCCAGCCGCCGCCTCACGGGCCCAGCAGGAGAGCGCGGCCTCGGTCAAGGACTCCCAGCAGGAGGCCGGCAAGCAGATCACGATCGCCCCCGAGCAGCGCTCGATCATCTACGTGTCGGAGATGACGGTCCGCGCCAAGGACGTCACCAAGGCGGGCGAGCAGGCCAAGCAGCTGGTCACCGGGGCGGGCGGCTACCTTGCCAACGAGCAGTCCGACGCGTTCGAGAGCAGCGAGGGCAGCTCCACGCTGGTCTTCAAGATCCCGCCGACGGCGTACCAGGGGCTGCTCGACCGGCTGGGCAAGGAACTCGGCAAGCGGGAGTCGCTGCGGCAGAACACCACCGACGTGACCGAGGAGGTGGCCGACGTCGCCAGCCGGCTGAAGTCGGCCGAGCAGGCGCTCGCCTCCATGCGCACGCTGCTCACCAAGGCGAGCACGGTCGGCCAGGTGATCGAGGTGGAGCGGGAGATCGCCACCCGCGAGGCGGAGTTGGAGTCGCTGCAGGCCAGGCAGAAGGCGCTCAACTCGCAGGTGTCCATGGGGACGCTGACGCTGCGGCTGATCGGGCCCGTGGCGCAGGTGGTCGAGCCGTCGGACGAGCCCGCGGGCTTCCTCGGCGGTCTCAAGGCGGGCTGGTCGGCGCTGGTGAGCTTCGTCAAGATCCTGCTGACCGTGATCGGCGTGCTGCTGCCGTGGATGGTGCTGATCGTGCCGGTGGTCGTGGCCATCCTCATCCTGGTACGGCGTGGCCGCGCCCGCCGTCCCGCCGCCCGGCCCGTGGGCGTTGCGCCGCGTCCCCGCCCCGGCAACGACATCCCGCTGTTCCACGGCGGCCCACCGCCCGCCCATCCCGGCAACCCGCCCTTCCACGGAGCGCCGAGCCACACCGAGCCCGGGCCCGCCGCACACGGTGCCCGGGGCCACACCGAGGCGGGCGATGACCCGTCGAGCCCTCAGCCTGCGGACGACCCTGCCGAGTCCTGACGGCCGCGCAGGTCGGCGAGCAGCCGCCCGCTGCGCTCCTCGGCGGTCGCGTCGCTCTGCGCGACCGCCAGCTCCAGCGCCGCCCGCGCGCAGGCCACGGCCTCGTCGAGGCGGCCCATCGCCCCCAGGCTCCTCGCCCTGACCTGCACGGCGGCGCATTCCACCCGGCGGTCCCCCATGGCGACCGCCTCGGCGCGCGCCTGCGCGGCCAGCAGCTCGGCGCGTTCGTGCTCGCCCCGCTCGGCGGCTAGCGTGGCGGCGACGTACTTGATCACCATCTCCGGCCGCCTGATGCCCTCGGCGACGGTGATCGCCCAGGCCAGGATGGCCTGGGCGGTATCGTGCCGGCCGGCGGCGTGATGGAGTCTGGCCAGGTGGCCGAGCATGTGCCCCTCCGTCGCCCGGTCGCCTTCGCGCAGGGCGAGGTCGCGTGCCTCGTTCGCGCGGGCCAGCGCGCGTTCGGGCCGGCCGAGCGCGTTCTCCGTCTGGGCGAGGTTGCCGATGACGAGCGCCCTGAACGGGCCGTCCAGCGACGCCAGCGCCCGTTCCAGGCGCTCCTGTGCCCGCTCGTAACGCCGCTCGAACAGGTCGAGCGAGCCGAGCGAGGCGAGCATGGCCGCCGTGCCGTACGCGTCGCCGTGGGCCTGGCACAGCTCCAGCCCGATCGTCGAGGTGGCGTGCCAGTCCGACAGGTTGCCGTTGAGCTCGTAGAGCCTGACGCCGAGCAGCGCGAGCTCCCAGCAGTGACCGACCCTGCCCAGGTCGGCGGCCTGGCGGACGGCGGCGGGCAGGGTGGCCCGCTCGGCCGCCAGCCAGGCCATCGGGTCGTCGGGCAGCGCCTGGCCGTCCAGGCGCCAGCGGGCCGCGCCGCCGTGCGCGAGCCTGAAGCCGCCCGCGTACTCCCGCAGGTAGGCCTCCTCCCCCAGCGCCAGCAGGCCGCCGAACACCCTGTCGAGCGCGGCCCCGCGCTCGACGGCGCTCATCGACGCCAGCGCCCGTTCCCTGGCGAAGATCCTGATCAGGTCGTGGAAGCGGTAGCGTTCCTGTCCCGCGACGTCGAAGCCGAGCGGCTGGACGAGCTGGGCCTCGGCCAGCCGCTCCAGCAGGTCGGCCGCCTCGCCGAGCGGGCGGTCGGCCAGGGCGGCGGCGGTCCACGGCGCGAAGTCGGGGGCGGCGAGCAGGCCGAGGCGCTCGAACAGGGTCCGTTCCCGCTCGCGCAGGTCGCGGTGGCTCACCTCGAAGCTGGCCCGCACATCGAGGTCACCGGCGCGTAGTTCGTCGAGCCTGCGCCGTTCCTCGGCCAGCCGGGTGGCCAGGCGCCGAGGGGTCCATCCGCTCCTGGCCACCAGGCGGGCTCCGGCGATGCGCAGGGCGAGGGGCAGCCGGTCGCACAGGCCGGCGAGGGCTTCGGCCTCGTCGGGGTCGACGCCTGCCAGCCTGCCGAGGAGGGCGGCGGCCTGCCGTACCGGAAGGATGTCGAGGGGCACGAACCTGGCGCCCGTCTCGGCGATCAGCTCCTCGAACCTGCTGCGCCCCGTGACCAGCGTGAAGCAGCCGGGCGAGCCGGGCAGCAGCGGCGCGACCTGGGCCGAGCAGTCGGCGTTGTCGAGCAGGACGAGCAGCCGCCGGTCCCTGGTGAGGCCGCGGAACAGGGCCGCGCGCTGGTCGAGCCCCTCGGGCACCCGCAGGACGCCGAGCGCGGACAGGAAGCGTTCGAGCACCTCCGCGGGGTCCCGGCCGCCGAGGTCTGCGTAGAGCAGGCCGTCGGGGAAGCGGGCGGCCACGCGGTGCGCCCAGCGCACGGCCAGGCCGGTCTTGCCGACGCCGCCCACCCCGCCGATCGCCGCCACCCGCGCCCCGCCGCGGCCCTCCACGAGGCCGTCGAGGACGGCCAGCTCGGCCTGCCTGCCGGCGAAGGGGAAGACGTCGGGCGGCAGCTGCGCGGGGCGTACGGCGGCGGCCGGGCTCTCCTCCCTGAGGATCTCGGTGTGCAGGTCGCGCAGGGCGCTGCCGGGTTCGACGCCGAGCTCGCCCACCAGCAGGTCGCGGCCCTCCCGGTAGACGCGCAGCGCGTCGGCGCGCCGCCCGGCCTGGTGCAGCGCGCGCATCAGCAGCTCCCTGAGCCGCTCGCGCAGCGGGTGCGCGGCCAGGCGCGCGCGCAGCTCGACGGCCGCCTCGTCGGGCAGGCCCAGCTCCAGCAGGGCCCGCGCCCTGCGTTCGGCGGCGACCAGCCGCAGTTCCTCCAGCCGCGTGGCCTCGACGCGGACCGATTCGACTCCGGTCGACTCGACGCCGATCGAGTCGGCGCCGCAGACGTCGGCGTAGGCGGGGCCGCGCCACAGGGCAGCCGCCTGGCCGAGCAGGTCGGCCACGGCGGCGGGGTCGGCGGGGTCGGCGGCGCGGGCGCACAGCTCCTCGAAGCGGGCGGCGTCGAGCTCGCCGGGCAGGACGGCGAGCTGGTAGCCGTCGGGCCTGCGGGTCAGCCGGTCGCCGCCGAGCGCCTGCCGCAGCTGGTGGACGTGCCAGCGCAGGGTGGCGGGCGAAGGGGGCGCCTGGCCCCACCCGGCCTCGGCGAGCCGGTCGGGCGCGACGGGCCGGTCGGCCGCGGCCAGCAGGACCGCCAGCAGCGTGCGCTGTTTGGCCGAGGAGAGCTCGACCGCCTCCCCGTCGCGCAGGACCGTCAGCCGCCCTAACACCCCGAATTCCACGCGCCCAACGGTCGCACAACGCTCGCCCAACGGCCACCTGGGATCTTCCTGACGGGGCCATGATCATGGGGGAACACGGGTGGAGATCGAGCTGATCCTGTTGCTGCTCGCGGTCGCGCTGGCGGCGGGCTGGGTGGACGCGGTCGTGGGCGGCGGGGGGCTGGTCCAGCTGCCCGTGCTGCTGCTGGCACTGCCCACTGCGTCGCCGCCCGCGGTGCTGGCCACCGACAAGTTGTCGTCCATCTCGGGCACGGCGGTGTCGGCGGTGGGCTTCGCGAAGAACGTCCGCCTGGAGGCGCGGGTCGCGGTGCCCGCGACGGCGCTGGCGGTCGCGCTCTCAGCCGCGGGCGCGCTCACCGCGGGACTCCTGCCCTCCGCGGTGTTCAGGCCGTTCGTGCTGGTGATGCTGGCGCTGGTGGCGGTGCTGGTGATCGCCCGGCCGAGCCTGGGCACGCGGGAGCGGCGGCGGCCGAGGGGGCGGCGCAGCGTCGTGGCCGCCGTCGTGCTGGCCGGGGTGGTCCTGCCGTTCTACAACGGCCTGGTCGGCCCCGGCACCGGCGCGCTGATCCTCATCACGCTCACCGCGCTGCTCGGGCTGGACTTCGTGATGGGCTCGGCGACGGCGAAGGTCGTCAACGTCGGCGCCAACCTGGGCGCGCTGGTGGTCTTCGCGGCGCACGGGCAGGTGTTCTGGCTGCTGGGGCTGGCGATGGCGGCCTGCAACGTGCTCGGCGCCCGGCTCGGCACCCGTACGGCGCTGCGCAGGGGCGCCGCCTTCATCAGGGCGACGCTGCTGTGCGTGGTCGCCGCCCTGATCGTGAAGCTGAGCCTGGACCAGCTACGCCTCTGAGGCGAAGGAGTGGACCAAGTCGGTGAGCCTGCGCAGCTGGTCGGGGTCGGTCGAGGGCAGCACCCCATGGCCGAGGTTGAACACGTGGCCCTCGGCGGCGCGCCCGCGTTCGAGGATCTGCCTGGCCTTGCGCTCGACGGCCTCCCACGGGGCCAGCAGGATGGCGGGGTCGAGGTTGCCCTGCAGCGCCTTGCCCGGGCCGACGCGGCGGGCCGCCTCGTCGAGCGGCACCCGCCAGTCGACGCCTACGACGTCGGGCCCGGCCTCGCCGAGCACGCCGAGCAGCTCGCCGGTGCCCACGCCGAAGTGGATGCGCGGCACCTCGGGCACCGCCGCGAAGATCCGCTCGGTGTACGGCATGACGAACTCGCGGTAGTCGTCGGGCGCGACCGCCCCCACCCACGAGTCGAACAGCTGGATGGCCGAGGCGCCCGCCCTGATCTGGACCTTGAGGTGCTCGGTCACGATGCCGGTCAGCCGGTCCATGAGCGCATGCCACAGCGCGGGCTCGCCGTACATCATGGCCTTGGTGTGGTCGTGGTTCTTGGACGGCCCGCCCTCGATCAGGTAGGAGGCGAGCGTGAAGGGCGCTCCGGCGAACCCGATGAGCGGGGTGCCGCCCAGCTCGCCCACCAGCGCCCCGATCGACTCGGTGACGTACGGCACGTCGTCAGGCTCCAGCGGGCGCAGCACCTCGAGGCCCGCGTGGTCGCGGATCGGGTCGGCGATGACCGGCCCGACGCCCGGCTTGATGTCGAGGTCGACGCCGATGGCCCTGAGCGGCACGACGATGTCGCTGAAGAAGATGGCCGCGTCGACGCCGTAGCGGCGGACCGGCTGCATGGTGATCTCGACGATCAGCTCGGGCCGCTCGCAGGCGGTCAGCATGGGCACGCCCTCGCGCACCTTGAGGTACTCGGGCAGGGACCGCCCGGCCTGACGCATGTACCACACGGGGGTGTGCGGGACGGGCTGGCGGCGGCAGGCGCGCAGGAAGGCGGAGTCGTCGAGATTCACCGTTCAAGGGTCCCACGCGCAGGTGGCGGTCGCTCCACCGGCGCTATTCGGAAACATACGCACGCCACGGCTAAAGTCACGATCAGGAGTCGAAGTAGAGGTTTAGAGCACTTCATCCCTTTAGCGCGGGCGCGCCGTGCGGACCGGGCCCCGTCACCGACGTCGTCCGGGTACAGTTCTTGTCACGGTCACCCCGAAATCCCCTCTCGACTGGACCAAATGTTTGCCAATCCACCGCGCGTCATCGAATGCCGCCCCACTTTCAGGACACGCCGAGCGCGTTGCGCGGAATTGTCAGCGCGGCATGCCAACGTCGGAGCCACGTCCCGAAGAAAGGCTCCGTACCGATGACCGCGTTGTGGAGTTCCCCCGAGCGCCGCAGTGAGCAGGCTTGCCAGGCCCCGCGCCCGCTGATGGTCGCGGCTTGATCGGCCCCGATGAGCACCCCCGTGGTCCCCATGCGACCCTCCTCGACCTACGCTTCGGCTATGACCATCGGTGACGCGCCACCGGCCCCCGCCGCTTTCCGGCGGGCGGTCGAGAGCCTGCGCGCGGCCGAGGTCAGGCCGGAGATCGAGCTGGAGGACCTGCCCGCCCCCCAGCGGCTGGCGCCGTTCTCGGCGGCCATCGGCGCGTCGGTCTATCGTGAAGACGAAGAGCTGGCGGTGGGCAGGCTGATCCTGCTGTTCGACCCCGAGGGGCAGCGCGGCTGGGAGGGGCAGTTCCGCCTGGTCGCCTACGTCAGGGCCGACATGGAGCCGGAGATCACCTCCGATCCGCTGCTGGGTCCCGTCGTGTGGAGCTGGCTGACCGAGGCGCTCGACTCCCGTGAGGCGGGCTACCGCGCGGCGGGTGGCACGGTGACCCGCGCCGTCTCCGAGGGGTTCGGCGACAAGGCCGACGAGCCCGTCTCCACCGAGCTGGAGCTGCGGGCCTCGTGGTCTCCCGCCGAGGAGGATCTGTCTGGCCATGTCGCCGCCTGGTGCGATCTGATGTGCCTGGCGGCCGGCATTCCACCGCTACCACCTGACGTGGCCACGATGCCGCGCCGACGCGAAGATCCGGAGTCCACCAGGCCGTGACCGAACGCAGTGAGACCAGCAGGGCCGCAGGAGGAGACCTCCAGAGCGAGGCGAACACCGTCGTCCCCCTTCTCGAGCCGCGGGAGGGGATCCCGCCCGTCATCGCCTCGCAGGAGGAGCTGACCCGGGTGGTCGAGAAGTTCGCCCAGGGCAGCGGCCCCGTGGCGGTCGACGCCGAGCGCGCCTCTGGCTACCGCTACGGCGGCAGGGCCTATCTGGTGCAGTTGCGCCGCGAGGGCGCCGGCAGCGCGCTGATCGACCCGATCGCCTGCCCCGACCTGTCGGAGCTCGACGCGGCCGTGGCCGACGCCGAGATCGTGCTGCACGCCGCCTCTCAGGACCTGCCGTGCCTGGCCGAGATCGGGTTCAGGCCGCGGCGGATGTTCGACACGGAGCTGGCGGGCAGGCTCCTCGGCTACGAGCGGGTGGGGCTCGGCACGATGGTCGAGACCGTGCTCGGGCTGCGCCTGGAGAAGGGGCACTCGGCGGCCGACTGGTCGACCAGGCCGCTGCCGGAAGACTGGCTGCGCTACGCGGCGCTCGACGTCGAGGTGCTGGTCGAGCTGCGTGACGTGCTCCACGACGAGCTGGCCGACAGCGGGAAGCTGGAGTGGGCGCGCGAGGAGTTCGCCACGGTGCTCGCCACGCCGCCGCCCGCGCCGCGCTCCGACCCGTGGCGGCGCACCTCCGGCATCCACAAGGTGCGCAACGTCAGGTCGCTGGCGATCGTGCGCGAGCTGTGGACCATGCGCGACCAGATCGCCCGCGACGGCGACATCGCGCCCGGCAGGGTGCTGCCCGACGCGGCCATCATCACCGCGGCGCTGGAGATGCCGCGCACCAAGAAGGCGCTGACCGACATCACCGCCTTCACCGGGCGGGCCGCCCGCCGCCACATGGCGGCCTGGCTCGACGCCGTGCACCGCGCCCGCACGCTGCCCGACTCCGACCTGCCGGCGCCGAGCACGCCGGGCGACGGCCCGCCCCCCGCCAACCGCTGGCCCGACCGCGATCCGGCCGCCGCCAAGCGGCTGGCCGCGGCCCGCTCGGTGGTGGCCGCGCTGGCCGACGAGCACCGCATGCCGACGGAGAACCTCCTGCAGCCCGACGCGGTGCGCAGGCTCACCTGGGAACCGCCCGCCGAGATCTCCGAGGGCTCGGTCGTCGAGCGGCTGCGCTCGCTGGGCGCCCGTGAGTGGCAGCTCGGCCTCGTGGGCCGCCCGCTGGCCAAGGCGCTCGACCGCCTCGAGACCAAGGGCGAAGTCTAAGCCGCTTGACGGCCTGGCTCTCGCCGCCGTACGGTCATTTGGAAAGCGCTTTCCTGAGGAGTGGTCACATGAGCGTGCGCACGATCAGTGTCGCGATGAACGGCGTCACCGGCCGGATGGGCTACCGCCAGCACCTGGTCAGGTCGGTCCTGGCCATCAACGAGCAGGGCGGCGTGACCCTCTCCGACGGCGGCAGGGTCATGCTGCGGCCGATCCTCGTGGGCCGCAGCGAGGCCAAGCTGGCCGACCTCGCCGCCAGGCACGGCATCGCCGACTACACCACCGACCTCGACGCGGCGATCGAGCAGGCCGACGTCTACTTCGACGCCCAGATCACGCAGGCGCGCGTCAAGGCGGTGCTGAAGGCGATCGAGGCGGGCAAACACGTCTACGCCGAAAAGCCCACCGCCGAGTCCTACGACGAGGCCGTGGCGCTCGCCGAGGCCGCCAGGGCCAAGGGCGTCAAGAACGGCGTCGTGCAGGACAAGCTGTTCCTGCCGGGCCTGCTCAAGCTGAAGCGGCTGATCGACGGCGGCTTCTTCGGCAAGATCCTCTCGGTGCGCGGCGAGTTCGGCTACTGGGTGTTTGAGGGCGACTGGCAGAGCGCCCAGCGGCCCTCGTGGAACTACCGGGCCCAGGACGGCGGCGGCATCATCCTCGACATGTTCCCGCACTGGCACTACGTGCTGGAGAACCTGTTCGGCGAGGTCGAATCGGTCTACGCCAAGGCCGTCACGCACATCCCGACCAGGGTCGACGAGCAGGGCCGGCCGTACGAGGCGACGGCCGACGACGCCGCCTACGGCATCTTCGAGCTGGCCGGCGGCGTCATCGCGCAGATCAACTCCTCCTGGACGGTCCGCGTCAACCGCGACGAGCTGGTGGAGTTCCAGGTCGACGGCACGCACGGCAGCGCCGTCGCGGGCCTGCGCAACTGCCGCGTCCAGAGCCGCGCCACCACCCCCAAGCCGGTCTGGAACCCCGACCTGCCCGTCACCGCGCGCTTCCGCGACGACTGGCAGGAGGTGCCTGACAACGCCGACTTCGACAACGGCTTCAAGATCCAGTGGGAGCTGTTCGTCAGGCACGTCATGGAGGACGCGCCCTTCCCCTACGACTTCGCCTCGGGCGCGCGCGGCGTACGGCTGGCCGAGCTCGGCCTGCGCAGCTCGGCCGAGGGCCGCAGGATCGCGATGGAGGAGCTGTGAGGATCGAGCTGCCCGGCGGCCCCTACACGCTGAGCGACCCGGTCACCTGGCCGGCCGTCGACGGGCCCGCCACGAGCCGCGTCGTCTACGCGGCGGCGCACGTGGTCGCCGACCCGATGGGCGACAACACGCCCGGCTCCCCCGCCGCGGTCGACTGGGACGCCACCCTGCGTTTCCGCAGGCACCTGTGGTCGTACGGCCTGCGCGTCGCCGATGCCATGGACACCGCCCAGCGCAACATGGGCCTGGACTGGGCGGCCACCCGCGAGCTGATCAGGCGCAGCGCCGCCGAGGCCCGCTCCTTCGGCGACCCCGCCGACCTGGTGGCCTGCGGCGCGGGCACCGACCACGCGCCCGGCGCCGACACGCTCGACGCGATCACCGCCGCCTACACCGAGCAGATCGAGACCGTGCAGGCCGCGGGCGCGGGCGTGATCGTGATGGCCTCGCGCCAGCTCGCCCGCCTCGCCACGGGACCGGCCGACTACCACCGTGTGTACGGCAAGCTGTTCGCGGTCGCCGACCGGCCGGTCGTCCTGCACTGGCTGGGCGAGATGTTCGACCCGCAGCTGGCCGGATACTGGGGCTCGCGCGAGGTGGCCAGGGCCACCGAGTCGTTCCTCGAGCTCGTCCACGCCCACGCCCCGATGGTCGACGGCGTCAAGGTGTCGCTCCTGGACGAGGCGCACGAGGTGGCGCTGCGCGCCGCCCTGCCCGAGGGGGTCAGGCTCTACACCGGCGACGACTTCAACTACCCGTCGCTGATCAGGACGGGCTCGCACGCGCTGCTGGGCATCTTCGACGCGATCGCCCCCGCGGCGGCCGCCGCCCTGCAGGTGCTCGACTCCGCCGAGGCCGCCTGCACCCCCGAGGCACGTAACCGGCTGCTGGCCCACTACGACGAGATCCTCGCGCCGACCGTGCCGCTGTCGCGCAAGATCTTCGAGACGCCGACGTACAACTACAAGACCGGCATCGTCTTCCTGGCCTGGCTCAACGGCCACCAGGACGCCTTCGCCATGGTCAACGGCGCCCAGGCGGCCAGGTCGCTGCCCCACCTGTGCGAGGTGTTCACGCTGGCCGACCGGGCCGGGCTGCTGGCCGACCAGGAGCTGGCCGTACGGCGGATGCGGGCGCTGCTGGCGGTGAACGGGCTGTGAGGCTGTCTCTCAACCAGTGGACCACCAAGCGGTGGACGGTGGCCGAGGCCGTCGAGGGCTGCGTACGGCATGGCGTGGAGGCCATCGGCCTGTGGCGGCAGGAGGTGGCGGCGCAGGGGCTGGCCGAGACGGTCAAGCTCGTCGGCGACGCGGGCCTGCGGGTGTCGTCGCTGTGCAGGGGCGGCTTCCTGACCGACGGCTCGGCCGAGGCCATGGCCGACAACCGGCGGGCCGTCGACGAGGCGGCCGAGCTGGGCGCGGCCTGCCTGGTGATGGTCGTCGGCGGCCTGCCGGGCGTCCCGGCGGGTCAGCCGCCAGCCGAGGGGTTCTCCCGTGATCTGGCGGGGGCGCGGGAGCGGGTGGCCGAGGCGCTGACCGTGCTGGCCCCCTACGCGGGCGAGCGTGGGGTACGGCTGGCGCTGGAGCCGCTGCACCCGATGTACTGCGCGGACCGGGCGGTGCTGTCCACGCTGGGCCAGGCGCTCGACCTGGCCGAGCCGTACCCGCCGGAGCTGGTGGGGGTCGTGGTCGACACCTTCCACGTGTGGTGGGATCCGGCGGTGTACGAGCAGATCGCCCGAGCGGGGGCGCGGATCGCCTCCTACCAGGTGTGCGACTTCCTGCAGCCGCTGCCCGCGGACGTGCTGCTGGGCAGGGGGATGATGGGCGACGGGGTGATCGACTTCGCGCCGATCACCAGGGCGGTGCGGGCGGCGGGGTACGACGGCGACGTGGAGGTGGAGATCTTCAACGCCGACGTGTGGGCCGCCGACCCCGACGCCGTGGTGGCCACGATGAAGGAGCGCTTCGCCTCGCTCATCACGGCCACCGTCTCCTGACCATCACTCGTCTCCTGACCATCACTCGTCTCCTGACCGTCACTCGGCTCCTGACCGCCACTCGGCGATCGAGATGACGCCCGCCGAGCCGTCCACGGTGATCGTCTGCCCGGTGACGATCTCGTGGGTGGCGTCGGCAACGCCGACCACCGCGGGGATCCCGTACTCCCTGGCCACCACCGCGCCGTGCGACATCGAGCCGCCCATCTCCATCACCAGCCCGCCCGCCGTCAGGAACAGCGGCGTCCAGCCGGGGTCGGTGGAGGGCGCCACGAGGATCTCGCCGGGCTCCAGGTGCGCGCCGACCGGGTCGAGCACCACCCTGGCGGGCCCGGTGACGGTGCCCGCCGAGGCGGGGGTGCCGGTCAGCGCGCCCTCCTCGGCCGCCGCCCTGACGGCGAGCGCCTCGGGCTCGGTGCCGTCGGACAGCAGCACCCTGGGCACGTGGCGGCGGCGCACCTCCTGCTCGTAGGCCGCCCGCCGCTCGGCCACCAACGCGCCGAGGTACCCGCCGCCGAGCGCCGCGCGGGTCTCGCGGAAGTCGAGGAAGTAGACGTCGTCGGCGGTGTCGAGGACGCCCTTGGCCACCAGTTCCTCCCCCACGACGCGCATGCTGCGCCGTACCGCGGCGAGGACTTCCACCATGTAGTACTTCGGCAGCTCGCGCAGGCCGCCGAACAGCCTGGTCCTGCGCAGCCCGAACGCCGCCAGCCGGCCGCGCCACCTGCCCCTGGCCGCCGCCATGGCGACGATCGTCCTGACCGCCCGCTCGGCCTCCTGCGCGCCCCTGGCGAACATCTCGTCGGGCGTCAGGTCGTCGCCGTCCAGCCGCAGGTAGTTGGCCAGCACGCCGAGGATGTGCGCGGGCTCGTCGGACCAGCGCGGCATGCCGAGGTCGATCTCGGCGACGCCGCGGTGGCCGTAGCGGGCCAGGAAGCGGTCGATTGCGCGCTGCGCCTTCAGCTCGCCGCGCGCGTAGCGGGCCGCCAGCTCGCCCACCCGCTGCGTTCTGAACGGTTCGGCCGCCTCGGGGTCGGCGCCGATCTCCGTGGCCAGCCGCCACAGTTCGAGGTCCATCTCGGTGGTGGGGTTGTTCGGCAGGCTGCGCAGGACGGCCTGCAACTGCTCCCCCTTCGCGCCCGACAGGCGGCCCGCCAGGCCGAAGCCCGCGTAGCCCACGACCGCGATCGGCATGATCGAGAAGATCGTCGGGAACGTGCCGCGCAGGCAGCGTTCGGCGTGGTCGAGCCGCTGCTCGGCGCTCGCGCCCTGGTCGATGCGCAGTCTGGCCTCGATCGCCTTGCCCAGCCGCCTGGTGTAGTCGAGCGCCGCCTGCGGTCTGGCCAGCGCGAGCGCCACCCGCTTGGGCGCGCCGACCCGCCTGGCGACGCGTGCCGCCGTACGGAGGAAGGGGCGCAGGGAGGTGGTGGTGAGCGAGAGCCGCGGATCCTCGGCGACCTGCTCGAACACCACGCCCGCGCGTGCCTCGCCGAACGCGAGCGCCCTGGGCAGGATCAGCCGTCCCGCCTTGCTGCGGACGGCGGCGGTGATGTCGAGGAACAGCCGCTGGCCGGCCTGGACCACGATCCCCGCCCCTGCCAGCGGGTCGGTCGGCGGGTGGCCCGCCATCGCCGCCGCTCCCCCGCTGATCACCTTGAACGCCGCCAGGCCCATCGGCGTGAACGGGCGCATCACGCCCTGCGCGACGTTGACGGAGAAGTAGACGCGCAGGCCGTCCCTGGCTGTCTCGTTCGTCTCGGGCAGGGGGTAGAGCGTGGTGATGGGCCTGGCCTGGGTGAGCCAGAGGACGTCGTCGGCGTCGATCGCCCACTCGGTGTCCTGCGGCGAGCCGTAGTGCTCCTCCACCCTGCGCCCGAGCGCGGCCAGGTCGCGCACCTGGTCGTCGGTGAGGCATGCCTGTTGCGCTTGTTGTGCATCGCGCATCTCGGAGCGCTCGGTGCGCTCGGTGGGCTCGGTGGGCTCGGTGCGCTCGGTGCTTTTGATACCCGCGGTGCCTTCGGTGTTCCCGGTACCTTCGGTGTGGCCGGCGCGTTCGGTGCCCCCGGTGCCTTCGGTGCGCCCGGTGTGCTCTGTGCGCTCGGTGCCGCCGCCCGGTAGGGGGCGGATCGAGACTCGCTTGTCGCCGATCCGGCGTTCGGTGATCTGTCCGGTCGCCGCGTCGACGACGAACCTGTCCGGGTTGACCGCTCCTGACACCACGGCCTCGCCCAGGCCGGGGGCGGCGTCGATGACGGCCTCGTGGCGGCGGCCCGTCACCGGGTTCGCCGTGAACATCACGCCCGCCACCTCGGCGTCCACCATCCGCTGCAGGACCACCGCGAGCCTGACCGCCGCGTGGTCGATGCCGTTGGAGGCCCGGTAGGCCACGGCTCTGTCGGTCCACAGCGAGGCCCAGCACCTGCGGACCGCGTCGCGCACCGCCTCGGGGCCGACGACGTTGAGGTAGGTGTCCTGCTGGCCGGCGAAGCTCGCGTACGGCAGGTCCTCGGCCGTCGCCGACGACCGCACGGCCACGGGCGCCCGGTCGCCGAGACGCGCGTAGGACTCGTCGACGGCCGCACGCACCTCGTCGGGAACGGGCGCGTCGAGCAGCAGCGCCCTGGCCCTGCCCGCCAGCCCGGCGAGTGCCGCGGTGTCCGTGGCGTCGGTGGTGGCGAGTTCGGCGATGACATCCTTGAGCGCGGTGCCCTCGGCGACCCGGTGGTAGGCCTCGGTGGTCAGACAGCATCCGGGAGGGACGGGCAGGCCCGCCGCGGTCAGTTCGCCCAGGTTGGCCGCCTTGCCGCCGACGTCGGCGAGCATGCCAGCGTCGATGACGGCGAACGGGAGTGCGAGCGGTTCGCGAGCGGTCGTCATCTGGCGTTCCCCTTGCCATCAGCGGTGCGTCTCATCCTGTTTGCCAGAAGTGTGCATCGCGGAGCGGGGTGAGGGAATGCCTATCCGGGAAAAAATTCATCAAGCGATGAACTTCTGTCCCGTCGGGGTGGCGCAGGGCGATCGCTCGGGGCCGGACCGTCGTGACGCGCTGCTGGAGCAGCCATCGGTCGGCATTCTCGGCATAGGCCTCCTCACCCGGTAGCCGACTCGCGGTCGCGCGCCGACCGTAGGGCGCCGGCGCGTGCGGCGGCGAGCGTGACGCGCACCGCCTGGTCGGCGGTCGCCTCGTCAACCGGTTCGGCGGTAATGAGCAGGCGCAGGTAGATCGGCGCGGCCAAGGTCTTCAACAGCTCGGCGGGCTCGGTGTCCCTGGGGAGTTCGCCGCGCGCGATGGCGCGCGTGACCACCGGTTCGGCTCTGGCGAGCCGGTCGTCGAACACGTGACGCCGGGCCGCGGCGATCTCCGGAAGACGGGACGCCCCCGTGACCATGGCGGCAAGGATGGCCTGCCCGGTCGGACTGGTGAACGCCTGGGCGAGCGAGCGCGCCAGCGCACGCAGGTCAGTCTCGACCGCTCCGGTGTCAGGGACGGGTATGTCCATCGCCATGTGCTCGGCCAGCGCGTCGGTGAGCAGGCTCTCTCGATCCTTCCACCGCCGGTACACCGTCGTCTTGTGGACTCCGGCACGCTGGGCGATGTTCTCGACGGTCAACGCGGCATACCCCTTGTCCACGAGCTCGGCGAGCGTGGCGGCGTGAACGGCAGCGCGTACTTTGGCGCCGCGGCCGACCGGCCTGCCGGTGGACTGCTCGGACTGCATTGCAACTCCAAGTTGCGATATTCGAAGGCGGCTGACAGGATCAATGTATCGCAACTCAGAGTTGCGATACATTGGTCTGCGTTCCCTTGAGGTGGTACATCATGCGCAACTCTCCACCCTGGATCCTCCCTGCCATCCCCGACCAGACCGGGCGCGTCGCCGTGGTGACCGGAGCCAACAGCGGCATCGGCTACGTCACCGCCCGCGAACTGGCCCGCCGTGGCGCGCACGTCGTGCTGGCCTGCCGCGACCTCGGACGCGGCAATGCCGCGCTCATCCGCATGCGGGGTGAGGTGCCTGGCGCCCGCCTGGAACTGCGCAGGGTGGACCTGGGCAGCCTGACCTCCATCCGGGAGTTCGCCGCCGGGTGGGACCGCGGCCGGCTCGATCTGCTGGTCAACAACGCCGGAGTGGCGATGGTTCCCTACGCCTTGACCACCGACGGGTTCGAGTCGCAGTTCGGCGTCAATCACCTGGGCACCTTCGCCCTGACCGGCCTGCTTCTGCCGCATCTGCTCGCCGCACCTGATCCGCGGGTGGTCACTGTCAGCAGCGAGGGCCAGCGCTTCGCCCGCTTCGACCTGGGCAACCTCAACGCCGAACGCAACTACCGGGCGGCGTTCGCCTACGTGCAGTCCAAGCGGGCCAACCTCTACTTCGCCATGGAACTGCAGCGCCGGGCCGACGCCGCCGGGCAGAAGCTACGCAGCATGGCCGTCGCACCCGGGCTCACCCGCACCAACGTGCTCACCGGCGGCGCCAACAGCGGCAGAGGACGGCTGTATGCGACCCTCACCCGCCTGCTGGTGCGCGTGGCCTTCCGGCCCACCCCGGAAGGGGCGAAGACCTCCCTGTACGCGGCGACCGTACCGGACCTGCCCGGGGGCAGCTACATCGTTCCCGACGGGTTGCTGCAACTGCGCGGGGAGCCCACCCGTCGCGGTCGTGAGCGCGCCATCCGCGACACCGCAACGGCCGCCGGCCTGTGGCAGCTGTCCGAGCGCCTTTCCGGCGTCACCTACGCCCTATCCGCCGCCACAGCGACACGCCTGCCGTAGCGCCGACAGGACGTCCTCGTTGTCAGGAGACGGGGCGAGCGGAATAGCGGGTGACCCAGTCGGCGGCGCCTGGCAGGATCTCCTCGACCGGGGCGACCTGCGGGTACCAGGTGCGCTCCCACTCCAGCGAGACCCACCCGTCGTAGCCGTGCGCGCGCAGGAGCTCGCCGGCCGCGTCCAACGGCACCGAGCCCGACCACAGGGGGACGGGGGTGGTGTCCGTCGCGGACACCGCGTCCTTCACCTGGACATAGGCCAGGTACGGCGCGAGCGCCGCGAGTGTCTCCTCCAGGGGTTCGCCGTGCCGCCACGGGTGGAGCAGGTCCCACAGCGCGACCGCCGCGTCGGGCCTGCCGGTCGCCGCCAGCAGTTCGGCGACAGCGGCACCCGTGGGCATCTTGTCGTGGGTCTCGACGAACACCCGGACGCCGAGCGACGCGGCGGTGTCGGCGACCGCCCGCAGGCGCCGGGAGCCGACCGCCGGGTCGCCGCCACGGGGGAAGACCCGCACGCCGGGCGCACCCAGGTCGGCGGCCAGCGTGAGGTCGGCCAGGAGGGCGTCCACGACGGAGGAGTCGGCGGGCTCGGGATCGCAGATGCCGACATATCCCGCCAGGCCGGCGATAGACAGCCCGGCGTCGGCGATCCGCTCGCGCACCGCCGCACGCTCGGCGGGCGACAGCCCGGCGTGCACCCCTGTGTCGGGATGCAGCCGCAGCTCCAGACCCTCGCAACCGGCCTTCGCCGCCACCTCGATCGCCGAGTCCAGGTTCAGTCCCGGCATTCCCAGTGTGCTGACCGCAAGCCTCATCCGTGTCTCCTCACGCCTACCCGTGTCTTCTTACGCTCTCCCGCAGCACGACCTCGCCGACGACCCGCTCCACGCGCCTCCCGACGTCACCGCCGGACACCTTGGCCGCTTCCGTTGCCGGTCCCGAGGCTGCTCTCGTGGCCGGGGCCACAGCCGATCTCGCGGCCGGTCCCATGATCGGCGCCCCGGCCGGTCCCACGGCCGATCCTGCGGTCGATCCCGAAGCGGGTCGCGTGTCCGGTCCCACGGCCGGTCCTGCGGTCGATCCTGTGGCCGGTACCGCAGTCGATCCCGAAGCCGGTCGCGTGTTCGATCCCGCGGCCGGGTCCGTTGTCAGTGCCGTGGCCGATATCGCGGTCGATTCCGAAGCCGGTCGCGTGTTCGATCCCGCGGCCGGATCCGTTGTCAATGCCGTGGCCGGTTCCGTGGTGAGTGCCATGGTCAGCGCCTTGGCGCCCATGTCGGCCAGCGGTAGCCGTACCGTGGTCAGGGCGGGGACGTGGTCGCGCAGGGTCGTGATGTCGTCGAACCCCGCCACCGACACGTCGTCGGGCACCCTGATCCCGCGTTCGCGGTAGGAGGCCAGCGCGCCGACCGCCATCACGTCGTTGACCGCGAACACGCACGTCGCCTCGCCCGTCTCGCGCGCGGCCGCGTAGCCGCCATCGCGGTCGAACGCCCCGTGGATCACCACGGGCTCCGGCAGGCCGAGGGCGGCCAGCGCCTCGACGAACCCCGCGCACCTGTCGGCGGCCGTCAGCAACCCCGGGGGCCCGGCCAGTACGGCGAAGCGGCTGTGGCCGAGCCCCGCCAGCGCGCGGGCCAGATCGGCCGCGCCCTCCCTGTTGGCCGGTGCGACGGTGTCGACGTCGAGCAGGTCCTGGCCGACGCAGGCGACCCTGCCGCCGTTGGCGCGGTAGCGGGCCAGCTCCTCGCGCAGCCGCCTGGTGACGTGGGGGTCGTCGACCCGCGAACCGGCCAGCAGCACCGCCCGCACCCGCTGGGCGTTGAGCGAGGCGACGTAGGCGATCTCCTGCTCGGGATCGCGGTGGGTGGCGCCGACCATGACGAGCAGGCCCTGCTCGGCCGCCACTCGCATGGCGCCGTCGGCCAGCGCGGCGAAGTAGGGGTCGGTGAGGTCGTGGACGACGATGCCGATGACGTTGCTGGCGCCCCTGGCGAGCGTCTGGGCGGCGAGGTTGGTGCGGTAGCCCAGCTCGGCCGCGGCCCGCTCGACCTTCGCGCGCAGGGAGGCGCCCACCTGGCGGGTGCTGCCGTTGAGCACGCGCGAGGCGGTGGCGAGAGAGACGCCAGCCTGTCTGGCGACGTCCTCGAGCGTGATCATGTCCCCTCCCGGAAAGCGATTTCCAGTCTGCCAGACCGACGGCCTTCGCGCGATCGTACGGCACCTACGCGACAGCCGCCCTCCCTCAGGGAAGGCGGCTGCGGACATGCAGGGCACCACTGTTGCCACTCAGGGAGACCGCGGGAAACGCCTTCTCGGCGAAGGCGGCTTCGGACGTCTGGGAACCGCCCTCACTCCGGGGAGACGGCGGCAATCACGCCCTCCGCAGACGCTTGAGATCCGCCCTCCCCGGGAAAGGCAGGCTGGGGACACGCTGGACCCACCGTCACCCAAGGGAGACGGCGGGAAACGCCCCCCGGGGAAGGCGGCTGAGGGCTCAGCCGAACAGCCAGTCCAGGAGGCCTCCTGGTTTCTTCTCCTCGGCGGGCTGCTGCGGAGGCTGGGCCGGCTGCTCCGTGGCGGGGGCGGGCGGCGCCTCGGTGCTGGCGGCGGGCGGGGCCTGCGTGGTGGTCGGCTCCGTCGCCGGTTCGTTCCCCTGGTTCCGTTCCTTGGTGCCCTCGTCGTTGAGCGTGCGAACCGGCTTGGAGGTGGGCTTGGTCGTGGGCGTGCCGATGCGCGTGGTGGTCGTGGGCCGCGGCGTCTCGGGCTGCTTGCTCTGCCGTACGCGGGCGACCGGCTCGGGCGTGGCGCTGACGGTCGCCGACGCCTCGGGCGTCGGGGAGGTGTCGGTGATCGGGTCGACGGCCGGCTCGGTCTCCGTCTCCTCGGCGGGCGTCTCGCTGACGGCGGGGGCCACCGAGCGGCTGGAGGCGCAGGTGCCGCCCGAGCACACGTCGCCACCCGAGCCGGTCAGCATCCAGCCGCCGGCGGCGCCCACCACCACGATGGCCGCCGCGCCCGCCAGCAGGAGCCTGGTACGCCTGCGCACCTCCCGCTGGGGGGCGTCGGTGTCCTCGGTCCAGCCCGAACCGAGGAAACCGCGAGGGGAGGAGTCACCGGGAGAGTCATAGCCCCGGTCGAGGGGCAGGTACTGCGCCTCGGTCTCCGGCACGTCCAGGGCGACGACAGGCGGCGCGTCCATGACCGTGACCAGGGGGATGTCATCCACCTCGGCGACGCCGGAGCCGGAGCCGGAGGTCACACCCGGGCCGGAGGAGACATCCGGGTCGAGGGCGTCCCCAGACGCAGGGACGGGGCCGGAGACAGGGCCGGAGACAGGGCCCGAGGCAGGGGCGGAGGTCTCCACCTCCGCGACGACGGCGGGCTGTTCGTCGGTCACGTCCGACTCGGGGGTCCAGCGGTCAGACAGCACGTCACCTGTCAGATCCGGGCTGTCGTTCTCGTCGCGCGCCACGGTGGAACCTCTCTAGTGCTCAAGATGATCGCGCACTTTCTAACAGACCGCACCACACTTTGTCCGGAAATTTCACAAGAACCAGCGATCGAGGGCTCCAGCCAGGGTCTCCTCCCCCGCCGCCGAGGGCCCCGCCGCCGAGGTCCACGCCACGTACCCGTCGGGCCTGATCAGCAGAGCCTCGTAGGGGCTGTCGGCCTTCCCGCTGACCACCTCGGCCCTGGCGCCGACGACCTTCACCAGGTCGTACCTGCCGTTCAGGTCGAGGAAGAGCGGCTGCCCCCTCCGCAGCAGCTCGACCAGCGTGACCGTCCCCGCGTCGGTGGCGATGGCCAGGTCGGGCGCCATCCATCCCGCGCCCGGCACGCCCACGTCGTAGACGGTGTCCACGCCGCTGATCATGCCGCTGAGGTAGGCGTTGACCTCCTCGAAGCGCATCAGCTCGGCGAACAGCTCCCGCAGCGGGTCCATGCGCGGATCGGGGTCGGCCAGCGCGTTCTGCGCCCTGACGTTCCACAGCACCCTGGCGGCCACGGGGTGCCGTTCGGCGTGGTAGGTGTCGAGCAGGCCGTCCGGGGCCCTGCCCTGCACCTGCGCGGCCAGCTTCCAGCCCAGGTTGAAGGCGTCCTCCAGCCCGGTGTTGAGCCCCTGACCGCCCCAGGGGAAGTGCATGTGGGCGGCGTCGCCCGCCAGCAGCACTCGGCCGCTGCGGTAGGTCTGCGCCTGCAGCGACGCGTCGCCGTACCTGGTCAGGTTGCGCGGCTCGCTCATCGGGATCGGGAAGCCGGCGATGTGCTCGGCCGCCTCTCGCAGTTCCTCCAGGGTGACCGGGGCGCTCTTGTCGGCGTGCGGCCCCCGGTAGTCGTAGGTGGTGATCCGGCCGCCGGGCCAGACCAGGAGCCAGCCGCGAGGGGTGCGGTGGTAGCCGCCGGGCAGGCCGGGCGGCAGCCGTACCTCTCCCATGAGGGCGGCCACGCGGGCGCCCATGCCGACGAACGGGATGCCGGCCGCCTTGCGGACGGCGCTGCGGGCGCCGTCCGCGCCGACCACGTAGCGGGCCTCGACGCCGTTGGACAGCCGCACGTGGCCGTCGTGCTGGACCAGGCCGGTGACCTCCTGCCCGCGCAGGATCGTCGCGCCGAGCGCCTCCGCACGCTCGGCGAAGACGTGCTCGGCCCACGCCGAGGGGCTGCCCATGATGGAGGGTCCGTCCCCGGCGACCGCGCCGAGGTCGAGCCCGAACATCCCGGAGAAGTGGAACCTGACGCTCCCCCAGGTGGGGTGGCCGACCTCGGTCAGCAGCCCCCGCCGGTCGAGGCTCTGCGCGGTGCGGGCGTGCAGGGTGCCCGCCTTCGACTCGGTCAGCGGTACGGCACGCCGCTCGAGCACGACCACGCTGACCTGCTGGAGGGCGAGTTCGGCGGCGAGCAGCATGCCCACGGGCCCGCCCCCGACGACGGCGACATCGAACATGGTGAAGCTCCTGTCAAGAAACGAGCGCGGGCTGCGGTTCGGCGTCCACGCGCTTGCCGGCGAAGGTGAGGGAGACGGCCGAGCCGAGCAGCATGCCGCCCGCGGCGACCAGGACGGCCGTGCTCAGGCCTTCCGCGAGGGCCGCGCCCGTGGCCTCGCCGACACCACCCACCGCGACGAGTACGGCCAGGCCGATGGCCGAGCCGACCTGCAGCGCGGTGGAGGCCATGCCCGAGGCGACGCCCTGCTGGTGGGGGGCGACGCCGGTGGCGGCGGCGATCCACATGCCGGTCCAGGTGAGGCCCTGGCTCACGCCCATGACCACGATGCCGGGCAGCAGCGCCCAGTAGCCGCCCGCGCCGAGGCCGAGCGCGAGCGCCGCGGTGCCGGCCGCGCCGCCGATAGTGCCGAGGAGCAGGGTGGCCCGCATCCCGGCTCGACCGGCCAGCCGCCCGCCGAGCTGGGTGCCCAGCGCGATCAGCAGGGCCGGGACCAGGAAGGCGAGGCCGGTGGTCACGACGCCGTGGCCGAGGACGGTCTGGAAGTAGACGGTCAGGAAGTACGGCAGCGCGTTGAAGGTGCCGCCGAAGACGAGGATGACCACGACGGCCGAGCTCAGGCTGCGGTTGCCGAACAGGCGCAGCGGCATGAGCGGGTCGGCGCCGGCCCGCTCGACGGCGACGAAGGCGGCCAGCAGCACGACGGCCAGGACGAGGCTCACCAGGACGGGCGCGGCCGTCCAGCCACTCTCCGGGCCCTGGATGAGGGCGAAGGCCAGCAGGCTCACGCCCGCGGTGGCCAGCACCGCGCCCGGCAGGTCGAGGCGGCGGCCGCGCTCGGCGGGCGCGTCGGCGGGGATCAGCGCGTAGGCGGCGGCGATGGCGACCCCGGCCAGCGGGACGTTCACGTAGAAGACCGCCTCCCAGCCGAACGCGCCGGTCAGCAGGCCGCCGAGCAGCGAGCCGAGGGCCAGCCCGCTGGCTCCGGCGCCGCTCCACACCGCCAGCGCCGTGTTGCGTGCTCTGCCCTCCTCGAACAGGGTGTTGACCAGGGCGAGCGTCGCAGGGAAGAGCAGCGCGCCGCCCAGGCCCTGCACGGCCCTGATCACGACGAGCACGCCGGGTCCGGTGGCCAGGCCCGCCGCCAGCGAGGAGAGCGCGAACAGGGCCAGCGCGGCGACGAACATCCTGCGGCGGCCCATCAGGTCGGCCAGCCGCCCGCCGAGGAGCAGGAAGCCGCCGTAGGCGACGGCGTAGGCGCTGGAGACCCATTGCAGGCTCTGCGCGGAGAATCCGAGGTCGGCGCCGATGTCGGGCAGTGCCACGACCACGATGAAGTAGTCGAGGGAGGTGATGAGCTGGGAGAGCGCCAGCAAAGCCAGCGTCCAACGGGTGTGCGGCATGAGATCCTTCAACCGTCCGGGAATGACGAACAGTACGTGATCCTCGTACAGTCGGACGGTCTGCGTCAAGTTCGACAGTTCCGTACAATGGTTGGATGATGGCGCTTCACCCCACGAGGGAGCAGATCCAGCTCATCGAGGTCCTGGCCGCGCTCGGCCATCCGGTGCGGGCCCAGATCGTCCGCACACTCTGGGCGCAGGGCCCCGACACGGAGATGTTCTGCGGCTCCGTCCTGCCCGACGTGCCCAAGTCCACCCTCACCAACCACTGGCGGGTGCTGCGGGAGGCCGGGGTGATCCACCAGCGGCCCGAGGGGCGCAAGCTGTTCATCACGCTGCGCGCGCAGGATCTGGACGCCCGCTTCCCCGGTCTGCTCGACCTGGTGGTCCAGGAATCCGCCGCGATGTGAACGAATCCGGAGCCATCGCCGACGAAGATGGCCCGCATGGCCACCACCTCCCTTCCGAACCCAGGCCCCCTTCCTGGCGCTGCGGCGCTTCTCAGCCTGCGCGCCCGCGCGAGGTCGGCGCGGCGCTTCGCCCTGATCGCGCTCACCGCCGCGATCGCCGCGCAGGCCGCTACGCAACTGCTGGCCGAACGGGCGCCGACCAGGGAGGGCACGCGGCCCCTGGCCTGGCTGGCGCTGGCGGTCTTCGCGCTGGCCGTTCCCGCGCTCGTGGCGACGCAGGCGATCTGGGCGTCACGGGCGCGCCGGGCGCGCGAACGCGAGCGGGCCCTCTACGGCCACCCCTCCGGCGGCGCGCGCCACGCGGCCTGCCGGCTCGGCATGGCGGGCGGCTGGCTGGTGACGCTGCTGCTCGGCTTCACCGTGCCGCGGCTGTTCGAGGAGTCGGCGCTGTACGGCACGGCCGAGTCGCTGGCCGCCGCGCTCGAGGTCGTGGCGCTGGCCGGCCTCGCCGTGGGGGTGCTCTTCACGATGTGGTGGACGCGTGAGGCGCTGGCGAGCCGTACCCGATCACCACACGACCCGTGGGACCCGGGCCGCGTAGCGACGAAGGGACCGGCCGCGTGGGCGGGGGCGGCGGTGGCGACGGCGGCGCTGGTCGCGGCGCGCGCCCACCTGTGGGAGCCGGCCACCTGGCTCGTATGCGCGCTGCTGGTGGCCACCCTCGTCCCAGTTGTAGTTACTCGCGAGTAGCATAGGGGCCGATCCAGTCCTGCAACGAGGAGCGAATCCGTGCCTTCCTCTCGTGACGTCGTTTTCGTCGACGGCGTACGCACGCCGTTCGGCAAGTCGGGGCCGAAGGGCCTGTACGCGGAGACCCGAGCCGACGACCTGGTCGTCCGCGTCATCCGCGAGCTGATGAGGCGCAACCCTGAGCTGCCGCCCGAGCGGGTGGACGAGGTCGCGATCGCGGCCACCACCCAGATCGGCGACCAGGGCCTGACCATCGGGCGCTCGGCCGCGGTGCTGGCGGGGCTGCCCAAGAGCGTGCCCGGCTACGCCATCGACCGCATGTGCGCGGGCGCCATGACCGCGGTGACCACGGTCGCCGGCGGCATCGCCTTCGGCGCCTACGACGTGGCCATCGCGGGCGGCGTCGAGCACATGGGCCGCCACCCGATGGGCGAGGGCGTCGACCCCAACCCGAGGTTCCTGTCAGAGAAGCTGGTCGACGGCAGCGCGCTGGTCATGGGCATGACCGCGGAGAACCTGCACGACCGCTACCCCACCATCAGCAAGCAGCGGGCGGACGCCTACGCCGCCCTCTCGCAGGAGAAGGTCGCCAAGGCCTACGCCGACGGCAAGATCCAGCCCGACCTGGTCCCCACGGCCGTCAGGACCGCCGAGAAGGGCTGGGGCCTGGCGGTGGCCGACGAGGCCCCGCGTCCCGGCACCACCGTCGAGGGCCTGGCCGGGCTCAAGACCCCCTTCCGCGCGCACGGCCGCGTCAGCGCGGGCAACTCCTCCGGCATCAACGACGGCGCGACCGGCTGCCTGGTGGCCGCCGCCGACGTGGCCGCCGAGCTGGGCCTGTCGCCGAAGATGCGCCTGGTCTCCTACGCCTTCGCGGGCGTCGACCCCGAGGTCATGGGCGTGGGCCCGATCCCGTCGACCGAGCGGGCGCTGCGCCTGGCGGGCCTGTCCATCGAGGACATCGGCCTGTTCGAGATCAACGAGGCGTTCGCCGTCCAGGTGCTCGCCTTCCTCGAGCACTTCGGGATCGCCGACGACGACCCCAGGGTCAACCCCTACGGCGGCGCCATCGCCTTCGGCCACCCGCTGGCCTCCTCGGGCGTGCGGCTGATGACGCAGCTGGCCCGCCAGTTCGGCGAGCGGCCCGACGTTCGGTACGGCATCACCACCATGTGCGTCGGCATGGGCATGGGCGGCACGGTCATTTGGGAGAACCTGGCATGAGCGACCTGTTCCACGATGAGGTAGTCACCAAGGCTCTGGTGCGCGACGTCGAGCTGCCCCATGGCGCGGGCACGATGGCGCTGATCACCCTGGACAACGGGTTCGACCACACCAAGCCCAACACCTTCGGCCCGGGCGGGCTGGGGCTGCTGAACGAGGCGATCGACGCCATCGCGGCCAGGAGCGACCTGGCGGCCGTCGGCGTCACCGGCAAGCCGTTCATCTTCGCCGTCGGCGCCGACCTCAAGGGCGCGGCGCTGGTGCGCGCCCGCGAGGAGGCGCTGGAGATCGGCAGGCTCGGCCACGACGTCTTCCGCCGTCTCGGCGAGCTCGACGTCCCGTCGTTCGCGTTCGTCAACGGCGCGGCCATGGGCGGCGGCCTGGAGATCGCGCTGCACTGCACCTACCGGACGATCTCCTCAGGCGTGCCCGCCGTGGCGCTGCCCGAGTGCTTCCTCGGCCTGGTGCCGGGGTGGGGCGGCACGCAGCTGCTGCCGCGCCTGATCGGCCCGGCCAAGGCGATCAAGCTGATCATCGAGAACCCGCTGTCCCAGAACCGCATGATCAAGGGCAGGGACGCGTTCGCCCTCGGCGTCGCCGACGCGATGTTCGAGCCGGCCGACTTCCTGGAGGAGTCGCTGCGCTGGGCCGCCCAGGTGCTGACCGGTTCGGTCACCGTCGAGCGGCCAGCGATCGAGGAGGACTGGGACAAGGCCGTCGCCGACGCCCGCTTCCTGGTCGACATGAAGCTGCGCGGCGCGGCCCCGGCCCCCTACCGGGCGCTCGACCTCATCGCCGCGGCCAAGGACGCCACCCGCGACGCCGGGTTCGCCGCCGAGGACGAGGCGCTGGCCGACCTGCTGATGGGCGACGAACTGCGCGCCGGGCTCTACGCCTTCGACCTGGTGCAGCGCCGGGCCAAGCGGCCCGCGGGCGCGCCCGACAAGGCGCTGGCCCGCAAGGTCACCAAGGTCGGCGTGGTCGGCGCCGGGCTGATGGCGTCGCAGATGGCGCTGCTGTTCGCCCGCCGCCTCGAGGTGCCCGTCGTGCTGACCGACCTCGACCAGGCGCGCCTGGACAAGGGCGTCGGCTACGTCCACGCCGAGGTCGACAAGCTGCTGTCCAAGGGCAGGGTCAGCCAGGACCAGGCCAACAGGCTCAAGGCGCTGGTGACCGGGTCGCTGACCAAGGACGCCTTCGCCGACGCCGACTTCGTCATCGAGGCCGTCTTCGAGGACATGGGCGTCAAGAAGAAGGCCTTCGCCGAGGTCGAGGAGCACGTCTCGGCCGAGTGCGTGCTGGCCACCAACACCTCCTCGCTCTCGCTCAGCGAGATGGGCGCGCAGCTGCGCCACCCCGAGCGGCTGGTCGGCTTCCACTTCTTCAACCCGGTCGCCGTCATGCCGCTGCTGGAGATCATCAAGGGCGACTCGACCGACGACGCGACGCTGGCGACGGCGTTCTCGGTGGGCAGGTCGCTGAAGAAGTCGGCGGTGCTGGTCAAGGACGCGCCCGCGTTCGTCGTCAACCGGCTGCTGACCAGGTTCATGGGCGAGGTCATCGCGGCCGTCGACGAGGGCACGCCGCTCGAGGTGGCCGAGCACTCGCTCGACGACCTGGGCCTGCCGATGACGCCGTTCGCGCTGCTGCAGCTCGTCGGGCCCGCCGTCGGCCACCACGTCTCGGAGACCCTGCACGCGGCCTACCCGTCGCGGTTCGGGGTTTCGGAGAACATGGCCAAGCTGGTCGCCTCGGGCAAGCCCGGCGTCTACGCCCCCGACTTCTCCCTCGACGCCGAGGCCGTGGCGCTGTTCGCGGGCGGCACCTCGCCCTCGACGGCCGAGCAGGTTCGCGAGCGGGTGCTGAAGGCGCTGGCCGAGGAGATCCGCCTCATGCTGGACGAGGGCGTCGTCGCCGCCGCGCAGGACATCGACCTGTGCATGATCCTCGGCGCGGGCTGGCCGTTCCACCTGGGCGGCATCACGCCGTACCTGGACAGGGCGGGCGTGTCCGCGCCGCGCTTCCTCGAGCCCGGGGTGGCGTCCGTCCCCGCCTGACCTGCGATCACAGGGGGCCGGTCGCGGGCGTCGCGGCGCGCTACGCGGCCGGCTTCTCCGGCGTGGTGCCACGCCACCTGAGGACGGTGCTGTGGCGGTAGCCGTACAGGAAGTAGATCACCACGCCGATGGCCAGCCAGACGAGGAACCGCAGCCACGTCTCCACCGGCAGGTTCAGCATCAGGTAGAGGCACGACAGCGCGGCGAGTAGCGGCAGCACGGGCACGAACGGCACGGTGAACGCGCGGTGGAGCTCGGGGTGGGTCTTCCTGAGGATGATCACCCCGAGTGACACCACGACGAAGGCGAACAGGGTGCCGATGTTGACCAGTTCCGCCAGCGCGCCGAGCGAGATGAACCCGGACAGCACCATGGTGACGACGCCGACGATGACGGTGATCCGCGCGGGCGTGCCGAACCGCGGATGGACCTTCGACAGCACACGCGGCAGCAGTCCGTCGCGGCACATGGCGAACAGCACCCTGGTCTGGCCGAGCATGAGGATCATGACGACTGTGGTGAGACCGGCGATGGCGCCGATGCTGATCAGGCTGGCGATCCACGGCCGGCCGACCGCGAGGAAGGCGTCGGCCAGCGGCGCGTCCTCGCTGAGCTGTGTGTACGGCTGCATGCCGACCACGACCATGGAGACGGCGATGTAGAGGACGGTGCAGATGGCCAGCGAGCCGATGATGCCGCGCGGCAGGTCGCGCTGGGGGTTGATCGTCTCCTCGGCGGCCGTGGCCACGATGTCGAAACCGATGTAGGCGAAGAACACGATCGCGGCGCCGGACAGGATGCCGATCACGCCGAAGGCGACGGGCGTGATCCCGAACAGCACCTGGATCAGCGGTGCGCCGAGCCCCGCGACGGCTGGGGTGGCCTGCGCGGGCGGGATGAACGGCGTGTAGTTGGCGGCGTCGATGAAGAACAGGCCCGCGAAGATCACCAGGAGGATCACCGCCACCTTGACGACCACGATGACGAGGTTCACCCGGGAGGCGAGCTTGATGCCGAGCGCCAGGATGACGGTCAGGATCGCGACGATCACCATGGCCGGATAGTTGATCGCGAGGCCGAACAGGTCGAGCGCCGGGAGGTTCACGCCCGCGGCGGTCATCAGCGAGTTGAAGTAGCCCGACCAGCCGACCGCCACCACCGCCCCTGCCAGCGCCATCTCCAGCATCAGGTCCCAGCCGATGATCCAGGCGGGGAACTCGCCCAGCGTGGCGAAGGAGAAGGTGTAGGCCGAGCCCGCGACGGGGATCGTCGAGGCGAACTCGGCGTAGCACAGCGCGGCCAGGCCGCACACGATGGCCGCCACCACGAACGACAGCGCCACGGCGGGGCCAGCCGTGTTCCTGGCCACCAGACCCGTCAGCACGAAGATGCCGGTGCCGACGATCACGCCGATGCCGAACACGGTCAGGTCGATGGCCGACAGCCGCTTCTTGAGCTGGTGCTCTGGTTCCTCGGTGTCCCTGATCGACTGTTCGACACTCTTGGTTCTGAAGATCTCCATTCTGTGAGTTTGCCCACACCGACGGTGACCATGCCGGGGCTGAACTCTTCGGGGCCTGGCCATGACCAGACCCCGGCATGTGCCGTCGTGCGCCGCGGTGGGCGGGAGATCACTGCTCGGCGGGCTGGCTCTCCAGAGCGGGGCTGCGGCGGGCGACCGCCTCGGTGATGTCGCGGGCGAGGTCTTGTCCGGTGAGGCCCGCGTAGCCGAGGATCTTCGGCCGCTTGGCGTGGTCGAGGAAGCGCTGCGGGATGCCGAACGTGCGCACGGGCACGTCGACGTCGTTGTCGCGCAGCAGGCGGGCGACCGCGTCGCCGACGCCGCCGACCCTGCCGTTGTCCTCGACGACGGCCACCAGCTTGTGGGCGGCGGCGGCCGGCACCAGCGCCTCGTCGAGGGGCTTGACCCAGCGCGGGTCGACGACGGTGGCGTTGATGCCCTGCGCGTCGAGCAGGCGCGCGGCCTCCAGCGCGACGTGCGCCATGGGGCCGACGGCGACCAGGAGCACGTCGGGCTCGCCCTCGCGCAGCACGTCCATCTCGCCGAGCCTGCCGATCGCCTCGACGGTCTCGGCGACGGGCCCCTTGGGGAAGCGCAGCACGGTGGGCGCGTCGTCGACGGCCACGGCCTCGCGCAGCAGCTCGGTCAGCCGCTCGCCGTCACGCGGCACCGCGATCCGCAGGCCGGGGACGACCTGGAGGATGGACAGGTCCCACATCCCGTTGTGGCTGGCGCCGTCGTCGCCGGTGACGCCCGCCCGGTCGAGGACGACCGTGACGGGCAGCCTGTGCAGGGCGACGTCCATCAGCAACTGGTCGAAGGCGCGGTTGAGGAAGGTGGCGTAGACGGCGACGACCGGGTGCAGCCCGCCGAGCGCGAGCCCGGCCGCGCTGGTCAGCGCGTGCTGCTCGGCGATGCCGACGTCGTAGGTGCGCTCGGGGTAGGCGTCGGCGAAGGCGTTGAGCCCGGTCGGGTGGAGCATGGCGGCGGTGATCGCGACCAGGTCGTCGCGCTCCTTGCCGAGCGCGACGAGCTCCTCGCTGAAGACGTTGGTCCAGATGCGGCCCTTGGGCTTCTCCACGCCGGTGTCCCTGTCGAAGGCGCCGGGCGAGTGGAACTGGTCCTCGTCGTGGTTCTCGGCGGGCGCGTAGCCGCGGCCCTTCTGGGTCAGGACGTGGACGATGACGGGGCCGCCGAAGCCGCGCGCCTTGCGCAGCGCCTCCTCCACGGCCTGCTCGTCGTGGCCGTCGATGGGGCCGACGTACTTCAGGCCGAGGTCCTCGAACATCACCTGCGGCGCGAGGACGTCCTTGAGGCCCTTCTTGATGCCGTGAAGGGCGTCGTAGACGACCGGAACGTTGCCGATCTTGTCCTTGACGAAGTCGAGCATGTCCTCGTAGCGGCGGTCGATCCTGAGCTTGGCCAGGTGGGTGGCCAGGCCGCCGATGGTCGGCGAGTAGGAGCGCCCGTTGTCGTTGACCACGATGACGCACGGCAGGTCCTTGACCGCCGCGATGTTGTTGAGCGCCTCCCAGGCCATGCCGCCGGTGAGCGCGCCGTCGCCGATGACCGCGACCGCGACCCGCTCGCGCTCGCCGCGCAGCTTGAACGCCTTGGCCAGGCCGTCGGCGTAGGACAGCGCGGTGGAGGCGTGGGAGTTCTCCACGAAGTCGTGGGGGGACTCGGCCTGGCTCGGGTAGCCGGACAGGCCGCCCTCCTGCTTGAGCGCGCCGAAGCCGCCGGCGCGCCCGGTGAGCATCTTGTGCACGTAGGACTGGTGGCCGGTGTCCCAGATGATCGGGTCGCCCGGGGAGTCGAACACCCGGTGAAGCGCGATGGTCAGCTCGACGACGCCCAGGTTGGGCCCCAGATGGCCGCCGTTGCGGGCGCACGAGTCGACGAGGAGGTCGCGGACCTCCTGGGCGAGCCGCGGCAGCTCCTCCGCTGCCAGCCGTTTGACGTCGTGCGGTCCCTTGATCGAGGCCAGCAGCCCGCTCACGGAATCATCCCCTCATCCACTCGTCAACGGATCGAGTCTAGTTCGTGGAGCAGAGGCTGACTCCATGGAGTCAATTGCACCCTGATTTGTCCGATCTTGGCCTAGGGTTGACCCATTATGAACACTGTCCCCCTGAGGAAACTCTCGTCACTTGTGTCGGCCGGACTGGTTCTTGCCCTGATGGGTGTGGGTACGGCAGGCGCCGCCGAGGCGTCCACCACGACCCCCCAGGAGGCCACGGTCAAGGCAGCCGCCCAGGCGGCGCCCCCGAGAGGGAAGGCCGCGGCGACGAGCAGCCCGCTGTACAAGACCGGGACGCTCGCCGGCAACTGTCCAGCCGGAGAGATCCAGCGTGGCAGCACGGCCGCCTACAAGCGCTTCCTGCAGACGTTCACCAATTGCCTGAACCGGTCCTGGGCCTCGGAGTTCAAGCAGGCCAGGATGCCGTTCTCCAAGCCCAGGCTGCGGATCATCACCACCAAGCGCAACACCGCCTGCGGCAGGTGGCTGACGGGCGCCGCCGGCGTCTACTGCTCCTCCGACAGGACCATGTACATGCTGATCACCAAGACGGAGCTGCGCAACCCGTCGCCGGTCGGCATCGGCCGCCTCATGGCCCACGAGTACGCCCACCACGTGCAGCAGGTCGCCGGCATCATGCCCTGGTACGCCCAGGCCAGCTGGCGCGCGAGCAAGTCCGCCAAGCTCGCCTACTCCCGCCGCCTCGAACTGCAGGCCGAGTGCCTGTCGGCGGTCTACATGCGCTCGGTGCAGGACACGCTTCCCGTCGACGAGGCGTACTACCAGCAGATCATCGACTGGTTCGGTGAGAAGGGCGCCGACATCTGGCCGCAGAACGACCACGGCTCCAGCGCCAACCAGGCCCGCTGGATGCAGCGCGGCTGGAAGTACGGGGCGCCCGCCGCGTGCAACACCTGGACCTCGCCCTCCAGGTACGTCTCCTAGCCCCCTTCTCCGTCCAACGGCCGCGCCTTCCGGCGCGGCCGTTGTGTGGTCTAAAGTCCTGTGACTATGCGTTCCCCCTTATTCGCGGTACTTTCCGGTGCCCTCGCGAGCCTGCTGTTCGCCGGTACGGCCGCGGCCGGCACCTCCGGCTTTCCCCCGGTCCTGACCGACAACAGGGTCTACAAGTCCGGCGCGATGGAGCTGAAGGAGTGCCAGGAGCAGCCGATCCAGCGCGACTCGCTGGACGGCGCCAAGGTCTACCTGGAGTTCGTGCTCGACTGCCTCAACGAGTCGTGGAGCAAGCAGCTGGCCAAGGCGAAGATCCCCTTCGCCAAGCCGAAGTTCGCGGTCGTGAGCAAGCCGGGCCAGTCTGTCGGCAAGTGCGGCAAGTTCCCGGCGGGCGCGCAGGCGCTCTACTGCCCGCCGGAGCGGAAGATGACGGTCCTGCTCGACCCCTTCATCCTGTCCGAGCCGACCGAGCTGTTCCTGATGGAGGTCGTGGCCCACGAGTACGGTCACCACATCCAGGAGCTGACCGGCATGCTGAAGGTCGTCGACAGGTACAAGGGCAAGAGCAAGAAGCAGATCTACGACGAGGCCCGCAGGATCGAGCTGCAGGCCGAGTGCTTCTCCGGCGCCTTCATCGGCAGCGTGTGGCACTCGCTCGGCCGTCGTGACTTCGACTTCAAGTACATCTTGAAGGTCGCGCAGGCCGGGTTCGACGACGGCATCCACGGCAAGCCGGCCAACATCGCCTACTGGCTGAAGAAGGGCTTCGACGCCGAGACGCCGGACGCCTGCAACACCTTCGCCGCGCCCAAGGCTCGCGTCTCCTGACCCTCTCACCTCGATGTCCGCGGCCGGGTCCCGGTCGCGGACATCGTCATCTGCGGGGCAGGCCGGCGCTCGGCTCCGGCCGGTGCCTCCAGCGGGCCGGTCAGCCGCCGGCTCTGGCCAGCGCCTCCAGCGGGTCGGCGAGCACCTGCGCGAAGGCCAGCTCGGCCGCGCCGACGAGCGTGGCGTCGTCGCCCAGCGCCGAGGTGCGCAGCCGCAGCTTCTCCCGGTGGGCGGGCAGCGCGTCGACGGCCAGGCGGCTGCGGACCTGGGCGGCCGCGCCGAGGTAGATCTCGCGCAGCATCCCCCCGAAGATCACCATCTCCGGGTTGAAGACGTTGACCAGGTTGGCCACGCCCAGGCCGAGCCAGTCGCCCACGCGGCTCAGCGCGGCCTGCGCGACGATGTCGCCCCTGTCGGCGGCGTCGACGACGGCCCTGACCGCGTCGCGGCCGAGCGGCCCTTCCCGGTCGTCGGGGGCGCGGCCGGCCGCTTCGAGCAGCGCCCGCTCCCCCACCTCCGCCTCCAGGCAACCGTGGGAGCCGCACCCGCACAGGCGCCCGCCGGGGTGGACGATCATGTGGCCGACCTCGCCGCCGAAGCCCTCGTGCCCGCCGAGCAGGTGTCCCCCGGCGATGACGCCGCCGCCCACCCCGACGTCGCCGTGCAGGTAGATCAGGTCGCGTACGGCCGCGCCCACGCCTCGGGTGTGCTCGGCGAGCGCCCCGAGGTTGGCGTCGTTGCCCACGCTGACCGGCAGGCCCAGGGCCAGCCTCTTGCTCAGCGCCTCACCGAACGGCACGTCCTCGGCCAGCAGGTTGGGACCGTACCTGACGACGCCGTCGCTCCTGCGCACCCCGCCCGCGACCGCCGCCGCCGCGCCGACGCACACGGTGTCGGCGCGGGTCTTGCGGTGCATCTGCCTGGCGAAGCCGGCCAGCGCGCCGACGACCTCGTCCAGGTCGAAGGCGCCGCGCCGCCGTACGGCCTCGCGCCGGTCGAGGATCACCCCGCCGAGGCCGACGCGGGCCGCGACCAGCCGGTCGGGGCCCAGATCGAAGGCGAAGACGTAGACTCGCGCCGACTCGGGCCGCACCACCAGGGACGGCCTGCCCGCGCGGCCCCTCTCGCGCGGCAACTCCTCGCGCACCAGGCCCGCGGCGGTCAGGTCGGAGGTCAGCGCCATGATCGTGCTGCGGTTCAGGCCCATCCTGGAGGTGAGCTCGGCCCGCGAGGTGGGCCCGCCGAGATGGACATGGCGAAGCAGCGCGCCGAGGTTGTGGCGCCTGATCTCCTCCTGGGACGGGCCCGCTCGCATCGTGGATGAATCCTTTGCACTGCCGAAGTCGCTGATCACCTTAGACCAGCGGCGGCGGCCCTACGACGGGCGAGGGCGTCGACCCCCGCCGCCAGCAGCAGCACCGACCCGGTCACCATGAACTTCTCGCTGGAGGCGAACCCCAGCAGGCCCATGCCGTTGTCGATGACCGCGATGACGGCGCCGCCGAGGACGGCGTCCAGCACCCTGCCCTTGCCGCCGAACAGGCTGGTCCCGCCGATGACGGCCGCGCCCACGGCGTACAGCAGGACCTGGCTGCCGCCGGTGTTCGGGTCGACGGACGCGCCGCGCGAGGCGGCGATGATCCCGCCGACGGCCGCGATGGCCGAGCAGATGACGAACGCGCTGACCTTGATCCGGTCGACGTTGATGCCGGCCCTGCGGGAGGCCTCCGCGTTGCCGCCCACGGCGTACAGGTGGCGGCCGAAGCGGGTCCTGCCGAGCACGAACGTCCAGACGACCAGCAGCGCCAGCACGATCGGGACGACCACCGGCACGCCGCTCAGTGACGCCACCGCGGGGTTGCGGCTGCGCTCCAGGTTGAGCACGAAGACGGCGACGCCCGCGAGGACGGCGAGCGTGCCGACCCTGGCGGCGATCAGGGAGTACGGGTCGGCCACCAGACCGCGCCCGCCGCGCTTGACCGACCTGGCGATCTGGACGGCCGCGTAGCCGCCGACGCCGACCAGCCACAGCCCCCAGCCGAGCACCGCCGGCAGGTTCTTGTTGGCGATGGCGAGGATGGTCTCGTCGCGGATGGAGATGTTGGTGCCCTCTTCGAGGATCGCCAGCAGGACCCCCTGGAAGGCCAGGAAGCCGGCCAGCGTGACGATGAAGGAGGGGATGCCGAGCTTGGCCACCAGCACGCCGAGCACGAGGCCGATGACGACGCCGGTGGCGATCGCCGCCAGGACGCAGACGTACCAGGGCAGGCCCATGTTCGTGAGCGTGACGGCCAGCACGGCCGCGCACAGGCCGCTGGCGAAGCCCGCCGACAGGTCGATCTCGCCGATCAGCAGGACGAAGACCAGCCCCATCGCGATGACGGTGACCTGGCCGCCCTGCTGGAAGATGTTGGCGAAGTTGACGGGGGTGAGGAAGACCGGCTTGAGCACGGTGAAGACGGTGCACAGGACGACCAGTCCTGCCACGGCCGGCAGGGCGCCCATGTCGCCGCCGCGCACCCGCTCCAGGTAGGCGCGGGCGCTGTTGGCGACCGAGGGGCGGCGGGCCGCGGTGACGATCGCCCCGTCCTCGGCGGATTCGCTGGTGAGTGTCCTGCTCATGCCGAGGTCCCGTTCTTGAGGCCCAGGTCTCCGCTGCGCCCGGAGGTGATCAGTTCGACGACCTGCGCGTGGGTTACGTCGGAGGTCTTGACCTGGGCGGCCATCCGCCCGAGGTAGAGCGCCGCGATCCGGTCGGAGACGGCGAAGACGTCGTTCATGTTGTGCGAGATCAGCACGACGGCCAGGCCCTTGTCGGCGAGCCTGCGCACCAGTTCGAGCACCTGGCCCGTCTGGGCCACGCCGAGCGCCGCGGTGGGCTCGTCGAGGATGACGACCTTGCTGTTCCACAGCACGGCCTTGGCGATGGCGACGGTCTGCCGCTGGCCGCCCGACAGGCTGGAGACCTGCTGCCTGATGGACTTCACGGTCCTGACCGAGAGGCCGGAGAGGGTCTGCTGGGCCATCTCCTCCATCGTGGCCTCGTCGAGCACCAGCCCGCTCCTGCGCTCCCTGCCCAGGAACATGTTCTGGACGATGTCGAGGTTGTCGCAGAGCGCGAGGTCCTGGTAGACGATCTCGATGCCCAGCTCGCCGGCGTCACGCGGGCCGCTGACCTGCACCTGCCTGCCGTCGAAGTAGTAGTCGCCCGCGTCGATCGGGTGGATCCCGCCGATGCACTTGACCAGGGTGGACTTTCCTGCGCCGTTGTCGCCGACCAGCGCGGTCACCTCGCCGGGGTAGACGGAGAAGGTGACGTCGTGCAGGACCTGCACGGGACCGAAACTCTTGTCGATCCCTCGGACTTCAAGAACGGGGTTCATATCTGCGTCCTCCGCAGGGGTACGGCCGTCGCCGGCCGTACCCCTGGCCGCGGGTTACTGGATTCCGGCCTACTGGATTCCGGCTTCGGTGCACTTGGCGGCGAACTCGCCCGCGCACAGCTCGTCCTTGGTGACGAAGCCGTCGGCCACGACGTCCTTGACGTTGTCGAAGAAGATCGCCTGGGGGTCGAGCAGCACGGCGGGGACGTCCTGGCCGCTCTCGGTGTCCTTGACGCTGCCGGTGGCCGCGGGCTTCTCACCCTTGGCCAGCGAGACGGCGAGCTGGGCCGCCGCGTCGGCCTCCTTCTTGATCGCCTTGTAGACGGTCATGCACTGGTCGCCCGCGAGGATGTTCTGCAGGCCCTGGACGGTGGCGTCCTGGCCGGTGACCGGCACCTTGCCGTTGAGGTTGTTCTTCTTCAGCACGGTGATGGCGGCGTTGCCGAGGCCGTCGTTGGCCGCGAGCACGCCGGCGATCTTCGACTCGCCGGTGAGCATCTGCTCGAAGATCGTGCCGGCCTTGGCGTTGTCCCAGTCGGGCACCGACTCGTCCGGGCCCTTGACGTACTCGCCGGAGTCGAACTTCGGCTTGAGCACGCCGTCGTAGCCCTGCTTGAACAGCGTCGCGTTGTTGTCGGTCGGCGAGCCGTTGAGGTAGGCGACGATGGGCTTGTCGGCCTTCTTGTCGGTCAGGCACTTGGCCAGGCCCTCGCCCTGCAGGGTGCCGACCTTGGTGTTGTCGAAGCTGACGTAGTAGGCGGCGCCGCCGCCGAGCGTGAGCCGGTCGTAGTCGATCGTGGCCACGCCCTGCGACTTGGCCTTGCTGAGCACGGCCTTGCCGGTGCCCGAGTCCAGGTTCACGATCATCAGCACGGTCGCACCGTTGGTGATCATCTGGTCGGCGATGGTCTGGAAGGCGTTCTTGTCGCCCTGGGCGTTCTGGATGTCGTAGGCGACGCCCGCGGCCTTGAAGGCCTCTTCCAGGTACTTGCGGTCCGCGGTCTCCCACCTGGCCGAGGACTTGCTGTCGGGAAGGATGACGCCGATCTTGCCCGCGGCGGCCGCGCTGGAGGCGGGCGCCGCGCTGGACTGGGCAGGGCCGGCCTGGGTGGTGCCGCCGCTGTCGCCCCCGCACGCGGTGAGACCGAGGGTGGTCGCCGCTGCCGCGGCGGTCAGGCTGAGGATCCCCTTGCGCATGTGCAAGGTCCTTTCTGGGGGATGGGATGGGGGGTTGGGGCCACCTGCGGTACGGCGGCGCCTGCCGTACCGGGTGAATGTTGTTTGCGGCAACGTATTCCGCGGCGGCCTGCTTTGGAAGACCCACAACCGGCCGAGTTTGTTGTGGCGGGTAACAATCCTGAAACGCCGGGTCAATCGATCGGGCTCGGCCGTCCGGGTTGTCCTGTGTACGCGAACCTTGCCGCGTCCGGACGTACATTGCCCACGATCGTGCAACTTCGGGTTAACCCTGCACCGGGGAGCAGTCCGACAAATGTTGAGCGACAAGTTCGTGTCACTGGAAACGACAGGAGTCACTGGTTCTCGGTGGCCGATGGGGCGGTGGCGCCGGTCAAACCCGCGCACCCGGTTTCTGCGTACGCGCCAGGATGAGGCCCACCGCGCTGGCCGTGATCAGGCAGACAGGCGTGTAAAGCAGGAGGTTGAGCCAGTAGAACGGCGTGCCGGTGTCCGTGCCGAGGCCGAGGGCCCACGCCAGGCCCAGCTCTCCCCGCACCAGCAGCCCTGCCCCGAGGGCGAGCGCGACCGCCTTCGCCGGCCACCCGCCCCGGCGCCTGGAGACCGCGACGATCGCCGTCGCCGCTGTGGTCAGCAGAAGGATCAGCGGCAGCAGGACCCGGGGGGTGAAGGGCACCTCCACGTTGAGGACGGCCATGGACAGCGCACGGGGGTCGGATGCGGGCGTGATGAGCCAGTACAGGTGTGCCATGGCGTCAACGACCAGGATGGCGGCGACGATGGCGCCGAGACGTGTGGTGTTCATGCCCTCAAGGAGGCGGCGGATTTCCCGATGGTTCCATGGAACCTTTGGCCCCCTCGACGCCTCTGGACGTATATGAACTGGCCTGTCGTTGATCTGGACCCGGTGCGGCGCCTGCGGGCGCTGGCCGCCGCCATCCCTGGCGCGCATGTCGCCGAGCGCGTCATCCCTGCCCCTATCGAGCTGGTGTGGGAGGTGGCGAGCGACCTGGAGCGGGAATTCGGCACGTTCGAGCCGGACATGCGGCGCGTGCGGATCGTCGCCGACGACGGCGACGGGCGGCTGGTGGCCGAGGCTCGCAGCAGGTACGGCATGCGTGCCCGGTTCGCCGTCGATCTGCGACCGGGCTGGTGCTGGATGCAGTCCAGGTTCCTGCTCGTCGGCCTGGCGGCGACAGCCGTACCCGGTGGCACTTTGGTCGCGCAGACCGGTGGTCTTCGCGTGCCGGGGCGTTCCGCGCTGGTGCCGCTGGGCGTGAGGTCGGCTGGGCGTAAGGCGTTGGCGCGGCTGGCTGCCCGGATCGAGGAGCGGGCCCAGTGACCGTCGAGCTGGTCCTGGCCGCACAGCGCGGGGACACCATGGCCATGAGCGACCTGCTCAACGAGCTGACGCCGTACCTCGGCCGGATCTGCGGCCCCATCGCGCTCGACAGCGGACCCGACGCCGTCCAGGAGGCGCTGATCGCCGTCTTCAAGAACCTGCGCGGGCTGCGTGAGCCCGAGGCGCTGTACGGCTGGGCGCGCGCGATAGCCGTACGTGAAGCGGTGCGAATCGCCAGGCGCGACGGCCGCGCGAGCCCCGCGGAGTTGGCCGAGCTGCCGTCGCGGCAGGACGTGGAGAGCGCGGTGGACATCCGCGACGTCCTGGAGCGGCTCTCGCCGGAGCACCGGGCGGTGCTGATGCTGCGCGACCTCGAGGGGCTGGAGGAGGCGGCTGCCGCCCGGCTGCTGGAGGTGCCCGTGGGCACGGTCAAGTCGAGGCTGGCGCGGGCACGGAGGAGTTTCCGCCAGGCATGGCAATCCTGAGGGAACGTCGGCAGCCGTCGCCTCCTCCTTGAGGTGGACCCCCACCGATTGGAGAAACCGATGCGACCTCGCATCCTCGCCGCCCTGGCCGTGACCCTGACGCTGCTCGTGTCCGCGGCCCTCTACGGCGCCTACGGCTACCGCCCGCCGGAGGCGAGCGGCTACCGGCCCGACCTCCTGCGCACCTCGCACTTCATCGACACGCCCTTGGCCCGCTTCCACTACCTCAGGCAGGGGAGCGGCACTCCGGTCGTGCTGCTCTCGCCCGGGGCCTCCTGGGTGTACGGCTGGCGCCACCAGCTCCCCGAACTGGCTCGCGACCACACCGTCTACGTGGTCGACCTGCCCGGCCAGGGCTTCACCTCGCTCAAGGACCGCCGCTTCGCCTGGGACCTGAACGGGATGACCAGGGCGATCGGGGCATTTCTTGACGCTATGGGCATCGATCGGCCCGCCCTGGGCGGCCTGTCGTGGAGCGGCGGCTGGGCACTGGCCTACGCGCAGCGGTACCCCGATCGGGTCGACAGCCTGCTGCTGCTGGCACCGTCCGGCGCCTCCACCCGCGACACCTGGGTCTACGAGATCATGAAATATCCCGTCATCGGGGAAATCTGGAACAACATGTACTACGCCGACAGGTCCAGCTCGCGCGCCGCGCTCGAGCGGATACACGTCCACCAGGAGAAGGTGACCGAGCAGGACGTGGACGCCTTCTGGGCGCCGGGCACCTTCGCCGACAACCTGGAGAGCCAGTATCTGCTCGAACGCGGCCTCGACTGGCGCGAGACGATCGACGCCATGCCCGGTACGGTCACGCCCGCGCTGGTGGTCTGGGGCAGGCAGGACACCGTCAACCCAGTGGGGCAGGCGCGCGTGTTCGACCGTCTCATGCCCGGAGCCCAGGTCCACGAGCTCGACGGCTGCGGCCACGCCCTCAGCACCGACTGCCCTCAGCACGTCAACCGACTGTTCGCCGACTTCCTCGCGGCTCGTGCCACCGACAAGGGAAATCAGAGAGGGCGGGGGCCGCAGCGACCCGAGCTGAGGGCCCGGTAGGCGGCGGCGATGGCCTCGATCACCGGGGTGGGCGTCTGGGTGCCGGCGGCGCCGTCGAGGTAGGCGTAGCCATCGGACAGAGCGGGGTAAGCGGTGCGTACCGCATCAATGGGGGACACATCTAAAGTTCTTGCTCGCGATCCGCCGCCTCAACCCCTATAGTCATACTCATGATTAGTCATGGATATGTCTAGGGTGGCTCTCCGGCACGCAGTGCTGGCGGCGCTGCTGGACGGCGAGTACAGCGGCTATCAGCTGGCCAAGATCTTCGATGTCGGCGTGGCCAACTTCTGGTACGCCGCCCCCCAGCAGCTCTACGCCGAGCTCACCAAACTCGAGGCCGACGGCCTGGTGGCCGGGCGCGAGGTGGTCCAGCAGGGCCGGCCCAACAAGCGGGTGTTCACCGTGACCGAGGCCGGGAGGGGCGAGCTGGCCGCCTTCGCCGCGGCGCCGAGCAAGCCCCTGCTCATTCGCGACGACCTGGTGGTGAAGGTGCACGCGGCCGACGTGGCCGACCCCGGACCGCTGATCGACCAGCTGCACCAGCGGGCCGAGGAGGCCGCGGTCAAGCTCGCCCTCTTCGACAAGATGCTGGTCAATCTGCGCGGCGGCCTGGACGAGGAGACCTTCCTGGCCAGGGGAGAGCGCATCGGCCCCTACCTGACCTGTCTGGGCGGCTGCCGCCTGGAGCGGGAGATGCGCGAGTGGTGCCTGCAGACCGCGCGCACGCTGAGCGTGCGTGCCGCGCACGATGGAAGGACCGGGCCATGACCACCTATCACCGCTACGTCGCCCTCGGTGACAGCCAGACCGAGGGCCTGGGCGACGGCGACGACGTGCGCGGCCTGCGCGGCTTCGCCGACCGGCTCGCCGAGCTGCTGGCCGCCGCCAACCCCGAGCTGCTCTACGCCAACCTGGGTGTGCGCGGGCGCCTGGCCGCCCAGGTCCGCGACGAGCAGCTGGAGGCGGCTCTGGCGCTCCGCCCCGACGTGGCCACCGTCATGGCGGGCGTGAACGACCTCATCCGGCCGGGCTTCGACGCCGCGGCGGTGGCGGGCGTGCTGGAGGAGATGTTCGTGGCGCTGACCGCGGCCGGGGCGCGGGTGGTCACCGTCACCTACCCCGACATCGGCAAGATCGCGCCCATGGCCCGCCGGCTGGTGCCCCTGGTGGTCGACTTCAACGAGCGCATCCGCGCCGCCTGCGCCCGCCACGACGTCATCCTGATCGAGACCTTCGGCCTGGAGTTCGCCACCGACGCGCGCATGTGGAGTGCCGACCGGCTCCACGCCAGCCCCGCGGGGCACGCCCGCATCGCCGCCGCCCTGGCGTACGGCCTGCAGTTGCCGGGCAGCGACGACACCTGGATGGCGCCACTGCCTGCTCTGCCCCGGCCGTCGGCCTGGCGGGTGGCGGCGACGGAGCTGCGCTGGGCGGCGGGCTTCGCCGGGCCGTGGATCGGCCGCCGGCTGCGTGGCCGCTCCTCGGGCGACGGCCGTACGGCCAAGCGGCCCGAGCTGGCCCCGGTGACGGTCATCTGAACAACCGAATCTGGGCGGTAGCGAGCTGTGTCGGTACCGGAACGTACGCCAACGCCTCCGAAAACCGGCGCGGCGCGCGGAACGACAGAAGGCTCACGGGTCGGCTGGTTGATCTCCATCGCATCGTGAACGCATCGCGGAACTATCAACCGGGGCTCGCAGGATTGGTATCACAAAGAAAACACCAGCTAAGGGAGTGTCCCCATGTCCACCACCGCCGCCATCGTCACCGTCCTGGCCGCCCTCTGGGTGGGTTTCTCTGCCTTCTCCCTCCTTCGCCGCGCCGAGTGGGTCGTGAAGCCGCTGATGGACTACGGCGTCCCCCGCTCGTGGTGGACCTGGCTCGGCGCAGCCAAGGCCGCAGGGTCTGTGGGCCTGCTGGTCGGCCTGTTCGTGCCGGTCGTCGGCCTCTTGGCCGGGATCGGCCTGGTGCTGTACTTCGCCGGAGCCGTGGTCACCGTGCTCCGGGCGCGCTCGTACTCGACCGTCGTCTTCCCCCTGCTGTACATGGGCCCGGTGATCGCCGCCTTGGTGCTGGGATACATCGCCTAGCAGCGGTCTGCACCACTCTCGAGAAGCCCTCGCCGGTGCCCTACCGACGAGGGCGAGAGGGCTTCCTCAACTACGGTGAGCTACTGACAGAACTTGTCGCTGACCACTGTCCGTTTTCTCGACGCTCAAACAACAAAGGAAGATGACGATCATGACACCTCCTGTGGCTGGTGGGGATCCTGCGTTAGCGTGCGACTTCGAATTCGCGTACGTGACGGCGGTTCGCCTGTTACAACGCGTTTGAGGCCTCGCTTCGCCTCTGTCTCGTCCTGCGTCCCTCCGCATCGTCCGACCCGGAAGACCCCTGGACGGTTCGGCTTGAGCGGCTGGTCCGGATGGAGCGGCTGGGCGTCCGCTCCCAGTCGTTTGATGGGTCGCTGTTCATCGCAGCGTTCTCCCCAGAGGCCGTCCAGATCACTGAACTCTTCCTCTCTCCCGCATGGCGCCTGGCCGCAGAGAAGATCATCAGTTCGGGCGACGAGTTCACCCCCGAGGTCGAACCCGTGGCCAAGCAACTCAACCAGCTCTTGGGCCGCACAGGGATGGGCATTTGGGACTCCTACGTGCTTGAGCGGTGGCTGGCCGGAGTTGTCGGTTCCGAGCAGGTCGAACCCGGCACCACCTTCCCTCACACGCGAGGTCGCACCGTGGACGGCACGCCGACCGGGAGACTGAGCTTCCACGAGTTGGAGCGCCGGCGCAAAGCCCGCCAAGAATTCAGAAAACATCACCACGTTCCGCACTGGCTTCTGCCAGACAACGCCAGAGCCGTCCAAAATGCAGAAAGCGCCCCCGCTTCAGAGCAGGGCGCTCACCGAAAATGCAAGATCATTCCGAACAGTCCTGGCAACCGTCGTTCGAACTAACCTGACATCTCACAGGTCCACGACAGGGCAAGAGGACATCTTCGCCTGAACGGACACTACTGAAGCCGTCGCTGCCATCACCCGCATCACCAGCGGCAACTTCCGCCTCATCACCCGCCTCGTCGACCAGATCGCACGAGTCCTGGAGATCAACCAGCTCACCACCGTGACCAAGGAAGTCGTCGAAGCCGCCCGCGAGAACCTGATCATCGGAGTCATGTGAGGCCCCCGCCTCGAACCCGCGACCCACCACATCGACAACCTCAGGCCCCGCCAAGGCGGGGCCGTACTCTTGCCGTCAAGAGATCATGTCTGGCCAAATAGCTCCGGAGGTTCCCGGCCACTTACCGGACCGCCGGAACTTAGCTCCAACTCCTAAGGACAACGTTCAGGAGGTCTCAATGGGTGCCGTGGTGCTGTACAAGAGCATGTCGTTGGACGGCTTCGTCGCCGGTCCGGACATCG